>JAKLKA010000002.1 GCA_023150915.1 Polyangiaceae bacterium
GAGCAGGTGTACGGGCTCTCGTTCGGCCCACACCAGCCGTCGCCGCAGTAGCCGCCACCCCCGCAGTCCATCGGGCAGCTGTACTGGTTCTCGCCCGGTTCGCAGACGTAGTTGCCGCAGTAGCTGGGGTAACCGCAGTCCATCGGGCAGCTGTACTGGTCCTCGTAAGGCCCGCACATGCCGTCGCCGCAGTAGCCCGTCCAGCCGCAGTCGTTCGGGCAGTTGTACTGGTTCTCGCCCGGCTCGCAGACGTAGTTGCCACAGTACGCCACGGAGCCGCAGTCCTTCGGGCAGGTCTTCGAGTCCTCACCCGCGCCGCACAGGCCGTCGCCGCAGAACCCGGGGCAGTCCTTGGGGCACGACTTCTGGCTCTCGCCCGGCCCGCAATAGCCGTCGCCGCATTGCGCGGGGCAGTCCACCGGGCAGCTCTTGGCGTTCTCGTCGATGCCACAGATGCCGTCGCCGCACTTGCTCGGGCAGTCCTTGGGACACGAGAGCTGGTTCTCGCTCCCGTTGCACAGGCCGTCGCCGCACACCGGCGGCTTGCCGCAGTCGTTCGGGCACGTGCTCTGATTCTCGGGCGGCACGCACTTGCCATCGCCGCACCAGCCGGGGCTGCCGCAGTCGGTCGGGCAGCTGTACTGGTTCTCGGGTGGCACGCACTTGCCGTCGCCGCAATACGTCGTCATCTGGCAATCGGCGGGGCAGCTCTTCTCCGTCTCGGGCGGAACACACATCCCGTCGCCGCACCAGCCCGGGTTGCCGCAGTCGACCGGGCAGCTCTTCGGATTCTCGGGCGGGACACACTTGCCGTCACCGCACCAGGTGGTGGTGCCGCAGTCCGACGGACAGTTGTAAGAGCTCTCCCACGGCTCGCACACGTAGTTGCCGCAGTAGCCGCAGTCGTTCGGGCACGAGTACGGGTCTTCACCCGGCTCGCACAGGCCGTTGCCGCAGTATTGCTGCCCGCAGTCCTGAGGGCAGACGTTGCCGTCTTCACCCGGCCCGCACCAGCCGTCGCCGCAATAGCCTCCGCCGCAGTCCATCGGGCAGGTGCTCGGGTCTTCGGGGTAAGAGCACAGGCCGTCGCCGCACGAGCCGCAGTCCATCGGGCAGCTCATCGCGCTTTCGCCCGGCTCGCACATGCCATTGCCGCAGGTGCTGCCGCAGTCTGCCGGGCAGCCCTCCGGGGTTTCGCCGGCCTCGCACATCCCGTTGCCACACGAGGTGGGGCAGTCCTTGGGGCACGAGCCGGGCTCCCCGGGCTCGCAGGTGCCGTTGCCGCACGACGCGGCACAGTCGGCAGGGCACGACGCGGGGGACTCCTTCGCACCGCAGATCCCGTCGCCGCAGGTGCCGCCGCAGTCGGCGGGGCAGCTCTCCATGTTCTCGGCCGGGTCGCACACCCCGTTGCCGCACACCTGCCCAGTGGTCCCGCCGGTTCCGCCCTCGCTCGGGTCCACGTCGGAACGGCTGCAGCCACTGGCACCCCACACGATGGCGACGCTCGCCGCCACGCGCAAAACCCAAGCGTTCAGCTTTGCCATGCTGTGGGTGTTTCGAAGCAAGAGCCACGCCAGAGCCAAAACCAAGGGTCGATCTCCCGTCGCAGCCATTATCGGCTGACCCGGCTGCCGTGTGCCAAGAAGCCCGCGATCGACCCTTGGCACACACCCGAGCGCGGCGAGGGCAGGGCACGCTCAGAACACCGCCGAGATCTGCGCCTGGACCGTGGGGATGGCGCCGTACTGGCCTTCGACCCCCAGCGCGACGTGCCAGAGCGAAGCCTCGAGCCCGACGAGCGCATGGGGCGTCGGCACCAGCTCGGTGTCCAGGTCCACGGCCGGCGAGGTCTCGCGCGCCAGCACCAGATCGCCGCCGACGCCAACGTACGGCGTGAGCGCCTTCCAGAACGTTCTCCCCATCGAGACGTCGGCCGTCAGCGCGTGCATGTCCATGTCCGAAACGAACAGCGTCTTGGTGTACGCGCCCCGCACAGCGAGCGTCACCGGCAGGGAGTCGCTCTGCCGCAACAGGGCGTGTTTCACGTCCACCCCGACCCAGCCATAGTTCGAGGAAGGGTTCATCGTGAAGAAGAGGCCCACGTCGGTGTGGTCGGCGACGCCGACACGCAGCTTGAGCTTTGGGTAGCCGAGTTCGCTCCCGAGCTCGTGGGTGGGTTCCGGGTGCGCGAACGTGTCGTTCCAGGCGTCCGAGTGTTCGTCCACGCGGAAGCGCATGTACTCGAGCCCGATCGCCACGCGCCACAGCCCCAGGGTGTTGGGCGGCGCCATTTGTTTGAAGGCCCCCACCGACCCGAACTCGCGCGTGAAGCGTCGAAAGGCCGCCTGGCTGAGCTCGGGAGCGAACTGCACCTCGCAGTCCTCGAGGGACGGGTCGACGTGCAGGGCGGGGTCCGGGGCGTGGCTGCCGCCGTGGGCCGAGGCGCCGGCCGTGCTGAGCCAGGCTGCGGCAAATACTCCAGCGATCCTTCGCATTCTCGGGTTCCTTTCGGGGTCTCTGCGGCACCGTGGGCACGCCCGCCGAGGCGGTCTGGGCCGCGCGCGACAATCTGTGTGCTCGGGGCGCCAAGGCCGCTTATCGTCTGCCCATGTGGACCCGTGACGGCACGGTGCTCACGGTGTCCAGCCGCGCGCTGGTGCAGGCCTGCGAGCGACTGGGGGTCGACACCCGAACGCTTCTCGATGGGGCAGGGGTCAGCCAGCGGACCCTCGACGACCCCGATGCCCGGCTGCACGCCAGCGCGGTCTCGGCCCTGTGGCGCAAGGCCTACGAGATGTCGGGCGACCCGGTGCTCTCACTGCACGCCGCCGAAGCCTGTCCGGTGGGCGCCTACAAGGTCATCGACTTCATGGGTCACAACGCTCGCACGGTGGGCGAGGCCTTCACGCTGGCCGCGCGGTACTTCAAGCTGGTCAACACCGCCGTCTCGCTGCCGATCGATGCGGCGGGCGATCCCGTCGTCTTCGGAATCGTCGACGAGACCAGCCCCGAGGGGGTGTCGCGCCAGTACGCCGAGTATTGTTTCGCGACCTTCTTCCTTCACATCCGCGCGACCACGGGTGTGCCGTTCAGGCTTCAGCGCGTGCAGCTCACTCACCTTCGCCCGGTCGACATCGCGGAGCACGAACGGATCTTCGGTTGCCCGATCGATTTCGGCGCGCGCCGGACGTGCATGCTCGTCGCTCGCAACGCCTGGGATGCGCCCGCAAAGAGCCCGCATGTCGGGCTGCTCGAGGTGCTCTCGCAGCACGCCGACCTCTTGCTCGAGCGCCTCCCCAAGGGCCCCGGGCTGGTGGAACGCACGCGCAGTGCCATCAACCGCCAGCTCCGCGGCGGCGATCCTTCGCTCGAGCCGGTGGCCGCCGAGCTGGCCCTGACGCCGCGCACGCTCCAGCGACACCTGCGCGAGCTCGGCTACTCGTTCCACACGCTGCTCGACGAGGTCCGCCAGGGTGCCGCGGGGCTGTATCTGCAGCAGCCCGACATCGCCATCGCCGAGGTTGCCTACCTGCTCGGCTTCTCGGACCAGAGCACCTTCAACCGTGCATTCAAGCGGTGGTACGGCGTCACCCCCAAGCAATACCGAACCCGCGCCGCCTGACCGGGGGCGAACGTCCGCCGCTCGTGGGGGGGCTTCCGTTTCCCGGGCGGTGCCCGCCGACGATCTCGCGAACATGTTCCAGTACGAGCGGGACTTCGAGAACGAGTACTGCGGCGCGCAGCATCGAGTTCTCGCGTTCGGTGAATCCCGAGCTGCAGAGCTTTGCGCAGTGGCTCGAGCGCAACGGCTCGCGCATCGCGCTGAGCTGACGCCTCGGGCGCCGCTGCGCCCCCCTCCCCCCGTCGCCCTTCCGCTCAGCGCGTCGCGCCGAGGTGCGCCCGCAGATCGGCGTCGGCTGTCTGCTCGTGATCGTGGAACCAGTTCTCGAGCTGTTCCGCCACCACGGGGGCCAAGCCCTTGTTGCCGTCGACGCATTCGGCCCGCACGCTCTCGATGTGCCGCAAGAACTTGCGGTGTCCCTCCCGGTGGTCCTCGGTGTGCGGGTAGTCGTCACGCTCCATCGCGTACTCTTCGGCGGCGAAGTGCTGGCGAAGGTCCTCGATCAGCGCCCCGAGCAGACTGCAGACCCCGCGCGGATCGCCGCCGGCGCGGGCGGCACGCTTCAGCTGCGCCAGGGCCGTGGCGAGCTGGCTGTGCTGGACGGACGGGTCGTCGGGAAACGTGGGGCGATCTTCTCCGTGGTCGTCTTCCAGCATCGGTTCGGCACCCATGCCACGACCCTCGGGTCGGGACAACCTGCCCCGCCTGCTAGGAAGAGTAGCTGGTGTTCTCCAGCAAGATCACGTTCGTGCGGCTGCGGGTCTCGCCGGCGTTGGTCACGTAGACTGCCGGCTTGTCGACGATCGGGCAAACCTTCTCGCAGGCGCCGCAGCCGATGCACAACGTCGGATCCACGTGGGGGCGCTGCACCTTGATGGTGGTCATCTTCGCGTGCTCGCCCCCCGCCTCGTACTTGCTCTCGCGCTTCGGGATCTCGACGTCTTCGGCCCAGATCGCTTTGGGTGAGGTGGGGCAGAACTCTTCGCACACGATGCAGGGCGTGGCCATGGCCCAGGGCAGGCAGCGGCCCTGGTCGTACATCGCGGTGCCCATGCTGATCGGCTTCTGGCCGATGCCCATCTTCTGCTTCTCGTCGATCTTCTGGATGGCGCCGGTGGGGCACACCTGACCGCAGAGCACGCAGCTGAACTCGCAATAGCCGATGCGCGGCACCAAGATCGGCGTCCACAGGCCCTCGATCCCAGCCTCGAACAGGGCGGGGTGCAGGGCGTTGTTCGGGCACACCTTCATGCACTCTGCGCAGCGGATGCAGCGCTCGAGGAAATCGCGCTCTTCCACCGCCCCCGGCGGGCGAATCACCTTCTCGCTGTAGGCGCGGTCGGGCCAGTTGGCGATGCGCATCGCCGGGATGGCCACGGCGCCCGCCGCGGTGCTGGCCAGCAGGGTGCGGCGCTGGAGGTCGGGCTTGACGATCTCGCTCTTGCGGTTCGGTAGGAACTTGAACTTGATGACGTCTTCCGGGCACGCCGCCTCGCAGTTGAAGCACACGAAGCACTCGTCTTGGCGGTGTTTCACCCCGCCCTGCGGGCTGTCGGCGCCCTGGCAGTTCACCAGGCACAGGTTGCAGTCCGTGCACTTCGCGTGGTCCTTCTCCATGCCGAAGATGGCGAAGCGAGACAGCATGCCCAAGAACGCGCCGAGCGGGCAGAGCGCCCGACACCAGAACCGCGGGATGATGCGGTTCATGAACAGCACGGCGACCAGCAAGAAGACGATGAACCAGGTCTGGTGGAAGTAGGCCTGGTTCGCCGTCCAGACCGTCTGCGAGAAGAAGTCTTGCGCGCCGTCGCTGGCGGTTTGCACCGCGCGCACGTTCGAGTCGGCGGCGACGGTGGCGCCACGAATACCCAGGTATTGCAGCGCCGGCACCACGCCCAGGCCAATGGCGCGCACGGCGACGCAGATCGGATCGAACAGCCCGCCGACGGCGCTGCCCGCGGCCGCCGCCCCCAAGAACCCCCACATCAGGTAGAACTTGCCGCGCTGCCAGCCCTGGGTCTTGTTGGTCTCGACGCGCTTGTTCCCCTTGAGATACCTGCTGGGGAAGATCCAACCGAAGAAGTGGTGCAGCGTGCCGAAGGGGCAGATGAAGCCGCAGAACACGCGGCCGAACAGCAGCGTGAGCGCCAGGATCACCACCGCCCAAGCGAGACCCCGATAGACCGTGTGGGTCGAGAGCAGAGTCATCACCGCGACGAACGGGTCGGCGAGCAAGAACGCTTCGACCGGCAACGGCAGCCGAATGGCCTTGCCCGCCTCGGCGCTGAACGTTCCGCGGAACGCCGTCTGGAACAGGAACCAGAGGAAGATGCTCAGGAACAGCGCCTGACTCACCACGCGCGCCTTCGCCAGGAAGCGGATCACCTTGCGTGCGGGGATGCCCGACCCGGGCAGCCTGCGGGGCCCGAAGCGCTTCTTCCACCACCTGGCGAGCTTGGACGGCGGCGGGGGCTTGGTGGGGGCAGGGGGCGCGCTGGCGCCCTGGCCGCCGCCGGCCCCGCTGCCGGCAGGGGACGACGGCTCGGTCTCGGCGCTGGCGGCGGTGCCGCTCGCGCAGCCGCACGCCCCCGATCCGCAACCGCCCTTCGGCGCGGGGGCCTTGCGGTCCAGCGGCTCGACGCGACCGGCGGCCCCGAGCCAGGGGATGGGCTGCGGAAGCTCGGGTGCGCCGGGGTGCGGGTGCGGCTCTCCGGCCACTCAGACCTCCACGCGGGGGATTTGCTCCCAGCTCACCTTCCCGAGCCCGCGCTCTTCGCCCAGGGCAAGGTACTTCACGTTCGCCGGCTTCTCGCCGATCAGCGTGGCGCCATACGCGTCCACCGCGACCTGATCGAGGCTGGCGATGACCTGGTGCAGATCCTTCGCGTCGTCGATGTTGCCGCCCTGCGGGCCGTTGCGCAGAAGGACGCGCGTGGCGTCGAGCACGGTGAGCGTGGGCCGCATGAAGGTGGCCAGATCGGCGATCGAGACGTCGATGTTCTGATGCAGGCGGTTACGGCGGCCCCCGAGCAGGCCGTACCAGTTCTTCATCGCGCCGGTGTACTTCGACAGGTTGTGGTGCTTGGCCACTGGCACGTTGATCACCTTGTCGGCGTTCACCAGTGGGGTGTACACCGGCCAAAGGTCGAGCACGTCGCCTTTCATGCGCAGCTCGCGGAAGCGGTGCGCCGCCGGCAAGATGACGGTGGCGCCCACGGCGTGCGTCGCGCGCCAGATCCCCGAACGCTGGAAGCAGCGGTTCGGCTCGTTGCACGAGGCATCGGTGACCACCACCCGCGCCGCGCCGGCGTCCAGGCACAGCTTGACCAGCTCGGCCACCACCACCGGGTTGGTGTTGGCGGCGTGGACCGGCATCCGATCCCAGCCGATGTTGGGCTTGATGGCCACCACGTCGCCGCGCGCGACGAACCGCGACATGCCACCCAGACCCTGGACCGCCTTGCGGGTCAGGTCCGCGGCGTCGGTCGAGCTCTTGGCGATGGCCATCACCGGCCCCGCGCCCGCCTTCAGGCCGAAGTCGCGCACCTGGCGCTCGGCCTCGAGCCGGGTCACGTCGAAGCCCCCCGGATCCCAGGTCAGCCTCGCTGCCAAGGCCGACCCGCCCAGCGCGGCGGTCGCCGCGCCGATTCGCCCAAGGGCTTCGCGGCGCGAGAGAGACATGACAGGCGGGGTATGGGCCAGATCTGACGTAACGTCAAATTTGCAAACCCGGAACCTAACGTAACGTAATGGCTTTTCTTTTCCGGCGGTTCCGGAGCCTGCTCCGGAACGGGGTCCGTTCACCTGGAGCTTGAACGGCGCGGGCTGGGGCGCTAGGGTCCGCGCCCCGCTATGAAAGACGGCATCCACCCCGAGTACAACGTCCTCACCGTGACCTGCGCCTGTGGGAACACGTTTCAGACGCGCTCGACGGCGAAGGAGCTCGCCGTCGACGTCTGCGGCGCGTGCCACCCGTTCTACACCGGCAAGCAGCGCTTGATGGACACCGCCGGTCGCGTCGATCGCTTCCGGAAGCGCTACGCGAAGACCGCGTGAGCCCGGCGGCTGTCCGCCCCCAGCCTGCGGAACGGTCTCCGCGCTCGCGCACGGTTCACTGTCCGTTGCGTCTGCCGACGCTATATTGAAGGCCAATGAACCAGCCCCAGGTCGTCGGTCGCGATGGAGTTGCTCGCCCTTACATCGGTGGGCAAGCGCTGATCGAGGGTGTGATGATGCGCTCGCCGCACTCGTACGCAGCAGTGGTGCGGCGGCGCAACGGCGCGCTGATGGTCCGTGAAGAGACCATGGCCGACCCGCGCGTGGGCGCGAAGGGCTGGCCGCTGATCCGCGGGATCACCACCCTGGTCGAGGCGCTGAAGCTCGGCAGTCGCTGCCTGCGCTTCAGTGCCGAGCTGTACGAGCAAGACATGGAGGCGGAAGAGAAGGCCAAGAAGGCCGGGCCCAGCACCCTGGCGCTCTTGTCGCTGCCGATCATCGCGCTCGCGACCCAAGAGCCCGACTCGCCCCCGCCGCCCATGGGCAAAGAGGGCGGCGCCGGCAAGTCGCTGTTCACCCTGCTCACCATCGTGTTCGCGCTGGGGCTGTTCGTGGCCCTGCCGCAGGCCTTTGCGGCGGGCACCAGCCGGGTGTTCGACCTGAACCTGGACGTGCGCGATCCGCGCTTCCAGGTGCTGACCGGCGCCGCCAAGCTGGTGATCGTGATCGGCTACATGCTGGTGATCCGGCGCATGCCCGAGATTTACCGCGTGTTTCAGTACCACGGTGCCGAGCACAAGGCGATCCACGCGTACGAGGCGGGGGAGGATTTGGCGGTGGAAAACGCCCGCTCGAAGACCACGCTTCACCCGCGCTGCGGCACCACCTTCTTGGTCATGGTCGCGCTGGTGTCGATCCTGATCTTCAGCGCCATCGGCCCGCTGCTGCCCCAGCTGGGCCTGGGCAAGCTCGCCGACAACGTCGTCTTCTTCCTGATGAAGCTGCCGTTCTTGCCGATCATTGCCGCCATCACCTTCGAGATCCAGCGGGCTTTGGCGCGCTGGGGCAAGGGCCCGCTGCAGCTGCTCTTGTACCCGGGCTTCTTGGTTCAGAAGATCACCACCATCGAGCCCGACGACTCGCAGCTCGAGGTGGCGCTGGCGGCGCTGCGCAGCGCCTTGGTGCGAGAACAGACCGGGCACCAGGCCGACGGCGACTCGACCTTCGCGGGTTACGACGCGCTCCGAGAAGCGCGACCGGCTGCCTGACGTGTTGCCCATCGAGAAGCTCGAGGCGGTCCACCGCCGCCACCAGGAGATCGAGCAGCTCTTGTGCGAGCCCGCGACCCTGTCCGAGCCAGCGCGCCTCCTCGCGCTCAATCGCGAACGCGCGCAGATCCAGCCGGTGGTGGCCGCATTCGGCGAGTGGCGGGCCCTCGACCGGCAGATCCGCGAAGACCAAGAGGCGCTGGACGACCCCGAGCTGGGGCCGATGGTGCGCGAAGAGCTGCCCGGCCTGGAAGAGAAGCGCGCCGCGCTGGAGAGGCAGCTGCGCATCCTGCTTTTGCCCCAAGACCCCAGCGACGACAAGAACACCCTGCTCGAGATCCGGGCCGGAACCGGCGGCGAAGAGGCCGCGTTGTTCGCGGCCGATCTGCTCCGCATGTACTCGCGTTACGCCGAGCAGAAGGGCTGGCGGGTCGAGCTCTTGTCCCAGAGCGAGGCCAGCGCCGGCGGGGTCAAAGAGGTGATCTTGCTGATCACGGGAAACCGCGTGTACTCGAACCTGAAGTACGAAGGCGGCGTTCACCGCGTGCAGCGCGTGCCCGCCACCGAGGCTCAGGGGCGCATCCACACGTCCACGGCCACCGTGGCCGTCTTGCCCGAAGCCGACGACGTGGACGTGACCATCGACGAGAAGGACCTGCGCTTCGACATTGCCGCTTCGGGGGGCCCCGGGGGCCAGGGCGTGAACACCACCAACAGCGCCGTGCAAATCACCCACCTGCCGACCGGCATGATCGTGAAGTGCCAAGACGAGCGTAGCCAGCTCAAGAACAAGAGCAAGGCGCTGAAGATCCTGAAGAGTCGTCTGCTCGACATCGAACAGCAGAAGCAAGACGACGCCCTGCGCGACGAGCGCCGCGGCATGGTCAAGAGCGGGGAGCGGTCGGAGAAGATTCGCACCTACAACTTCCCCCAGAACCGGCTGACCGATCACCGCATCGGGCTCACGCTCTATCAGCTCGAGCGCGTGATGGAGGGCGACCTGGGCGAGCTCACGGACGCGCTGGTCGCCTTTCATCAGGCGGCCGAGCTCGAGCGGCAAGGTCTGGACTGAACAAAGTCAAGGGCGCGCCGCCGCCGCAATGATGGATTGCCGCGACGCATTTTCGCTCGACCTGCTCCGGCATCGCGGCGAACATGTGCGGGCGTGGCTCAGGCTCAGCACACGTCGGATCGCCCCGGGGGTCGCCCGCTCGACATGGACGGCCTGCTGTGCGCGCTGGTGCTGGTCCCGCCCAGCTTCAGCCGCAACCGGTTCTTCGGCATGTTTCAGGATCCGGCGGTGAACAAGGTGCGGCGGCGCGCGGCGCGCGTGCGCGGGATCATCCGCCAGCTGCTGGGGCAAGGCCGCCAGAAGGCGGAGCTCACCGGCGAGGCGGTGCTCGACGACGGCCAGGTGCTGCTGCGCTTTCGCGTGGTGGGCATGTCGTACGATCGAACCGCGGCCCTGACCCAGCTGGAAGCAGCGGCGCTGCGCTACGCGTTGCATCGCGCAGGGGCCGGCGCTCTGGAAGACGCCGACAAGCGCCTGGTCGAAGAGGCGCTCACCCGGCTGGGTGGCGTGGCACTGGGCTCAGGTCGCAGCTGAGACGATCCGCTCCCAGGCGGCGCGCTCGGCGTCGGTCATGGGCGGGTTCGGCTCGCCGCCGAACGGCAGCGTGCGCGCGGCCGGCGCGCCGCGGCGCTGAACCGCCAGCGTGGCGTGGTCGATGCGCGCGATGCGCTCGCGGGCGCCCAGCACCAGCGCCGACAAGTCTGGCCCGACGGCGCGGCGTGGCGCGGGGCGCACCACCAGCTGACGACCGGCGGGCAGCGTCGCGACGAAGCCCGAGAGAGTCTGCGCCACCGGATCGGCCCACGGGCTCGCGGCGCCGGGCATGCCCGCGGCGATCCACGCGGCCACCGTGCCCTCGCCCGGGGTGCCCAGCGTGAGCCCGCGCGCGTTCAGCGTGGCCTCGGCCGCGCCGAGCCGGGTGTCGCCCGAGAACGTCGCGAGCAGCGAGTGCTCGTCGATCGTGCCCGGCAAGAACGGCGGCGCCGCGGAGGTTTCGCAAGCGGGTGCGTCCGCGCGCGGTGTCAGGTTGCCCGGGTTCATCAGGCCGTGGGGATCCCAGGCGCGCATCAGGCGCCTGACCAGCTCGACGCCATGGCCCAGCTCGTCACCCAGCCGCGGCGCTTTGCTTCGCCCCACCCCGTGGTGATGGCTGAGTGTGCCGCCCGCGGCGATGGCCGCGGTCATCGCCGAGCGCCACGCGGCCTCGTACTTGGCAATCGCCGCCGCGTCGGAGCCCGCCGTTCCCGAGAACGTGAAGTAGATGCTGCAGCCGTCGGGGTAGGCGTGCGACAGGTGGGCCATCACTAGGACGTGCTCGCCCAGGGCCTCGCGCACGGCATCGTAGAGCCCCGACAGCTTCGACCAGGGCGCAGCGACTTCCATGGTGTCGCTGAACGCCCCCAGTCGGAACACCGGCGCCTGGCGATAGCTGACGCTGTAGCGATGGGCAAACCACTTGCGCGCAGGCCCCTCGCCCAGCGAGCGCGCGCCGACCCCCAGTGCAATGCGCGATGCTCGCTCGCAGTCGGCGTGGGCCTCTTCCGACGTGCCCTCGAACACCAGCACCATGGTCGCGCCGCCGAGCAGGTTGCCCTCGGCCGCCTGAATCACTGCGTTCAGCGCCCGCGGAACGGCGAGCAGCCCCCGCGCCAGACGCGACACGGCGCGACTCGCGGTCTTCGGTCCGTGGCGCTTCTTCCCCGACTTCACCGACCCGCTCTTCATGATCGCCGAGTCGATCGGGTCGTACAGGCGCGAGACCGCCGGCCGAAGCCCTGCCTGGAACATCTGCCGAAATGCGTCCCAACCCGACTCGGTGTCGGGAAACGAGAACGCGGCGTAGGCCCGGGCCGCCGGGGCCGGGTGCAGGCGCAGCGTGGCGCGGGCGATGGTGCACAACGTGCCCTCGCTGCCCACCACCAGCGGCACCATGCTCGGCCCGTCGAAGCGACGCTTCAGCGTGACCACGTCGCCCGTGCCCAGCACGCAGTCGACGGACACCACCATGTCCTCGATCTTTCCGTACTTGCCCGAGCACTGGCCGGCGCCGCGCGCCGCGATCCAGCCACCCACCGTGGAGCAGAGAATGCTCGAGGGGAAATGCCCGATGGTGTAGCCGGCACGCTGCACGTCTTCTTCCAGCGTGATCCCCATGGCGCCGGCGCCCACGTCGAGAGTGGGCCCCGCCGGGTCGATGCGGAAGTCGCGCATCTTCTTCACGTCGACCACGATGGTCTTCGGGCTGGGATCCACGCCGCCGCACACGCCGCTGCCGGCGCCGAATGGCACCAGGTTCAACCCTTCGTCGCGCGCGAAGCGCGCCAGCGCCGCCAGCTCTTCGGCGGTGGTCGGCCACACCACCGCGAGCGGCGGGCTCACCGCCGGCCGACCCGCGCGCGCGTCGAGCAAGCGTCGCGGCCAGAGGTCCCGCGAATACGCGACGCGGTCGGGGCTCGACGTGCTGACCGTGACGCCCGGCAGCGCGCTCTCGAGGGCACGGGTGACGTCCACAGGGTGCTTGTAACCCGCGCGCGCCAGGGCGTATACCTGCCAGCCGTGTCACCGAGACTCGTCTTTGGCGCCGTGGCCCTCGCGCTCGCGCTCGGCCCGGCCTGCGGCGGCGGTGGCAGCGCTGGCCAACCCGGAAGCAAGACCGGGTTGGCGGACGTCGATCGCCCCGCAAAGGGCGACGGCGACGACGCGCCCGACGGGGACGAAGCGTCGCCGGCCGTCGCTCCGCGTTGCGCGGACGGTACCTGCTTGGCGTGCGGCTCCGGCCTCTGCCCCAAGGGGTTCTACTGCGACGAGAAGGCGCCCGGTGGGCCCGCCTGCAGCTGGCTGCCCGAGTGCGCGCAGAGCGTCAGCTGCGCCTGCGTGAAGCAAGCGCTGGGCTCGAGCTGCAGCTGCACCGAAGGCCCGGCCGGCCCCAGCGTGACCTGCCCGTGATGCGGGCGGCGCGGCCTTGGCGCTGGCGCTAAGGACGCTGAGCCAAGATCAAGATACGCGGCGAGCTGCCGCCGAAGAACACGCCGGGCGTGGAAGGGTGCCCGCTGGCTTCGGTCACGCGGAAGCCGGCGTCGTGCAGGATCTTTCCGAGCTCGTGCAACGAGTACAGCCGAATGCTGTAGCTGCACTCCATGGTGCGGCCGTCGTCCAAGATCAGCGAGCGCTTCACCTTCAGGCGGCTGGTGATGAAGTCCACCGCCATGTCGTCCATGCACACGCAGGCGTCGCCTTCGAACCAGGTCTGTGCCGGCTGATTGGCGACCACGAAGTCGCGGTTGGCAACGTCGAGCAAGAACATGCCGCCCGGCCTGAGCGCGCGGAAGATCCGCTGGGCCACTGCGGCGTTCTTCTCTTCTTCGAAGTAGCCGAAGCTGGTGTTCCAGCAGTAGATGCCGTCGAACATCTCTTCGAAGGCCATCTCGCGCATGTCGCCCTGAAGCAGGTTGAGCTTCTGCCCCGCGTCTTGCGCCACGTCGGCGGCCACCGCCAGCTGATAGAGCGAGAGGTCGTAACCCACGACGCCGTAGCCGCGCTGTGCCAGCTCGACCGCGTGCTGCCCGCTGCCGCAGGCCAGATCGAGCATCACGCCACCCTTGGCCACCCCCAGCGACTCTTCGATGAAATCGGCCTCGTGGACGATCTGGCCGGGCTTGAGCTTGGCGTTCGCCCGGGCGAAGTCTTCGCCGAACAGCTCTTCCCACCACGCTTTGCGCTGCTTGGTGCGCTGCGCTTCCTTGGCCTCGGCCACCGACGGCGCCTTCGGTGCTTCGCGTCGCGGTGGGGGCGGTGGGGGCGGGGGCAGCGGCTTGTCGGCTTCGAGCTCCACCGCGACCTCGGGCTCGCTTTCGCGCTCTTCCGGCACCGCGATGTCGTCGTCGGTCAGCTCTTCGGTGGCGGCCTTTTCGTCGGCCGGGAACGAGATGTCGCCCGCGTCGACGGCCTCGGTCGGTTCGGCGCCCTCGTCCGAGGGGAACGAGATGTCGCTCTCGTCGAGCGGCTCGGGTGCCTCCGACACGGGCTTCGCCACGGCGGCCGCGTCGGGCGGCGGCGGGGGCGGCGGCGGGGGCGGCGGCGCGGGCGGGGGAGTCGAAGCACCCACGCTCTTCACGGCCTGCGCCTTCACCCCGATGACCCGCATCGGCTTCAGCGACGCAGGCATCGCCTCGGCGTCGGCATGCTCGTCGAGCACCACCGGCGGGGGCGGGTAAGAAGTGGCAGCAGGTTTGCCGGCCTCTGGCAGGGGATTGTGCGGCTGGGTCGGCGGCTCGGACTCGTGACGGACCGCCGCGGGCGGCGCCGGCGGGGGGGGGGGCTGCGACACCGGGCGCGGCGGCTGCGACACCGCACGCGGCGGCTGCGACACCGGGCGCGGCGGCTGCGACACCGGACGCGGAGGCTGCGACACCGGACGCGGAGGCACCGAACCGGGCGGCGGCATGGGGCGCACCGCGCCCGCCTCGACCCGCTGCGTGGTCGGCTCGTCGAGATCCGAGACGTGGTCGAGCGGCTCGGGCGCTTTGCGCACGGTCTTCTCGAAGTCGTCGTCCTCGTCGAGCCGCGTCGTTGGCTCGTCCAGATCTGCGTCCGACAGTGACGGGGGTCGGGGCGGCTTGAGGGACTCGCTGGCGGGCGCGGCGTTCACCGCGGCCTCGTCGGCCGGGGGGGGCATGCTGGCCCGTGCAACCGGCGTCGCGGGGTCGGTCTGCATGCGCTTGCGCGGCGGAGGCAGCGGGGGCAAGGCGTCGGGCTCGATCTCTTCCCCCGGCTCGCTCTCGACCTCCACGTCGATCTCGACGTCCAGCTCCGACGAGATCTCGAGCCGCGGGGCCTCGACCTGCACCGACGCGGGTGGGATCTCGGGGGGAAGCTCGGGGATCGGAGCGATCTCGGGCTGCGACCCGATGTCCGGGATGCTCGGCGGCGCCTCGTCGTCCAGCTGATCGTCGCTCATGCGGGCTTCAGCAGGGATTCGCCGTAACGGATCGGACCAACCGAACGGGCCAGGGTGATTCCAGGCTCCACCAGCAACACTGCGGTGGACCCCAAGTGAAAGACGCCGATCTCGTCGCCGCGCTTCACCGGCGCGGCAGGACGAACGGCATGGTCGCCGGGAGGAACGGCGGGCTCGTCGATCACGCTGACGCTGATCCGCCCTACGATGACCGCTCCAACCATCACCACGTAGGCGCGACCCAGCCCCGGTGTGTCGATGGCGATGGCAACGCGGTTGTTGCGCACGAACAGGCGAGGCACGTGCCGCTCGCCGATCTTGTTCACCGGGTAGAGATCCCCCGGGATCCCGCGGACCAGGCCGATGGAACCGTCGACCGGCGAGTGGACCCGGTGGTAGTCGCGCGGCGACAGGTACACCACGGCGAAGCTGCCGCCGGCGAAGCGCGCCGCGTCCCTGGGATCGCCCACCAGCTCGGCGACGTCGTAGGGCTGCCCCTTGACGAATACGCGACTGCCCGTGTCCACCGGACCGGTCGCTTCGATCACGCCGTCTGACGGGCTGACGATCACGTCGTCGCTGATCCGCCGCGCACCGGGCTTGAGCCCGCGGGTGAAGAACGCATCGAAGGTGGGATAGGCCGCCGCCTCGGGCGCTGCCTCACCCATGTTGACGCGGTACACGCTCGCGTAGACCCGCTCGATGGCGCGCGACATCGGCGGCGCGAGCGGCTTCTCGCACAGTCGACCGACGGCTCGACTGATGCGCGTGCGTGGGAGCACTTTCAACAGCTGCGCGGCGGCGAAGGTGGCGGCACTCACGAGAGGTCCTCAATCAGACAGCGCGAGCTCGACCGGGTCAGCGGAAGAGCCATCTGATTTCGCGCAGATGGGCGTTTGATGCTAGGCGCCCCCGGTCCGAGGGTCAATCTACCGGCAAGACCCGCGCGGCCTCGCAGAGCGCGCGCCGCCGTGGGTCCTGGGGGAGGGCCGGAAGCTCGGCACCCGGTCGGCGCGGGCGCCACTGGCCCTCGCATGCGACCTCTTCGCTCCACGGGTCCACCGCGATTCCCAGGCGAAATGCCCCCTCTGCCCCGCCCCGATCCCCGCCTTCGGCGCGGAATCGGCCGCTCAGGGCCTGCCACCCGCCGTGCACCGTGCGGACCTCTGCCTGGCCCCCCAGCGCGGCCTTTGCCTCGGGCATCCGGCCCGCGTCACACAGCGCCCGGGCCCAGCGGAAACGCACCGAGGGCTCGGTGTCGAGGAGCTTGGCGGCCGCCGCCAGCTGCTGCGCGGTCGCCGCCGAGTGCCCGCGCGAGAACAGCAGATCGCCGAGCCGCACGCGCCGCGCCGGATCGTCGCCGCGTGACACCGGCCCGGTGCGTGCCGGCGCCGCCGGCTCAGGGGGTTGTTCGAGCAGCCAACGCTGCCACCTGGGGATCCACTGAACCAGGTCGTACCCGGTCACGCTGCGCAACGCCGCGCCCGCGTCGTCACTGCCACTGCCCTTCAGGTCGGTGAGCAGCAGGTGCAGCGCCGAGACGCCGTTCTCGCGGATCCAATAGGCCACGAAGCTGGTCACCTCCGAGAACGCCGTGGCAGCCGCGTCGGGAGTGGGCAGCATCGCGATGGATGGGCCGAGCTTGTCGACCCCCACCGAGCGACCCGAGACGAGCGCCGCCCGCGCCACCGCGTCGGCCGACGGCGTGCCGTCCAGCGGACGCGGATCGCGCCACCGGGTCTCTTCGCGCTTCGCCACGCCCTCTTGGAGCCAGAGCGGCGCGCGATCACGCGTCGCGCGGCTCAGTGCCAGGTGAGCGATCTCGTGCGCCAGCGTGTCCTCCCACGGGTAGCCCAGGTGCGTGGCGCGCGGCGAGATCATCGTCACGCGGCCCCAGCGCGCGACCGCCACGGTGCCCGTGGTCTCGGCGGCGGTCACCGGCAGCCCCGAGATCGCCGAGAGCGTGAACAGATCGCGCACCAGGTCCATCCGCAGCGGTCGCGGAAGCGTCGTGCCCAGATCCGCCTCGATGCGCTGCCGGGCACGCACGGCCACGTCCACGATGAAGGGAACCAGCGCGCGATCGGCCTCGTCTTGCAGGCGGATCCACACGCCGGCTTCGCGATCGTCGTGGACCAGGGCGCCGGCGGTGGCGCGTGCGCAGCTCTTCGCCAGATCGAACAGGCCCACGCCCTCGGGAGTCGCCCCCAGCTCGGCCGACGCCAAGATGGCCGAGGCGGTGTCGCAATCCCCCAGATAGATCGCCAGCCGGGCGCGCTCGAACGCGATGGTGGGCGACGCCGAGTCGGTCTTCTCGAGCAGGCTCTTCGCCCGCTCCACGTCGAGCTCGGTGATGGCGTCGGCGATGGCCTGCGCGCGACTGGGCGCCTGCGCTCGAGCCAGCAGCGGCACCAGCAGGCCGAGGGCGACGACCCACGCAGCCAGAAGCGCCCTCATCGCAGCAGGCCCTCCGCATAGCGCTTCACCGCGGGCGAGAGGCGGCCGTCTTTGCTCGTGCCCAGGCCCTCGACCACGCGTCGCCGGAACGCCTCCGCGTTCTTCTTGTCCTGGTCTCGGGGGACCTCGCCCCCGGTCTTCATGGCCTTGCCCCGATCGCCCCGCGCTGGCTTCGGCTCGGGCTTCCTTTCTGGCTCTGCTTCGTCGTCTCCGGTCTGGCCGGTGGTGGCATGCTCCAGCAGGCGTTGCGCCTGGCGCTGAAGCTCGAGACCGCGATCCCCCTTGCCGTCGGTCAGCTCGCGGGCCGCTTCGCGCATCAGGCCCTCTGCCTTCTCCAGGTTCTCGAGGGCCTCTTCGGGCAGCGCGGTGTCGCTGTTCTTGCCTCGCGATGCCAGGTTGCCGGCGCGGCGCGACAGCTCGTGCTCGCTCTCGCCCGAGCTGCTGGTGGCCGAGCGTGACTTGGCCTGCGCGTTCTTCTTCAGCTCGGTGAGCTGTTTTTCGGCCCAGCCCAGCTGCACCGCCAGCTCGCGCTTGGCATCTTCCAGCTCTTGCGGGTCGACCAGGTCGCTGGCCCCGGCGCGCTTCTTCGCTTCGCTCAGGGCGCTCATCGCGTCCCTTCCGCTCTGCACCGCGTCGCCCAGGCTGAGGCGCTCCAGCGACTCGGCCATCGCAGTGCCGTGCTCGCGGCCGAGCGCGGCCGACGCCCGCGCCGACCCCGGGGTGTGGCTGAACTGCGGAAGGTCCGCCAGCGCGCGCCGCAGCGCGTCGGCGCGCTGTTTGGCTTCCTCGCGCACACCCTCGAGATCCACTCCGGCCTCGGCTTCGGCCAGCGCCTGCTCCACCTTCCCGATTTCGTCGGCGTGATCCGCCGCCAGCTTCTCCAGCTCGGCGGCCAGCTCGTCGAAGCGATCGCTCGAGTCGGAAGGTTCACCCCCTGCGCCGCCGTTCTGGCTGGGCGCGCCCGACTCGACGCCGCCCCGCTGCGCGCTGCCGAACGAAGGGTTCGGGCGCCGCAGGCGTGCTGCCAGGTGACGCGCCGCCAGCTCGGTGTGGGTCAGGTCGTCGGCCGCGCGCGACCGCTTGACCCGCCCCAGATCGGCCTGGGCCACGCTCCCCAGATCGCGGCCCAAGAGGCCCAGCACCCGCAAGCGCTCCGCGCCATCGCTGGCCGCTGCCAGCGCCGTGTCGAGCCGCGCGAGCCCCACGCTCTTCTGCTCCGTCTCGCGCGCCTGCTTGGCGCCGTTGGCGATCTCGTCGACCACGTCGGCCAGCCGCTTGGCCACGCTCTGCGCGTCCTTGGTCGAGAGCGCGCGCAGCACCGCGTCCAGCGCCAAGACCACGTCTTCCGTCCTTCGCAGCCGCGATTCCCCCGGCTTTGCCGCCCGCGTGAGCACGCGCATCTGGCCCAGCACGAAAGCGCGCAGCCCCGCGGGAACGGTCAGGCCGCCGTAGCTCTTGTCGATGGCCTTCTTGACCAGGTCGGTGGCGCGCCCCGCGCGCTCGACCTCGTCGCGCGACGCCGGCTCGGTGTCCTTGCCGTCGCGGCCCGCCTGCCACGCCAGGAAGTCGACCAGGGCGCCCCGGGCCTCGGCCAGCGATGCATGGCGCGCTGCCTCGGGCTCGCCCACCACCGGCGGCACCAGCGTGATGGCGGCGCTCTTGCCCCATTTCGGACCGGTGATCGGATCGTTGTCCCGGGCCTCGATCGTGACCTGCACGGGCAAGTACATCCGCCGCAAGAAGGGGTCGCGCGGCGTCAGCACGTGGTTGCCGCGCTCGAAGGTGCTCTCGCCGTCGAGCCGCGCCAGCACGCGCCGGTCTTCTCGGTCGCCCGCGCGCATCACCACGTCCACCTGCCTCAGGCCGTGATCGTCCCCGGCCTCGTAGGTGAGCTCCAGGGACTCGATCTGGTCGAGCTTCAGCGTCTTGGGAGCACCGGCCAGCGTGACCTCGGGGGTCTCGTCGACCACGGCTTTTACCGGGACGGTCTCGAGCTCGTACACCAGCACCTGGCCGAACCGGGCCGCGACCCGAAGCTCACTGGTCTCGGCGACCGTCCAGCGGGCGACCACGCCCCCCGAGCCGTCGCTCACGAACGGGACCTCAAGCTTGCCGTCGGTGAGCACCAACCGGCGCCCGTCGCGTCGCGGCACCCCGCGCACCGAGAGCAACGTGCCGGCCGGGTGTCGCGACTCGAGCCCGGGATAGACGAAGCGCTCGGGGAGCTTGAGGTAGGCCGGAGGCTCGGCCGTGGCTTTCATGTAGTCGAGCCATGCCAGCGGCATCGGCGCCCGCCCCTTCCAGGCGCAGAGCACGTTCAAGCCCTCGACCACCCGCATCGGGCCGACCGCGAACGCGCCGATCACCGCCAAGAGCCCGAGCACCACGCCGCCGTGCCACAGCCGCGCTCGCCGCGACGCCGTGCGCTCCACGTCGGCCAGCGACGCGCGGGCGATCAGCCGCTCGAAGTGGACCCGAGCCAGCTCGGGCGAACCGGCAGTATCGTCGCGCGCGGTGCGATCGAGCAGGTTCACTGCCCGCAGCGTGCGCTCCCCCAGCTCGCGATTGGTGGGAACCAGCACCGCGCGCAGGGTGCTCCTGAGGTCGAGATAGGTGCGGCGATCGCGCAGCGCGCGCCCGACCATCGCCATCACGACCACTGCCACCAAGCCCGCGGCCGCCGCCCGCGTCAGCGGGGTGCCGAGCCGCGCCAGGTGAGCCCCACCCACGATCGCCAGAACCAGCGCGGTCAAGAGCGCCTGCCGAGCCGCCGTCCCCACGCGGCTCTGCCATGCCGAGGCAAGGCGCTGGATCAGCTCGGTGGTGGCCACGCGGGCACAGCTTAGCGCCGCCGCCCCCCAGTGGTACTCTTTGCGGGCGTGAGCGACGTCAAGCGGCTCAAGCGGCTTCTGCTCTCCCTGGCCGACACCGGTCTGCGCGTGGGTTGGCTGTCCGACCAGCTCGAGCGGTGGCCGCTGCCCCGGGCGGCGCGCGTGCTCGACGAGCTGTGTGACGAGAACGAGCGCTCGGATCCGGAGGCCCGCGAGGCGCTCTTGGCCGTGGCCCTGTATCTGGTCAGCCGGGGCCCAAGCCCCGTGGTCGACCGCCTGCGCGACGAGGCCGAGGCCCGCCGCCTGCTGGGGCTCTCACGCCTGCTGCGACGCGCGCCCGCGCCGGTGATGGTGGACCGACCTGCGAGCGAGCTGCCCGTTCCCGACTACGGTGCGGGTCGTGAGCTGACGCTCGGCGAGCGCCGGTCCCTGGCCCGACGGCCCAGTCGGCGTTCGTTCGACAAGCTGCTCTCGGACCCCCACCCGCTGGTGATCCGCCTCTTGCTCCAGAACCCGAAGCTCACCGAAGACGACGTGGTCCGGCTGGTCTCGCGCCGTCCGGCGCGGGCCGAGGCCATGGCCGAGATCGCCCAGGCCGTGCGCTGGCTCAGCCGCAGCCGGGTGCGGCTCGCGATCGTGCTCAACCCCGGGTCGCCGCCCGAGATGGCCATCCCCCTGTTGCCGGTCTGCAAGCGCACCGAGCTCAAAGAAGTGGTGCGCGCCACCGAGACGTCGATGGTGCTTCGGGCCACGGCCCTCGAGCTGCTCGAACGCCGCCCACCGATCAAAGAGCCGGACCTGGCCGAAGCCGTCCTGCAGTGATCAGCCCTCTTCTTCTTCGCCCACGTCCCAGCGAGTCAGCGCGCCCACCGTGATCTCTTGCGCGCACTCGTCGCACAGCGGCGGTTCTTCATAACGGACCTCGTCGCCACGCGTCCAGAGGAACAGCCCGGCGCCCCCGGGCGTGCCCTCGAAGGTCTTGCCGCACGCGTCGCACTCGAACTGCCTCGGCGGCGCGGGCTCTTCGGCGTGGAAGCGCGAAGCGGACATCAGAGGGGAGTATAGCTCAAGCTTCGGCGCTCGCCTCTGCCCCCGCCTTTGCCTCCGCCGCGACCTTCTTCTCGTCCGCCCCGCAGGCCGTGGCCAAGAGCTCGACGATGTCCAGGTTCTGGATCTCGCCTTCCTTTTCCTGGCTCTTGATGCCGTCGGTCAGCATCGTCATGCAGAAGGGGCACGCGGTGGCGATGGTCTTCGCGCCGGTGTCGAGCAGCTGCAAGGTGCGCTTCACGTTCACGCGGTCCTTGTTCTGCTCTTCCATCCACATCTGCGCGCCGCCGGCGCCGCAGCACAGGCCCTTGTTCCGGGTCCAATGCTCGGGCTCCACCAGCTCTACCCCGGGGATGCGGCGCAAGATCTCGCGCGGCGACTCGTAGATTTCGTTGTAGCGGCCCAGGTAGCACGAGTCGTGATAGACCACGCGGCCCTTCACGCCTCGGGTCGGCTTCAGCTTCCCCTGTGCGACCAGCTCGAGCAAGAAGTCGGCATGGTGCACCACCTCCCACTTGCCGCCGAAGTCGGGGTACTCGTTGCCCAGGGCGTTGAAGCAGTGCGGGCAGGTGGTGATGATCTTCTTGATGCCGCCCTGCTCGCGGTAGCCGTTGATGGTGGCCACGTTGGCCTCGGCCAGCATCATGAAGAGCAGCTCGTTGCCGGCGCGGCGGGCCGAGTCGCCGGTGCACGACTCTTCTTCGCCCAAGATGGCGAAGTCCACCCCGGCCTGCTTCAGCAGCGCTGCCGTGGCCCGCGCGATCTTCTTGGCGCGATCGTCGTAGCTGGCCGCGCACCCCACCCAGTACAAGACCTCGGCCTTGGGGTTTTCGGCCATCTTCGGCACGTCGAGCCCCTCGGACCACGTGGCGCGATCGACCCGGGACAGGTTCCAGGGGTTGCCGTTGGTCTCCATGCCCTGGAACGGCTTGTTCAGCTCCTGCGGGAAGCTCTCGCCCCGGATCATCACCAGGTTACGCCGCATCTGCACGATCTTGTCCACGTAGGTGATCATCACGGGACACTGCTCTTCGCACGCGCGGCAGGTGGTGCAGGCCCAGAGCACGTCCTCGTGGACCACGTTGGGCACCAGGTCCACGGGCTTGTAATCGGGCTTCTTCTCGCCTTCCGCCGCGGCGGGTTGGGCCGCGTCGGCCGGCGCTTCGGCGGCCTCGGTGCCCTCCGCTTCCGGCTTGGTCTCGCCCTCGGGCGTGGCCTCGGCGGGCTTCGCGGTCAGGTCCACCCGGGGCACCTCGCCCAACTCCAAGAACTCTTCCTGGCGAGCGTAGAGGTGGTCCCTGAGGTCCAGCGTCAGGAACTTGGGGCTCAAGATCTTGCCCGTGGTGGCCGCCGGGCAGTTGTCCGAGCAGCGGCCGCACTCCGTGCAGGTGTAGAAGTCGAGCACGTCTTTCCAGGTGAAGTGCTCGATGCGCGCGTAGCCGATGGGGGCCGCGAGCATGTCTTCGCGCTCCATCGCCTTCTCGACCTTGGCCATCAGCTCGTCGGTGTTCTTCGCCAGCGGGCGCAGCCGGCCGGGGGCCGTCAGATCGCTGAACGCGACGTTCGGCACCGCCGTGAGCACGTGGAAGTGCTTCGAGTAAGGCAAGATGTTGAGGAAGATCAGCACCAGCGACGAATGGACCCAGAAACCCGCGTGGGCGAGCACCACCAAGGTGGGCACGCTGGCACCCGACAGGGCCACCGCCCAGAGGCTGCCCACCGGTTCGGGGTAGGGGTGGAAGGCCACGCTGCCCGTCGCGGGGCCCAGCGGCTTGACCAGCGTTGCCGCCGACCCGCACCAGTCGGCGCTGCGCGTGCCGCACTCGGCCCCCAGCTTGTGGTTTAGCGCGATGGCCGCGCCGTCGTACAGCTGATCGGCGATCATCATCGTGCTGATGATGCCCAAGATGAGCAGCGCCTCGCCCGAGAGCGTCATGCGCTGCTGCTTGTTCAGCGTGCGGTAGTAGACGAAGACCAGCGCACCCACCAGCACCAGCGTGGACACGATGTCCTTCAGGAACGCGTACACCTGCCCTGCGGGGCCGGTTGGCCCCAGCACCCACAGGTTGAAGTTGGGGTCGAAGCCGCGCCCCCAGAGGATCAACGTGCGCAGCAGCAGCACCACGAAGCCGAGGAAGATCAGCTGATGCGCCAGACCCGCGCCCAGGTAATAGCGCATCTTCTTCTGGAAGAGCGCAAAGGTCCAAACCCGGCCCATGCGCTCGCCAATGCGATCGAAGCGGCTCTCGTGGGTGGGGCCGCCGACTTTGAGCAGGCCCCAGCGCTGGCTCGCGCTCCACAAGAACGCGCCGGTCAGGCTGAGAATGATGACGGCCATCGCTACGGGATTCATGGCGGCTCTCTCCACGCGCGCGGGTTCGCGGAGGTCTTAGGGCGTCATGCTGCTGCGCGTCAACCAGGACGCGCCGAAATCAGCCGCGGCCGGTCAAGCGCAGCCACGCCAGAAGCAGCAACCACAGCACGATCACGACCCCGACCCAGAGCGCGGTGCGGCTCTTCGGCGGCGCCGCCACCGGGGCCGGCGCATCGGCGCCCTCGGCTGCGGGCTCCGGCGCCATCGCCTCTTCCTCGGTGAGCACCGGCGGCGGAACGGGCCGCTCGATGCGCTGCACCCCGGGGTCGGAGGCATCGGCCGGGACCACGCTGAGCAAGAGCAAGCCCCGCGGCAGGGCGGGGCTCTCGGACATGCCGCCCCGTTCGGGGATGCGGATCACCAGCGTGCGCCCCGACGCCGTGGACTCGAGGCTGCTCTCGTCCCGCTTCGGCAACGTGACCTGCACGACCTCGCCCAGCTCTTTGCGGCCGCGCACCGACACTGCACCCGAGCGACCGCACGCGTCGCAGCCGCCCCCCTCGCACGCGGCGCACTTCAGGTTGCGCGGCAGCTCGAACTCGATCAGCGCGCCTTCTTCGAGCCACTCGGCCGCGACGTGGATGCGGTGAATGACGTCGGGCCCGCGGGGGACATCCACCGCGCCGGTGACCTTACCGAGCCTGTGCCGGGACAATCTGGAAGATCGTACCCCTTGCCCGGGTCAGTGACTACTTCTTCTTGGCCCGCGGGCCGCGCTGGCACCGGCCCTCTTCGCAGATCGGTTCGCAGGTCCACGGCTCGCACTGGGCCATGGTCCCGCATCCGTTTTTCTTCGCATCCTTGACCAGGGCATCCAGCTTCTTGCCGGTGGGCTTGTCGACCACACCGCCGCAGTCGTTGCCCGGGATCTTCGAGAGCTGGCCGGGGAAGCAGGCGCAGTCCGCGTCCTTCTTGCACTCGTTCTTGGCGGCCGAGAGCGCCTCGTCGAAGTCGTGCAGTGTCTTGTCGCAGCCCTTCAGCTCTTTCGGGGGAGCGGGGGTCTCGGGTTCCGCCGAGGCCGCCGGGCCCGGACCGTCGGACTTCGGGGGTTCGGTGGGCTGGGCGCTCTCGGCCGGCGCTGCCGCCGAGCCGGTTGGAGGCTTGCTGGCGCAGCCCGCGACCAGACACGACACGGCGAACCAGGCGACACTCGTCTTGATCATGCTTTCTCCGTTTTCCTTCACAGCTCGAACACGACCACGCGCTCGTCCTCGGGCTTGGTCAGCTCCAGCTCGAGCGAATAGGTCTTCGGCCCGACGCGTGCGCCGAGCATCACTTGAATCGGCGGGTTGTCGCCCCCCAGCTTCTCCAGCCGCACCCGCACGCGATATTTGCCACGCGGCGGGTCCCCGTCTTCCAGGTACACGTTCTCCATGTTCTGCCCGCGGCACAGGTTGGTCTTGCCCGGGCAGTCGCGATCTTTGACCAGACCGCTCTTGGCGGCGCGCCCCACCTCGGCCAGCTCTCCGTTCGGGTCCATCACCTCGAGGTCGACGTCGGCGCCCGGCTGCGGCCAGGCGATGGCGAACTGAACCAGGCCCGTGGCCACGCCGCAGCCCTCGTCGATGATGCCGTTGCAGTTGTCGTCGCGGGCGTTGAAGCACAGCTCGGGGCCGCTGGGGGTGCAGGCCTGACGGACCACCACCCCGGGCGCCGCGGTGATGCGTACGATGCGCGGGCCCGGGTCGGCCGGCGAGGCTGCGGGGTGTTCCTTCCCGCAGCCCAACACACAACACAGCGCGAGCACCGCGCCGACGCCGAGCGGGCGCGTCACTCTTTCTTGCCCTTGCCCCCGCCAGCCTTGTCGCCCGCGCTCTCGGGCACCTTCACGTCGGTGATGACCTTGGGGTTCATCAGCTCGAAATAGGCGGCAGCCGCCAGCTCGCCGGTGGGGCCCTTCTCGTCGCGCAGCGCCATCAGCACACCCTGCTCTTTCATGAACTTCAGCGTGCGAATCGCGCCTTCCATCAGCTCTTTCTTGCTGGTGTCTTTCGCCATCTGCATCAGCCGCTGGCGCAGCACCACGCGGGTGAACGAGTGCGGCCCGTTGTCGAACTGCAGGTTGTCGAACTGCTTCATCAGCAAGAACGGCGCCCAGTCTTGCGGCACGCCCTTGAGCTCGACCTGCTGAATCGCGATGGCGTTGTCCACCCACTTGAAGATGCGCCCGCTGTTCAGATCTTCGTGCGACCAGTAGCCGAACGCGTCGTACCAGAGGTTCTGCAGCTCCTCGACCGTGGCCTTCGGCTTGTCGGCGAACATCGCCACGGCGCGCTTGGCCGTGTCCGGGCTGCCGCCCAAGATCAGGGCCAGCGCAGCGTCGGTGAGCAGCGACTCGGTCTTCAAGAGCTCGAACAGCTTGGCCTCGACGTCCTTGTCGAAACCCGTCTTGCCGATGGCGGCGCCCACCTGGTGCCGCGTCTCGAGCGTGGCTTCGGCGTTCAGCATGGGGAGCAGGGCCGACGACACGCCGGGGATGGGCCGGCGAATGAATGCCTCGAGCAGGCAGGCGCGGCGCTGCGAGTCGGCCTTGTCGGCCTTCTTGTACTCTTGCACCTTCTTCGCCACCTCGAGCATGTCCTCTTTGCTGCCCACCCACGGCAGGGCGGCGCACGCCGACATGCGGGCCTGCTCGTTCTCTTTCGGCTCTTCGATGTACTTGAGCAGTGGCTTGAACCCGCGGGGGTCTTGCCACTGGGCCATGCCGTCGGCGGCGCCCACACCCAGCGCGCGCAGCGTCATGCCCAAGATCGCCAGCCCGCCGGCCATCAGGCCGTCCATGGTCACGTCCAGCTTCGGATCGCGGCGGGTCAGGGACTTCTCCAGCACCGCCCAGCTCTGCTCGTCCTTCAGCCAGCCCACATAGCGCATGGCGCTCTGCGCCACGACCCACTCTTCGGGGAAGGGCGGCTGCTGGCCCTCGAGCGGCAGCGGCTTGTTCGGATCGGCCCACTTGCGGAAGGCGGCGATGTCCTTGGTCGACTCCATGGCCGCCAGTGCGCGCAGCCCGTTGGCGTGCGGCGAGGGCATCTCGTGGATCCAGAAGATGACCGCGTCTTCACCCTCTTTGCGGATGTACTCGCGCTTGTCGGGGTGCATCGCCGCCAGATCCGCGATCATGCGGGTGGCCACCACGCGCTCTTGGTCGTCGCGCTTGAGCAACTGCTCGTGATCGTACTGATCGCTGTAGATCTTCAGCGGGTCCATCCGCAGGCGCTTGGCCAGGGTCGGCACCGCGCGCACGTCGCCGATCTCGGCCATGGCCGTGGCGGCCTCGGTCTGCCAGTGAATGTGAGGCTTGGTCTCGATGAACTTCCCGAGGGCGTCGCCGCAGCGCGGGTCTTGCAGCTCGCGGATCAGATCGAACACCACCTTGGTCTGGAACCAGGCCTTCTCGACGTCGCTGTCGTTCGAGCCCAGCGCCAGCAGCAGGCCTTCGCAGCCAATGCCGTCTTTCAGCGCGTGCAGGTACTTCTTGCGACTCTCTTTGTCCGTCTTCTTCAGGGCCGAGATCAGCGGTTCGCGCGCGCGCTGATCGCCGATTTTGCCCAGCCCGGGCGCGGCCTGCCGCGCAATCTCGGCGTCGCTGTCTTGCACCAGCTTGATCAGCGCGTCGGTGTATTTCGGCGCCGCGTTGCGCGACAGCACGGTGGCCACCAGCTGGCGCACCGCGCCGCTCTCGTCCCCGGCCATGGTCGCCAGCTTGTCGGTGTCGATCAGCTTGACCAGCTTCTCGGGGTCGAACGCCACGCCGCCGCCCAGGCGCTGCACCTTCGAGAGGTGGCCCGCGCGGTAGAGCACCATGATCTGGTCGAAGGCCGACGTCTCGCCCAGCACCACCAGCGCCCAGGCGATCTGCGGCTTCGCGCCGGGGCCCGCCTTCGGCAGGGCCTGCATCAGCGCGCCCTTGGCCTTCTCGGCGGTGGGCAGGCCGTACTCGCTGAGGCAGGTCGCAGCCATCGACTGGATGGGCTCGCTGGGGCGGGCCAGCGCCTTCATCGCCAGATCCACGCCGGCCGGGTCGCGGGCGAAGGCCAGCTGCTTGAGCGACTCTTGCACCAGCTCGTCGCTGGCCTCCGAGGCCGCCCACTCGCGCCACTTCGGAAGCTGCTCGTCCTTGGGCAGGACGAAGGTCGCTTTCTTCCGCTGTTCGACCTGCTCTACAGTGAGCTTCTCAGCGTCCTTCTTGAGCCCGATGAACAGGAACAGCACGCCGCCGATGACGGCCACGAGTCCGATCAAGATCACGAAGGGGTTGAAGCGGCCCTTCTTGAAGTTGCCGTCCCCCATGTCGTACGAGCCGGGGGCGCCGCCGCCGGGCAGTTGCGGCGCGCCGCCGCCGGGTGCCCCGTCGTCGTCGGGCGGCCACTTCGCCAGGTCGACGCGATCTTCTGCTTCTTCCCCCACCAGCGGTGGAACGGGCCGGTGGGCGGGCTGCGGGGACGGCGAGATCGGTTCGAGCATATTTCCTCCGACGCGGTGCAGGCCCGTCGACCACAGGGTCGTCGCCCGAGCCCGCACATCGAGCGGCGGCGACCTTATCCCAGACCTGCGACGACCTGAAGCGCGGAGCCGCCCAACTGGCGGAAAATGTGGGTGACCGAGGGCCCGCCGCCGCCTTCGGCCGAGCCTGCCGCGGCGCCGCGCAGCCGCCGGCCCTGGCTCGTGCCGCTCGGGGTCGCGCTGGCCACCAGCGCGGCCGTGACCGCGCTTTCCTACGGAATGCCCGACAAGTACGCGGCCACCGCGGTCGGGCTCGGCTTCCTCGCGGCCACCTACGGGGTCGCCTTGCGCCGCGATCACCCACTGCCCCCCGAACACTACGGGCTCGGACTCGGCGGCCTGCTCGACCCAGCGCCCCTGTCGCTGGTGCGGGTGGCGCGGGAGTCGTCCCGAGCCCTGGCCTGGGCCGCCGCCCTCGCGCTCGCCATCTTCCCGTTCTTCTGGCTCGGCTATCAGTGGTGGTGGAAGCCGCGTCACGCCTTCGTGCCGGGCGCGCTCCCGTCGTTCGGCGACGACGTGCTCGGGCAGCTCTTGGTGATCGCGCTGCCCGAAGAGGCCTTCTTCCGGGGCTACCTGCAGACCGCGCTCGACGACGCGTGGAAGCCGCGCGTGAAGATCCTGGGCGCCAACCTCGGCTGGGGCATCTTGGTGTCGAGCGCGCTCTTCGCCCTCGGGCACTTCGCCACCGAAGCGCACCCCAACCGGCTGGCGGTGTTCTTCCCCGCGCTGGTGTTCGGTTGGCTGCGCGCCAGGACGGGCGGCGTCGGCGCGGGCATCGTGTTCCACGCGCTGTGCAACTTGTTCGCGGCCTATCTGGCAAGGAGCTACGGGATGGGCCGGTGAGGGTGTATGGCGTCCCGACGCTGCGCGCGAGCATGGCCAGGGCGTGACATCAGCGAAACGCGTAGATTTCGGCACCGGCTGATCCCGGAGGACGGTCCCGTCCGGGGCGACGATACGCAACAGCTCTGCACCAAAGTCGACGACGGCCAGGTTCCCGTTGGGAAGAGCTGCCACGCCAGCAAAGCCGATTGTCGTGGCGCCTCCGGGCGTCAAGGCAGGGAGGGTCCACCCTTGCCGAGTACCCGAGCCTCGAACCCGCGGACATCCGTGCGTGCATCGCGTACGCCTCGGCGCTGACGCGGGAGCGCGACGCTCCCCATCCGCCCGACTGCTGAACCCCGCTCTGCTGCGGCGACCTGCAAGGCTGCTGCTGAGCGGGGGCGGGTCAGTCTCCCAAGTCCAAGAACCAGCGCACGCCTTCGCAGACGGCACGCAGGACGCGCGGTGGCAGGGTGCCGACGAGCTCATCCAAGTCCGCCTTGTCCACGGTGGAGATCTGTGAAGCGTTCGCCACCGAGTCCCTCGGGAGACCGGTGTGGCGGCGCTCGAGCAGGGTGTTCCCGGGCGCCTTGGCGTGCGCCTTGTTGCTGGTGAGCACGCACACCACGACGGTGCTGATCCGACTCGCGTTGACTTCATCTCGCTGCAGGACCAGCGCGGGATGGCGGAATCCCGGCTCCGAGCCGCGCGGGTCGGAGAAATCGACCCACCAGATCTGCCCACGCCGAATCAACGCTTCTTTGCCCTGCCGGTTCCGAGCACTCGCTTCGCCCGCCGGCGAAACGCCAGCGCCGCTGGCTCGTCTCCAGGTTGCCCGCCCTTCTCGATGGCAGCGTTCCAGGCCGCCGTCGAGTCGGCCGCCGGCGTCCCTTTCTCCAGGAACTCCCGGGCCGCCTTCGCGAGCAGGGCACTGCGGGAGATCTTGAGAGCGCGCGCCCGCGCGTCGACGAGTCGAAACAGATCGTCCGGCAAGGACACGGCCGTCTTCATGCCGCGAGTATGACCGGTATTACCTGCCCGGGTCAACCCGACTGCGGGTTCTCTGGCACCATGAAATCTCGTAGTTCTGTCATGAGATTTCATGGTGTCTTTGCGACGTGATCTTCCGGGAAGGACGCGGGCATCGACCCCGGGCATCCTCGCGTGGCTCCTCAGGCAGTTCCCGGTGAGCCCGCTTCCGACCATGCTCAGCCCCCTGAGCAGCGACGACCTCCGAGCCTACCGGGACGCTCTCGCGGAGCGCATGCGCAAGCTGGCCGTGCCCAACGGAGCTGACGGGAGCACACCGCCGCCGCGGCTCGGAAGCTCACGACGCCGTCATTGCAGCGAGCGCCCACGGACTGAGCCGCGGCGAATGGCGCTATCCGTGCCAGAAAGCGCGCCACAAGGCCCCGAGCCGCGGCCGATGGCGCTCTCCGTGCCAGAAAGCGCGGCACAAGCAGCCCGCGCACCGCCTGGCCCGGTTCAAGTCTGCCTCCCCCCGGCCGTTCATGGGTTTGGCATGCGCAATTCCGTCCACGTTGCCGCCGGTCTGGGTCTCTTCGGGTTCCTGTTCTTCGCTTGCGGCGGCGGCGACGCCGGGTCCGGCGGCGAGGGCTCGGGCACCGGAGGGGCCAGCGGCGCGGCCACCGGGGGCGCGGCCGGCGCCGCGGGTGGGGGAAGCGGTGGCGGTCTGAACCCGGGCGGGGGCGGCACGGGCGGCAGCGCCAGCACGGGCGGCAGCGCCAGCACGGGCGGCAGCGCCAGCACGGGCGGCAGCGCGGGCGCCGACGGCGGCGCGGACGTCAGCGTGCCCGACGCGACCTTCGTCTATAGCCCTCCGGATGCCGGCGCCGACGACGCCTGCGCCGCGGTGGCCGCCACGCCCACCAAGCCGCCGGTCGACGTCATCTGGATCATCGACCAATCCAGCTCGATGAGCGACGAGATCGCCCAGGTCAAGACCAACGTCAACGGTCACTTCGCCAACATCATCCAGGACAGCGGCCTCGACTACCGCGTCATCATGTTCGCCAATGCCCAGTACCCGGTCGCATCGCGGCGCGTGTGCGTCTTGCCACCGCTCGGCGCTGCCGACTGCGGCGCCGACAATCCGCCGCGCTTCTTTCAGGTGAACCAGAACGTCGAGAGTCTGGACTCGCTGCTGCTGTTCAGCAGCACGACCTGGTGGCCCCAGGTGAAGTCCCACCTCCGCCCCGAGTCATTCAAGGCGTTCGTCGAGGTCACCGACGATCAGTCGAGCCTGTCTGCGGCGAACTTCGACGAGTTTCTGCTGAAGGGCATGGCCGCGGGCTACTTCGGCACCGCCGCCCAGCGCCGTTACGTGTTCCATTCCATCGTCGGGGTCGCCTCGCCCTTGGGCCCGACCGCGCCCAAGACAGAAAGCAAGTGCCCGAGCTCCGAGAACCCGGGCCCGCAGTACCAAGAGCTCAGCATGCTCACGGGCGGGATGCGTCACCCGGTGTGCGACAACGACTACTCCACGGTGTTCAAGGACATCGCCACCAGCATCGTGAACTCTCTGGCGTGTGACCTTGCCACCCCCGGCGCCAGCGACGCCGGCGTCTTGGATTGGAGCAAGGTGAAGCTGCAGTACACCCCGGGAGCCGGCGGGGCCGGGCCTGCGACCTTCCAGCAAGTGCCCGGCAAGGCGAGCTGCGGCGCGGCGGACGGCTTCTACTACGACGATCCGAAGAACCCGACCAAGGTCACGCTCTGCCCGGCCTCGTGCAGCGCGGTGAGCACCGACAAGGGCGCCAAGCTCGAGCTGCTCCTCGGCTGCCTCGGCAGCTGATCGCCGCGCAAGTGCCAGTCTTTGCCAAGCGCTCCGGGCACGGTTGCTGCTTGGGGAGTGCTCATGCGCGGGGCTGAACACAGTCGAGCTGGCTTCCACGCGAGCCGAGTCCCGCGTGCTCCCCGGTCTCGCGGTGGACCTCAGTGCGCTCTTCCGCTGAGCAACGTCACGGCGCTTCGGGCTCGTAGCCGGGCTTCTTCAGGGCGGCCGGCCCGACAGACGCTCGGTGGTCCCCCAATCCGTGGTCGCCCCTTTCTCGCCGCGCGACTCGGCGCTAGGGTCGCGGCCGTGTTCGTCTCGAGCTTGATCGATCGCCTGGTGGATGCCGCGCTCGCCGAAGATCTGGAGGGCGGCGACCTGACCACCGAAGCCACCGTCCCCGCCGAAGCCCGGGCGGTGGCCCGGGCGGTGGCCCGCTCGGAGCTGGTGGTGTGCGGGGGCGATGTGTTCGCGCGGGTGTTCTACCGGGTCGATCCGGGCGTGCGGGTCGAGCGCCTGCTGGACGAGGGCGCCGACGCGAAGAAGGGTGACGTGCTCTGGGTGGCCGAGGGGGCGGCCCGCTCGCTGCTCATGGCCGAGCGTACCGCGCTGAACTTCGCGCAGCGCATGAGCGGCATCGCCACGCTCTCGCGGCGCTACGTGCGCGCGTTGCCCGCAGGAAGCCGCACGCGGGTGACCGACACGCGCAAGACCACGCCCGGGTTGCGAGCCCTCGAGCGCTATGCCGTGCGCACCGGCGGCGCGCACAACCACCGCGACACCTTGGGGTCGGCGGTGCTGATCAAGGACAACCACATCCAGGCTGCGGGCGGCATCGGCGTGGCGGTGGAGCGCGCGCGCGCCCGGGCCCCGCACACCTCGAAGATCGAGATCGAGGTCGCGTCGCTCGCCGAGCTCGGCGAAGCCCTGGCGGCGGGGGCAGACATCGTGATGCTCGACAATTTCTCCCCCAGCGACGTGATCGCGGGCGTGGCCCTGGCCAAGGGCAAGGCCCTGGTCGAGGTCTCGGGCGGCGTTACCCTCGAGCGCATCGCCGAGCTCGCTGCCAAGGGCGTGGACGTGATCAGCTCCGGGGCGCTCACGCATTCGGCCCCCAGCGCCGACATCGCGCTCGATCTCGAGAGACTGGGATGACCGCCTTCGACGTGGCGCGCTTCGCCGCGCTTCGCCGCGAGCGCGGGCTCGGGCTGGGTGAGCCACTGAAGGCGGTGCCCGAGACCGGCTCGACCAACGACGACGCCATGGACGCGGCCCGCGCCGGCGCGCCCCACGGTGCCACCTTCGTGGCCGACGCACAGACGCGCGGTCGCGGTCGGCGCGGCGCACGCTGGACCTCGCCCCCGGGCCAGAACCTACTGTGTTCGGTGCTGCTTCGCCCCGGCCTGTCGCCCGAGCTCACCGGAACGCTCACCTTGGCCGTCGGCCTTGCGGTGCGTGAGGTGGCGGCGGCGCGGATCGCGGCGGACGTGCGCGTGAAGTGGCCCAACGACGTGCTGGTCGACGACCGCAAGCTGGCGGGGATCCTGCTCGAGAGTCAGCTCGATGCGGGGCAGGTGACCGCCATCGTGGTCGGGGTGGGGCTCAACGTGGGGATGAGCGAGCTGCCGCCCGAGCTGCGGGGCGTCGCGACGTCACTCGCGCTCTTGGGCGATCGCCACCCTCGCCGCGAAGAGGTGCTGATCGAGCTTCTGGCGGCGCTCGAGCGCCGGGTGGCGGCCCACGCCCAGGGCGGGCTGACGCTAGTGCTCGCCGAGCTGGCTCGGGTCGATGCGCTGGCCGGGCGGCGCGTGCGCGCCGACCGAGTGGAGGGCGTGGCCGCGGGCATTGCCCCCGACGGCGCCCTGCGGGTGCGCATCGACGACGGCGAAGAGGCACGGGTCTGCTCGGGCGGCGTGGTCCTGATCTGAGCGTGCCATGTGTGCCACTGTGCCGCGCGTGCGCACATGATTCAGCCAAAAACAGGCAGTTCTTCTCAGGCACACGCCGGCACATGGGTTGCTAAGGCAGATCCCATGACCAAGACCCTGGCCGCCTCCGCCCTCGCCCTGCTGCTCACCGCCGCCTGCGGCGGCAAGACCGACGACAACACCGCGAACACCGGCGGCGGTGGCGGCGCCGGGGCCACCGGCGGCAGCGGCGGCAGTGGCGGGGCCACCGGCGGGGGCGGTGGGATCGGTGGCGCCAGCGGTGGCACGGGCGGCATGCCGAACGAGTGCTCGGTGACGACCACCGAGCCGGGGCCCTATCCGACCAAGATCCGCTTCGTGAACCCCGGCGGCAACCCGCTCTGGATCCGCGAGGACTGCCAGCTCAACTGGGACCTTTACTCGTGCGCCGATGGCTACACCACCGAGGTGCCCCACGTCGCAGACTGCATGACCGCGTGCAGCGAAACCGGGACGGGTGGCTGCATCGCGTGCGGTGCGTGCATGCTGCAAGCGCACCAGGTCACCACCGCCAGCCCGGTCGAGACCGAGTGGAGCGGCCACACCTTCACGTTCGGACAGAAGAACGGCTGCCAGTGCTACGACCAGAGCAACGCTCTGCCCGGCAAGTACGCGATCAAGATCCAGGTCTTCGCGTCGAAGGACGACGCCGAGAGCTTCAAGGCCGGCTACGAAGCCTGGGCCTACTTCGACTTGCCCGCCAAGAACGGCGTGGTCGAAGTCTCGCTGGTTCCGCCGGTCGAGGGCTGATCAGGCGGCCTCGGCCAGCGCCGGCGCAGGCGCTTCGCGCAGCCGCTCGGCCAGCAGTCGGCGACCGCGGAACAGCCGGCTCATCACCGTGCCCACCGGCACGCCCAAGATCGCGGCCGCGTCTTTGTACGAGCGCTCGTCCAAGTCCACCAAGCGGACCACGTCGCCGAACGCCCGCGGAAGCTCGCCGAGCGCGCGCTCGACCTGGGGCGACAGGTGCTGCATCACCGGGCTCGACTCCGAGTGCGTCCACGCGCACGGATCGTGGGTCAGTGACTCGAGCGCGCGCCGCTCGCGCCGCACCCGGCGACAGCGCGTCACGAACACGCTGAACAGCACCTGTTGCAGCCACGCTCGCAGGTTCGTTCCAGGCTGGTAGCTCGCCTCGAACTTCAAGGCGCGCTCCACGGTGTCTTGCACCAGATCCTGAGCATCGGTGGCGTTCAGGCTGAGCTTGAGCGCCCGGGCGCGGAGCGCGGGCATCAGCTCCGCGATCTCGTCGCGCAGGGGGCGGTGGGTCGGCGTGGCGGTGAAGCTCGAAGGCTGGGTGAACATGGGGGTTCGTTCCTCTTGGCCCGTGCCCATCGCAAGCCACGTGCCAGCTTCGAATCCCACGATTCCCCGGGTTTTCGCAGGGGTGTCCGCGTCCGAGAGGACGCGGGGGGCGTGTCAATCTGGCACCTCTGACCCCGCGCCTGCCAAGCGGGCACGCCTACTCCAGCACCCGGTCCGGATCCCCGAGGAAGTCGAAGTGCATGGTGTCCTCGAGCTCGTCATGGCCGAGCCAGTGGAAGCCGTAACGCTCGAACACCTCGACCCAGCACTTCGGCATGGCCATGCGCTCGTACGGCGTGCTGACCTTCTTGCGGCAGACGGGGTTCTCGGCCCAGAAGCCCACGCAGTGGCAGCAGGGGTTCAGCTGCGGGTCGATGTCGATGGCGATCCCGTAGGTGTGGTTCGACACCTCGTAATCCTTGAAGGTGTTCTCGGACCGCAGCCCGCCCACCTGCCGCGGGCGGTAGCTCTCGGCCGCGCACTCGCGCTTCAAGGCGGCTTCGACGCAGGCGAGCGCTGGAACCACCTTGCGATTCACGACCAGCGGCAGCCCCATGAAGGTGGTGCGCTGGGCATAGAAGCTGGGCGGGTGACGGTTGTCGCTGCGGCGACCGAAGCCCGAGACGCGACCGTAGTGCCGGGTCCGGTACTCGATGCTGCGCCGCCGCGCCTCTTCGATGGCGCGCTGCTCGCTGGCGCTGGCGCCGATCTTTGCGATCTGACCTTTGCGCAGCAAGAACTCTTGCGCCGGCTGCTGTCGGCACTGCGGCGCGGCCGGGCGCCTGGGCGGCGGCGAGATCGCCGCCAGGGTGGGCGCGGCGCTGGGGGCCGGAGCGGCCGACGCGCTGGGCTCACCGGCGGTCTCGGCGGCGCGGGGCTGGGCGTCGTCGGGCTTCGAGGCGCAAGCCACGGCCAGCAGCATGACCGAGAACGCTGGCAGAACTGCACGATTCGCAGCCATCGGCGGTTCCCTCAACCGGGCGACTCGCGCCGCGCTCCGGCCAGGCGGGCGAGCACCGCCGGGATCCCGTTCGCGACCTCGTGAGCCAAGAGCCCGCGGTCGGCGCCGGTGGTCTCGGCCCAGAGCTCGGCAGAGCGAGCGTGCAAGTGCGCGCCCAGGATTGCCGCGAAGCGCGGCGGCACGTGGTGTGCCCACGCGGCGATCACCCCGGTGAGCACGTCCCCGGCGCCGGCGGTGGCGAGTGCCGGCGAGCCCGCCGCGGTGACCAGCGTGGTCTCGTCCGGAGCGCCCACCAGCGTGCGCGCACCCTTGAGCAACACCACTGCACCCGTCAGCTCGACCGCCCGCCGCACCGCGCCGAAGCGATCCCGCTCCACCTCGGCGGCGGTGGTGCCCAGCAAGCGACCGAGCTCGCCCGGGTGGGGAGTGAGCACCAGCTGGCCGCGCGCGCGCCCCAGCGCGGCGCCGCGCCCTTCGAACGCGCTCACCGCGTCAGCGTCCACGATCTTGATACCGTTCCAGGTCAGGATCACGTGCTCGGCCGCGCGCCGCGCGCGGTCCGATAGGCCCAGCCCCGGACCGATGGCCACCACGTCGGCGCGCTCGAGCGCAGCTTCCAGCGAGGCCTCGATGTGCTCGGGATCGATCCGCGCCGTCATCTCTTCCAGCACCCGTGAGTCCAGGCTGTCGGCGGCGTCGGGGAAGGTGCACAGCGTGGCAAGGCCCGCGCCGGCGCGCAGCGCCCCCCGCGCCACCAGCAGCGCCGCCCCGGTCTTGCCCACCGAGCCGGCGACCGCGAACACGTGACCCGCCGCCCCCTTGTGGGTGGAGACGTCGCGCGGCGCGATCAGCTCGCGCGCGTCGTCGTCGTCGAACAACAGCGCCGAAACGCCGACCTCGCGGAACAGCTCTCCGGGCACGCCGATGTCGACCACGTGCACGTCCCCCGCATGCTCCGCGCCCGTCGGGGTCAGAAGGCCCGCCTTCAGGTGGGCGAAGGTGACCGTCGCCTCGGCACGGACGGCCACCCCCAGCGCCGCCCCGGTGTTGGCGTCGAGGCCCGAGGGAACGTCCAGCGACAGCACCCGCGCCTCGCTCTCGTTGATGCCTTCGATCACCCGGGCCAGGTTCCCCTCTACTGCGCGGTCGAGCCCGGTGCCGAGGAGCGCGTCGACGATCACGTCGCCCGGGCCGAGCGCCGCCAGCGTGCCCAAGAGCGCCACGACTCCGGCGTCGTCGCTCGCCGGCGTCACGCGCCCGCCCAGGCCGCGCCAGGCGTCGTGGTTCGCCTTCGCGTCGCCCTTCAGCTGCTGCGGGTCGCCGACCAGGTACGCCTCGGGGGCGTGCCCCGCGGTCAGCAGCCGGCGCGCCACCACGAAGCCGTCGCCGCCGTTGTTGCCAGGGCCAGCCACCACCACGGTCTTCCCGGGCGCCAGCGTGCGCAGCAAGATCCCCGCGGCGTTGCGTCCCGCGTTCTCCATCAGCACCAGGCTCGGCACTCGGCACACCTCGATGGCGTGGCGATCGAGCTCGCGCATCTGCTCACGCGACAGGACGGGGATCATGCGTCACCTCGGGTCCACCCGAGCGTACACCAGTGTCCTGCGGCAAGGGACGACGTCGGCGCTGAGTAGCGCCTCACGCCTCGAGCACCACCACCGCCGCCGCGACGCCGGCGTCGTGACTGATGGAAACCAGCGACCGGGTCACGCCCAGCGCCAAGAGGTAGGGCAGGGCTGGACCGTGGGCGACGAGCTCGGGCGCGCCGTTGGGGGCGCGACGCACTTCCACGTCTTGCCACCACACGTCTTTGGGAGCCCCCAGCGCCTTGCTGAATGCCTCTTTCGCGGCGAACCGACCGGCCAGGGCTGCCGCGCGGTCGGCATGGCGCGCCGCCAGGTCGACCCGCTCACGGGGGGTGAGCACCCGCGCCCAGAACTTCTCGCCGAAGCGCTCGAGCGCGCTCTCGATGCGCGCCACGCTGCACACGTCGATGCCCAAGCCCACGATCATGGTCGTCGCGCCGCGATGCCCCGCTCGATGGCCGCGCGGAACCCGCGCACGGCACCGGATAGTCCGTCGAACACCGCGTCGGCGATCACCGCGTGCCCGATGTTCAGCTCCACGATGCTCTCGATGGCGGCCACGTCGATCACGTTGTGTCGGGTCAGCCCGTGGCCGGCCGCCACCTCGAGCCCCAGCTCTCGCGCGCGCACCGCGCCGGCGCGCAGGCGCTCGAGCTCGGCCAGCTGCCGCGCGCCTGCCAGGTGGCAATACTCGCCGGTGTGAAGCTCGATCTGCTCGGCACCCACCGCCTTGCTGGCGGCGATCTGCTCAAGATCGGGCGCGATGAACAGGCTCAGCTTGATGCCGACCTCGCGACACAGGGTCGCCACCTTGGCGATTGCTTCCCGGGCGCCCATCACGTCCAGCCCGCCCTCGGTGGTGCGCTCTTCGCGGCGCTCGGGCACCAGGGTGATCACGTCCGGCTTCACGCGGCGCGCGATGGTGGTCATCTCTTCGGTGGCGGCCATCTCCAGGTTCATCCGCGTGCCGATCGCGGCACGCATGCGGGCGACGTCGTCGTCGTTGATGTGCCGCCGATCTTCGCGCAGGTGCAGCGTGATGCCGTCGGCCCCCGCCTGCTCGCAGATCTGCGCGGCAAAGACCGGGTCCGGGTAGCGCGTGCCGCGGGCGTTGCGCAGCGTCGCGACGTGGTCGATGTTCACGTGGAAGCGGATCACGGCGCGAGCATACGAAAATTCGCGGGCCGCCGCATGCTCGCTTTGCCCCAGGTCCGAAAGATCTTAGTGGGGACTCGTTCCGGATGAGCCGCCGTCCCCTGATCGATCTCCGCATGCACGACGGCAGCCGTCACTTCGGCAGCCTGCCCGAGCACCTCGGCGCCGAGCCGCCCGAGTGGCACGTGATCCGCGATGCCGTTCCGGCGCTCGCGGGCGCTGCGCTCTCGGACTTCGTCACCGACGAGGTGACCGAGGCATGGATCCACTTCCAGTGGCGTGGCCAGCGCTTCGCCATCAACAACCAGCACGGCGAGTGGTGGTTCTTCGTCGACGACCCCAGCTGCCCTGACGCGCTGCTGGCGGCGGTGCTCGAGCACTTCGAAACGGCCCTGTCCCCGCGCTCGGCCCAGGCGCGTAGCTTGGGCCCCCTCGCGCCGAGCTGCTTTCGGGTCGTGGTGGACGAGGTCGACGGTCGCACCAGCTTCAAGGACTTCGCCAGCCTGCCGGAAGCCGCCGCGTACGCCGACGACGCCGCGTCGGAGAGCGACGTGCACGCCACCGTCGTGGATGGCGACTTCCGAGTCGTGCAGCACGGGAAGCACTATTGAGTCGCTGGCGGCGCGAACGCCCGTGGCGCGAACGCCGGTGGCACGAACGGGGGTGGCGCCGGCGGCTTCTGTCGCGCACGCCGCCACGCCGGCAGCCACAGGCGCAGCTCGTAGCCGGTGCGCGTCACCGGCAGCTCGGCGTTCACCGGCGACACCCACCACGAGCACAGCGTGATGGCACCGAGGCCCAGCCAGCCCAGGCGCCGTCGAGCATCGATCAGGGTTGCGACCTTGCCTGCCACCAGCACCACCGCGAAGCCGTAGGCCGGAAGGTAGTGGTAGATGTACGAATCGCGACGCGACAGCACCCACGGTAAGACCGGCAGCGCCCACAGGGCCAAGCACCACAGCTCGGCGCTGGCCAGCGCACCAAGGGTGGAGAGGGGTGTGGCCCGGGCCTGCACGAAGGCCCGCGCCCGCTCGGCCGCCACCCGGAGCAGCTCGCCCAGCGTCGCCAGAACGGCCAGGCTGCTCGCCCACCAGAGCAGCGGGTTTCCCATCGACGTCATGGACCGCACCATCCCGTCTGCTTCGGCATAGCGCATCGGGATGGGTTTGAGCGGCACCAGCCAGCTGTACCAGCTCGAGATCAGCATGTGCTTGCCGTCGGTCAGCTTGGCGTGGTGCTCGTACAGCTCGCGCGTGGCCGCGATCACGTCGCCCACGCCGTGCGGTCGGTGTTGCAGCAGCAGGCCCCATTGGTAGACGCCGACGTAGCTCAGCGGCGCCAGCAGCAAGAGCAGCCCGGCCCAGCGCGGCGCCGGACCGAACAGCGCGCTTGCCACGAGCGGTACGAGCATCACCACCGCGCTGAACTTCACCGCGCAGCCCAGCCCGAGCAGCACTGCGGCCAGCCCGATGCCCAGCGCGCCTCGCGCGCGCACGGCCGCACAGGCCGTGGCCAGGGTGAAGGTCGCGACCACGCCGTCGAGGAGCGCGGTGCGCGAATACGCGATGAAGAAGCCGTCGCCCGCCAGGAAGGCTGCGGCGATCAGACCGGCCCGCCAGCTGTGGAAGAGGCGCCCCGCCAGCAGCCCGGCGAGCGCGATGTTGGTCAGCCCGCTCGCCAGCGCCGAGACGCGCCAGCCGAACGCGGTGTCACCGAACCAGTGGATGCCGTGCGCGATCAGCAGCTTGCCGAGCGGCGGATGGTCGTTCCAGTCCCGGCCGCCGCTGAGCAGGTTCTGGGCCGTACGCACGAAGTGGTGCTCGTCCCAGGCCAGCCCCGGCGGATCGGCCAGGTGCTGCACGCGCAGCCACACCCCGAGGGCCACGCTGGCCAAGCACCAGCCGATCAGCAGCCGATCCAGTTGCTTCGACTTCGACACCCGAGCCGCCTGTGTACCAGAAGCCGCCAACCCTGGCTTGCGGACGCCAACCCGGGGTTGGCACCGGATCCGGCGGAATGGGCCGAGAAACGCAGCTCTCGGGCTGGTTCGACGCTTGCAGAACCCGGCGCGTGCGCGCTCTCTTCGCCCGGTCGCTGTTCATCACCACCACCCTGGCGCTGCCGGCGGTTGCCGCGCCCGATCCCCCGACGCCCAGCTTCGGCAAGGCCATCGACGCCTTCGCCAGCTACGACGCCCAGGACACCTGCGACCCCACCGCCAAGCCCGGTACGGCCAGCTTCAAGGACTTCATCCTGAAGACCTACCCCACTACCGGCGACTACGGCATCACCCGGGCTTGCAACATCGGCAGCACCAGCGAGCACAAAGAGGGGCGCGCCTGGGACTGGAAGGTCAACTACTTCAACACCGCCCAGCGGGACATCGCCGAGACGGTGATCGACTGGCTGCTGGACACCGATCCGCACGGCAACGCGTGTGCGAACGCCCGCCGCCTGGGGATGATGTACTTCATCTGGAACAGCAAGATCTGGGGGGCCTACCGCTCACCCAATGCGTCGTGCGCCACCGCGGGGTGGAAGGCCTATACCGGCTCGAACCCCCACACCGATCACGTGCACATCAGCTGGGCGTGGCCCGGCGCAAAGAAGCAGACCACCTGGTGGACTGCGGCGCTGCCGCCCGAGCCGGTGAACACCAAGCCCAAGGGCTACCTGGACGGCGCCAGCTGCGAGAAGGTCTGGGGCTGGTCGCAAGACCCCGACGCGGCCAAGAAAGGCATCGCCGTGCATCTGTACTTCGGGGGCCCGGCGGGGGACCCGAAGGCCAAGGGCGTGCCGGTCGACGCCAACATCGATCGCGGCGACCTCTGCACGCCGCTGGGCTCGTGCAATCACGGCTTCGAGGTCGCCTCGCCGCTCAGCTTGCACGACGGCAAGCCCCACGCGGTCCACGCCTACGGCATCGACAGCGCGGGCGGCGCCAACGCCGAGCTCGCGCAGAGCCCCGCGAGCCTCGACTGCGATCCGGTCATCCCCAAGGGCGTTCGCCGCAGGGTCCAGGACATGACCAGCTTCGACGACTGGGGCTTCTCCGAGTTCTGGGACGTGATGCCGGTGGACGACACGGCCCTTGCCGCCATCACCGAAGACGACGCTCTGCCCGACAGCCCGCTCTTGGTGCAGTCCACCGACGGCAGCGCCGAAGTCTGGTTGATCGACGGCGAATTCCGCCGCCACGTTCCGAGCCAAGAGGTCATGGCCACCTGGGGCTTCGATGCCGCTGCGGTCGTGAAATGGGCCCCCAAGGACCTCGAGAAGCTCGAGGTCGGCCCCAAGCTGCGCGCACGCCCGGTGCTGGTGCGCGGCAGCGGCGAGAAGATCTACCTGATGGATGACGCCCTGCCCGAGACGGGTCAGCCGCCGGCCGGCACCGGCGGCGCCGGGGGCAGCGGCGGCAGCGACACGGGTGGCACCGGCGCTGCGATCGGCGCCAGCGGCGGCAAGAGCGGCGCGTCGGCCCAGCAGACCAAGGTGCTCTCCGAAGACGACCAAGGGTGCGCGTGTCGCACCAGCGGGCGCTCGAGCGGCTCGACTGCGCAGCTCTCGCTCTTGGCCCTCGGCCTGCTCGCCGCGCGTCGCCGGCGTGCGAGGTCGGCGTGACCGTGAAGCGCGCCTTGGCCGTCGCGCTGGCGCTGGCGCTCGTCGTCACCGCGCTCGTGCTCTGGCCCGGGCGTCCGCCCCGGCCGGCAGCGACACCGATCGCGGCGCACACCGCCACCGACGTTCGCCCCGAGCGCCCGCGGCGCCCCCGCGCGACCCGACCGCGACCGCCGCCCGCCGAGATCCGCGAAGCCGCGGTGTCCCCGCCAGCTTCGAATGCGCAGCAGCCGACCCCCACCCGCGTCGAGCAACTGGCGACCACGGTGCTGGCCGCGGCGGTGCGCCACGACTGGATGGTGGTCGACGAGCACGAGACGCCCTGCCCGCCGCAGCAGATCCGCATCGTGTACGACGCACCGTCGGATCTGGGCGGCTACACCAAGGGTGCCTACTTCGAGCCGCTGGGCCCGGGCCCCGGCGAGAGTGACACCGAGGTCAACGGGCTCATGCTGTGCGAGGGGTCGACCTTCCTGTATCGCGGTTTCGAGGCCTACTACCGTGCCGATCGGGGACAGTGGGACGTGTTCCCGTTCCCGGTGATCGAATGACGCGACGGGCGGTTTGACCGAGGAACGTAGAGGCATCATGATGCCTTGATGCGAACCACCTTGACGCTCGACCCGGACGTCGCGCAGCTCCTCAAGGCAGAGGCCCACCGGCAGCGCAAGGCGTTCAAGGAAGTGGTCAACGACGCCATTCGCCGGGGGCTTTCGCCCCAGCGCGAGCGACCGCCCAAGCGCTACCGGGTGCGGCCCCACAAGACGCGGCTGTTGCCCGGAATCGATCTGGCCGGTTTCAACAAGCTGGCAGACGAGCTCGAGGACGACGCTCTGATCGCGAAGGCGAAGGCCCCGCGATGATCATTCCGGACGTCAACCTGCTGCTCTACGCCGAGATCGACGCTTACCCGCAGCACCGGCTGGCGCGCAAGTGGTGGGAGGCATTGCTGGGGGGTGAGCGCGCTGTGGGCATCGCGCCCGCCACTCTGTTCGGGTTCCTGCGCATCAGCACCAACCGTCGGGTGTTCTCGGACCCGTTGACGATCGACGATGCGATCTTCCGGATCGAGGGCTGGCTTCGGCAGCCCTGCGCGACATTCTTGGTCCCCGGCCCCCGGCACCTGGAAACGGCCTTTCGGCTGTTGAAGCAGATCGGCGTCGGGGGGAACCTCACGACGGATGTGCAGCTCGCTGCGCATGCCATCGAACAGGGCGGAGAGCTGCACTCCAACGACACCGACTTCGCCCGCTTCGAGGGTCTTCGTTGGGTCAATCCGCTTGCGGGGTGAACCCGTTCGGGGCAGCGCTCCATGTGGCATCGAGACACGGGGCGGCGCGGGCACCTCGCGCTCTGCGCCGGTTTGGCGATGAAGGAAGTGCGGTGCCCAACGCCTCCTTGACGCGCTGGCCGTCGCCGTCTTGACTCGCGCCGTGCAAACCACCGCCGCGCGCTGGGGGGCCCTCGCGATCTGGCTCGCGACCGCGCCGCTGCTCGCCTTCTCGGGCAGCTCACCGTCGTTCCATCCGGGCGCCATCGTCGACGTCGACATCAGCCTGGTGAGCAGCGACGCGCACGACCTGTCGTGCTCGTGGGATCGTAGCGCGTGGGGCCATGCCTGCGGTTATCGCGACGGGGGTCGGACCGTGCAGGCCCACGGCACGCTGGTCCCCACCGTGACCGCCGATCGGAAGACGCTGGTCGTGCCTGGCCTGTTCCGAGAGCCCCAGGTCGCGGCACGCGTCGCGGCCGACGCCGGTCGCGAGCGCGACGCGCAGCAGCGCTTCGTGGTGCGCTGCCGGGTCCGGGTGCTCCAGCAACTCAGCGGCGTGCAGGTGCGGTTCGCGGCGGGCGCCGCCTTCGAGCCGCCTTCCAAGCAGTGGTTGGCGGCGCCCCTTGCCTGCCAGGTTCTGCCCGGCTGAACCATGCGGCGCAAGTTGCTTCAATCGCTGCGCGCTCCCGACGCGCCCCTGATCACGGCGGCGATCGTGATGATCGTGTTCGGCATTGGCCTGCGCGCGCAGCGCCTCGCGTTTCCCCGCGGGCTCACCTGGGACGAGCACCACTTCGTGCTCAACGCCAAGACCTATCTCGCGCACCAGCCCGATCTGAACGACCATCCGCCGCTTGGGAAGCTGCTGATCGCGCTGCCGATCCACCTCTTGGGGGATACGTCGCTGGCCTGGCGGCTGGCGCCCTTTCTGCTCGGCTGCGTGAACATCGTGCTGGTGGGGCTGATCGCGGCCTGGGTCGCCGAGCGTCGCACCGCGTTCTGGGTCGGCGCGGCGCTGGCGGCGGTCGACGGCTTCTTGATCGCGTATTCGCGGTCCGCCCTCCTCGACGGCATGCTGGCTTGCTCGTGCATGGCAGCGGTGCTGACCGCGCTCCGCGCCCGCTCGTGGCCCAGCTTCGCCCTGGCTTCGCTTCTGCTCGGCTCTGCCTGCGCCATCAAGTACAGCGCTGTGGTGTTCGTGCCGGTGCTGCTCTGGGTCGCGGTGAGCAAGCGGTCGAAGATCGCTTCGACGTTCACGCTTGGCCTGGTGCCCGCGGCCTACACCGGCTGGTTCAGCTTGGGCCTGTGGATGGCGAAGCAGCCCTTCGGCCCGTCTGCGGTGGTCGCCGAGACCAAACGCCTGTACCTGCACCACGCCAGCCTCACGCACTGGAAGCATCCGCTCTTGTCGCACTGGTACGAGTGGTTCTTGCCGACGCGCCCCATCCCGATGCGCAACGACCCGCTCAGCGACGGCCGCATGCGGGTGCTCACCGCGATGGGTAACCCGCTGGTGTGGTGGCTGGTGAACCTGGCCCTGCTGTTCGCCATCGGGTCCGTGGTGGTGGCGTTGGTGCTGGCGCTCAGGCGCCGTGCCCTGGGCCCGGCCACTCGTCGTGCGCTGGCGCTCGCGGGGCCCACCGCACGCCGCAGCCTGATCGTGGCGGCCTGGTGCGCGCCCATCGTGCCGTGGTGGGTCTCGGCACGTGACTCGTACGTCTATCACTACCTTCCGGCCTACGCGTTCGGCGTGGTGCTGGTGGCGGCGCTGTTCGCGGCCGCGCTCCGTCGCTTCCGCACTGCGGCCTTCGTCGGGCTGCTGGTGGTGGGCCAGGTCGGCTTCTACTACTCGCCGGTCTGGGGGCAGAACCCGATCTCGCGCGAGGGCGTCGAGCAGCGCGCGCTCTGGCGGCGCTGGCACGTCGGGTTTACGCTGCGATCGCCATTCGATCCTTGACTGCCCGCGGGCTCGCGTTACGAGACCCGCCGGTGACGTCACCTGCCCAGGCTTCGGCCCTCACCACCCTCGCGGGTGTCTCTCCTCGCCTGCGCCACGGGGTGTTCGCGCTGATCGCGCTCCTGGCCATCGGCAACGCCGTGGGCACGGCGCTCTCACCCTATCTGGTGGTGCGGCACCCGCTGTTCTTGGTGGCGATTTCTCCCGAGGGGCGTCACGTGGTGCTGGCCACCGCCGGTGTTGCGCCCGTGCTCTTGGTGGTGGTCGGCACGCTGCGCCGCCTGTTGGGTATCGTCGCGGGCTACGGCCTGGGCTCGATGTATGGCGAGGCCGCGGTGCGCTGGGCCGAGCAGCGCGTCCCGCGCTTCGCGCGCATCATCCGTTTCTTCGAGCGCGCCTTCGCGCGCTTCGGCATGGTCCTGGTGTTCGTGGTGCCGCTGCCGTCGATCGGTGTCCTGGCGGGCGCATCACGGGCGCGCTTCCGCTGGGTGGTGCTGGCCGGCGTCTTCGGCCAGGCCACGTGGATGACGCTGACCGTGCTGTTCGGCGAGGCCATTGCCAACTGGACGCAGCCAGTTCTCGCGTTCTTCTCTCGCCACCTGGTCGAGAGCACGATCGTTGCCGCGGCCCTGGTGGGCTTGCAGCAGCTGGTGGCCTACCAGAAGCGACGGCGCGCCCGCCCGCCCGAGGCGCCCGCCGACGGCTGAATTACTCGCCGCCCACGAACTCCCAGTCGGCGGCGAACTCTTCACCCTTCGGCGTCGAGAGCGCCTCGCCGCCCGGGCCGTCGCGCCGCACCACGATGGTGTGCCGGCTGGCGGTGTCCTCGTTCTCACGGGCGACCACCGTGACCACGTTCATGCCGGGGTTGAGCGCTGCGTCGAAGCCGAACTTGAGCTTCAGCGGGTCGGTGCCCTTTCGATTGGACTGGTAGAAGACCTTGTGCGCGCCCACGAAGACGTAGACGTCGAGCACGCGGTCGCCGTCCGTGGCCGTGCCCTCGATCTTCACCTTGTCGCCGCGCATGGCCAAGCCCGCCGGCTCGAGCGTGATCAGCGGCGGTGAGTGGGTGAGGTGCGGCTTGAAGGTCGGCTTGCCGGCACCGGCGCCGTCTTTCAGAGCCGAGGTCTCGACGAACCCGAACCGGTCGCCGTCGATGCGCACCTTGGTGAAGCCGGCGAAGGTGCCCAGGCGGTCGACCACCGAGCCCTTGGCCAGCTCGCCCACCACCGCGACACTGGCCTGCGGCTGGCCGCGCACCTGGGCCGGCTGCTCCACGCTGACCTTGCCCGAGGCCTGGTTGATGAACACGCCGGCGCGCGTGACCGGGATCACGATCTTCTCGCTGGTCACCACCCGCAGGTCGCGGTCGGCAATGCTCATCTCGAGCTTCGCGAAGTTGTCGGTCAGGCCGTCCAGCACGTCGAAGGTGAAAGCCACCTCGCGCGTGTCGCCGGGGTTCATGCTGGGCAGCTCGAAGCGCCCGCCGCGCAGGTACAGACCGTCACCCGTCAGGTTGCGGATGTTGGCCTGGGTCTCGTAAGACTTGCCGGTGCCGACGTTCTTCACCGTCAAGAAGACGGTGACGCCTTCCCCGCGCTGCACCTGGCCGTCGCCGTTGGCCGAGCGGCTGTCGGCCACCTGATACGAGAACGCAAAGGCCGGGCGCGGCAGGCTCTGCACCGTGGGCCTCAGCTCTTGGTCCTTGGGTGCCGCGCCGCCCTCGGCGAAGAAGCGCACCTTCACCACGTCTTGCCTCGTGGTGGCGTCGAGCGGGATCTTGCACACCCGCTTCGCGTCGGTCGGCACCGGCTTGGTGCTGCCGGGCTTCTTGCCGTCGAGCTCGCACCAGCCGAATGGGACCGTTGCGGTGCGCGACTTGCCCGGCTCGATCTTGCCGAAAGCCAGCTCTTTCTCGTCGTAATAGCCGCCGTCGCTCTTGGTCACCGCGCGCAGCTGGTGGATCGGCTCGGTGCCGTTGTTCTTCACCGTGACCTTCAGGTTCATCGGCTCGCCGGCCGTCACGGTGTCGCCCTTCCGGTCGGTCTCGAGCTTCACTTCGTAGTCGTCCGGGCCTGGCCCCTTCGCGTCCTTCGCCGGCGCGCCCCAGTCGATGCCCAGCTTCTGCAGGTCGGTGGTGATGGCCTGGATCTGCCCGTCTTGCGCCTTCTCGACCACGGGCTTGGCGGCGCGCACCTGGTCGGGGCGCTTGCCCTGCGGCAGCTTGCCCACCAGGTCGCGGCAGAAGGTGACGGGGAAGTCGAGCTGGAACTCGTCTTCCAGGTCGCCGCCCAGGTCGCGCATCTTGGCCCGCTCTTCTTCCGGCAGGTTGTAACGCAGCTTGTAGTGCGGGCGATCACTCGAGCGCTTGCTGGCGCCGCCCAGGCTCTTGGAGAGGTCGCGCTCGCGCACCGGGCTCTCTTCGCTGTAGAGGTCCATCTCCAGCGTGTCGGCGGTCATCGGATCGAGCTGCACGTCGGGCGCGACGCCCACACCCTGAATCGACACGTCGCCCGGGGTCAGGTACTGCGCAATGGTCAGCTTCAGCGCCGCGCCGTCCGGGGTGATGCGCGGGAACACCAGTTGCACCGTCCCCTTGCCGAAGCTGGTCTGGCCGACGATCACCGCGCGGTCCTGGTTCTTGAGGGCGCCGGACACAATCTCGCTGGCGCTCGCGCTCGAGCCGCTCTGCAGCACGACGATCGGGTAGTTCGGCTCGGTGCCGCGGGGCGTGGCCTTCTTCTCTTCGCGCCCCTCGGCGGCGCCCACCGTGGCGACAATGGGCCCGGTTTCGAGGAATTTGTCGGCGACCTTGGCCGCCTGATCGAGCAGACCACCGGGGTTGCCGCGCAGATCCAGCACCAGGCCCTTGAGCGGCTCGCTCTTGGCCAGATCGGCCAACGCCGCGTCCAGCTCGTCGGCGGTGCTCGACTGGAACTGCTTGAGCCGCACGTAGCCGATGCCGGGCGAGAGCGCCCGGTAGTCCACGCTCTTGATGCGGATCTCTTCGCGGGTCAGCTCGAAGGGGCGCGAGCCCTGCCAGCCCTCGTTGCCGTCGCGGTGCACCCAGATGGTCACCTTCGAGCCGGGCTTGCCGCGCAGGCGCTTCACCGCGTCGTCCAGCGGCATGTTGAGCGTCGACTCGTTGTTGATCTTGGTGATGCGGTCCATGCGCTTCAGCCCGGCGCGCCCGGCGGGCGTCTCGGGCATGGGGCGCATGATGGTCAGCTGCTGGTCGCGGATCGAGATCACGATGCCCAGGCCGCCGAAGTGCCCGGACGTCGACAGGTTCATCTCCTTGTAGGCTTCGGGGCTCAAGAAGACGCTGTGCGGGTCCAGGGTGCGCAACATGCCGTTGCAGGCGGCGTACTCGATGTCGCGCAGGTCGACCTCGGTGTCTTTCAGGTTCGTCTGCAAGAACGCGAACACCTCGCGCAGCCGCGCGGCCACGTCCCACGGCCCCTGGATGTTGTCGACGCGGAACTCTTTCTCTTCGGTGTCGGCCCGGACCTTCACGGTGGGGGACTTCTCGTCGTGCAGGATGATGACCTGCGCGACCTCTTTCTGGACCTGGTTGAGCGCCGACAAGAACATCTGTTGCGGCTTCACCCGCCCGGGCTCGACGTACTTGTCGCGGATGGTCTTGAGCGTCTCGTTGACGGCGGTGAGCTGGGTCAGATCGTAGGGCGTCTTGTTGCCGCCAGGCGCGCTCACGGCGTGGGCCGCCTCGAGCCCCTTCCACAGGCCCCCGGTGCCGAACTGAAGTGCGAAGTACGAGGCGAGGGCGAACACCCCCAGGACGACGATCGCGCGGCCAAGCCGCTCCAGAATTCGCATCGGACGGGCAGTATACCCTGGTAGTCTGCCGCGGCCATGTCCCTGAGCTGCCCCCGCGACCGAAGCGCGCTCGAGCCCCAGACTTACGAGGCGAAGATCGAAATCGACGCTTGTCCAACGTGTCGCGGCGTATGGCTCGACCAGGGCGAGCTCGAGGCCATTCAAGAAGCCAAAGAGCACGACTATTCCCAGACCCTGGCCAACCTGCCCGACTCGGTGGCGCGCAGCATCAACAAGGTCGCGCAGTCCGTCGCCGGCCCGGTGGGCTGCCCGAAGTGCGGCGCCGAGATGGACGTGCGCGAGTACGCCTATTGCTCGCAGATCATCATCGACACCTGCCCCGAGGGCTGCGGCATCTGGCTCGACGCGGGCGAACTGCAGGCGCTCGAGAAGTTCTTCGAGCGAAGCCAGGCCGAAGCGGGTGACGTGATCCCGCTGCGCTGGCGGCTGTGGGCCACGCTCGCTGGCGCCTTCAAGAAGCGCGCGCCCGGACCGAAGTAGGGGCGGCTGGCGGTGGCGCCGGCGCGCCTCGAACGAATCGAGTAGAGTCCGCGCGTGGCTCGCGCTCTCTGGGTCCTGGCACTCTCCGCAGTGGCGTGTCGCACGCCCTCCAGCGCGCCCGCGGGCGGCACCACGGCGCCCGCCCCCACCGGCGAGGCACCCGCTCCAGTGTCCAGCGCCGCAGCGGCCGGACCGCCGGCGCCGGTGACCGTGTGCACGCGCGACGCCGAGTGCGCCGTGGCGCGCGTTGCGACTTCCGGAAAGTGGGCGTGCTGCGACGCGTGCGGCACCACCCCAGGCACTCGGCGCTGGCACGCAGAGCTGCAGCGCTGGTGCGCGGCGTACCCGCCCAAGGACTGCTACCCGCTGGCTTGCCCGCAAGGGCCGACGCGCGCCGTGTGTCGTGACGGGCGCTGCGAGGCGACGCCGAACGCCATCGACGGGGGCCCGGGCTTCGTCCCGGTCGAGCGGCGTTGCCTGCCTTCGCTGGTCTGCGACGCTTGGTCCGGGTGCACAGAGGCCCGCGGCAACGACCAGGATGGTTGGTTCGTCGGGTCGTCCGAGCGCGCCCCCCGGGGCGAGCTGGTCGCGCTGACCCGCGTGGCATTGGTCGACAAGTCCGCCGCCGACGCCTTTCTCATCCACGACCCGAAGGTGAAGTGCCCGCCCCACACCGTGCCCCCGGTGCTGCCGGCGCCGCCGGTGTGCGTGGAAGCGGGCGGGCAGTGCAAGCAGAAGTGACTATCGCCCTCGCGCGGTGAGCGCCATGCCGACGAAGGCGCCGTAGGTGCCCAGGAGCTCGACCACCGGCGAGATCTCGATGCTGGTCGGCAGGCCCACCCAGAACACGCCGCACACCCGGTCGGCGTGCACCAGCGGCGCGACCAGCTGCAGCACTCGGTCTTGACCCATCTGAAAGGTCGGCGCCCGCGAGCGGGCCACCACGTCGAACAGCCCCGGGAACGGTCGGGCGGCGAGCGGCGGCTCTTCGCGTCCGACACGCGCCAGCTCGTGGAAGACGCCCTGCTCGTCGCGCTCGCAGAGCACGGCCCAGTCGGCGTCGCACAGCGGGTTTGCCCGCTTCCGTGTGGCAACGCCTTCACGCTGCTGTCGCGTGATAGCCTCGACGCCTCGACGCCTCGGGGCCCATGCTCGATCCGAATGCCGCACGCTGCGCCGGCTGCGCCAAGCAGCTGGCCCTTGCCCAGCTCACCTACGACGACAACGGTCGTCTGCTCTGCGCCAGGTGCCACGCGGTCCAGATGTCGGACCTGACGGGCAAGGTCGCGCTCTCGGCGGACGAATACCGAGCGTGCGAGGTCTGCGGAAAGAAGCTGGTTCCAGAGCTGGTGCGAGACGGCTCGTCCAACTTCGACACTCGGCGTCGCTACGCTTGCGAGTGCGGGCACGCCTTCTGGATCATGACCTGGCCGGCCATCTTGATGGCTGCGGTCTTCGGAGCGCTCGGCGCGCTGGGCGCGGGGCACTCCCTCTACGACCAAGATCTGGACGAGATGATCGTCCCCGCGATCTTGATGGGCATTGCCTGCCTGCTCTTGCTGCGCGATGCCACGATCCGCCACCGAAACCCGCGGGTGCTTTGAGCCCCGCGCCGTTCGGCGCATACTGGGCGCCATGACTCGCGCTCTGTGGGCGTCGCTCGTCGTGCTCGGCATTGCGTTCGGCTGCAGCGGTGACGACGGCGCCGACGGCGTGGCAGGACCCGACGGTGGCAAGGCAGGCGCCGATGGCAGCGCGGGCCTCGCCGGGTCGGGTGGCGGCTGGCCCGGTGGCAGCGGCGGAAGCAGTGGCGGGACTGGCGGCACGACCAGCGGCGGCACGGGCGGCACGGTGAGCGGCGGCACGGGCGGCGCGGTGAGCGGCGGCGGCGGCACGCCGACCGGCGGCAGCGGCGGCGTGGACGCGGGCTGCCCGCTGGGCACCGGGGGTAGCGGCGGCCCCTGCGAGTTCCCGCAGGGCGTCCCCGATCCCGATTTCATCTGCAGTGCGGCCTCGTATCAAGACACCGATCCGTCGGTCGACGCCGCGGTGAACGCGGCCATGGCGAAGCTCACCGGCTGCGGCGTGATGAGCGACTGCGACCTCTCGAGCTATGCGGGTGCGACCGCCGGGGACAAGTGCCAGAGCTTCTTCGCCGCCGTGACCCAAGAGCTGCGCGCTCAAGGGTACTGCGCCGGCCAGCACGCCGTCGGATCCACCGACGAGATCGCGGTCAGCAAGACCGGCTGCGTCGGCAAGTGGTACGGCTATCACGTCTGCTTCTACGGCGGCCCGAAGGTGGTGTGGAACCCGGGCGCGCGCCGCGGCTGGTGGGTGATCAAGCCTTCGTATTGCAAGTAGCCGGTCACCGCGCCACGTAGCGCGCGCGCGGTCTGAGCAAGAAGCCCTGTTCGCGCTGCTCGAGCGCGTGAGCAATCCAGCCCGCCGAGCGCCCCAGCGCGAACAGAGCGCTCGCGGCTCCGACCGGCAGCCCCAGCGCGATGCGCACCGCGACCAGACCCGCGTCCAGGTTCGGCGCCGGCTGCTCGGCCGCGTGCATCGCGCGCACCACGGCCTCGAGCACCTTCAGCCGGGGCGGGCGCGCGAGCGTCGCCCGCGCCCGCGCCAGCGCCAAGAGCTGTGCGCCGCGCGGATCGCCCGCCGGATAGAGCGGGTGACCGAAGCCCGCGAGGGCCTCACCGCGGCGCACGCGCTCCGCCAGCACCGCGCGGGCGCGCGCAGGGCTGCCGACCTCGTCCAGCAACGCTTCGACGCGATCCGAGGCTGCGCCGTGGGCGGGACCGCTGAAGGCCGCGAGCGCCGCCGTGATGCAAGCCGGGAGCGTGGCACCGGCCGAGGCCACCACACGCGCTGCGAACGCCGACACGTTGAGCTCGTGATCGGCGCACAGCACCAGCGCTTGCTCCACTCCGGCCACGCGCCGTTCGGTGGCCTCGACCCCGAAGCTTGCCAGCGCGGCCCGCGCCACCGTGCTCGCGCGCGCTGCGCTCGCGGCGCGGCGTGGGTCGGGTGCCAGGGCGACGGCCAGCGTGCGCACCAGCTGGCCTGCGTTCGCCAGGGGCGCACACAGCGGATCGCCGGGCGCCAGGGTGGGGGCGACGCACAGCAGGCGCTCGACCCAGGTAGTGGCCCCGGCGCTCCGGGCGACGGGAACGGTGCTCCGCATCTCCGGACGCTCCGCAGGCAGCGAGCCCGCCCAGAGCAGCGCGCACACCGACTCGAAGGGCGTGCCCTGGCGCGCCAGCTCGACCGCCCACTGTCCGCGGTAGCGCGGTCCGCTCGCTCCGATCTCGGTGATGGACGACTCGAGCACGGGCTCGCCCCAGCGCAGCGCACCGCTCGCCACCGCCGCGTGGCCCCCGCGGGCGTCGCGTCGCGCGCGCAGCCGCAGGAGATCTGCTCGGGCGTAGAGCCGCGCGCGACCTTCGCCGGAAGGCACGCTCGTGACGAGCCCGCGGCTGGCATACGCATAGAGCGTGGGCAGCCGCACCCCAAGGAGCTTCACTGCCTGCTTCGCGCTCACGAAATCGGATGGTTGATTCATCTTTCAACGTTGATCAATGTTACACTCGGAACCAGACTCCTGGCCATGAGCACCGGAGCAAATGGGCTGGAAGGCGTGGTCGTGGCCGATACCGCGCTGTCCGACGTGGACGGCGAGCGGGGCGAGCTGTGGATCCGCGGCGAGCCGGTCGAGCGCCTGGCCGTGCGCCACGCGTTCGCTGAAGTGCTGGGCTTGCTCACCACCGGCGAGCTGCCCGAGCCGACCGATGGCCGTATCCCGAGCCTGCTTTCCCGAGGCCGAAGCCTGGCGCACCGGCGCCTCTCGCAGCTCGGCGACGCCATCGACCAGCCCAACGCGATGGATGCGCTGCGCGCCGGCGTCGCACACTACCGAGCCGCCGATCTGGGCCCCGGCGACGAAGCGGCCGCAGTGCTCGCCGGGGTGGTCGCGACGCTGGCCGCGGCTTGGGCGTGTCGCCAGCGCGGTGAAGAGTTGCCCGAGCCCGATCCGGCCGCCGGTCACGCCGACGACGTCTTGCGGCTCCTGGGGGCGCGACCGGGCCCCGCCGGGCGCGCGCTCGACGCTTACTGGATCGCGGTGATCGATCACGGGCTGAATGCGTCGACGTTCGCGGCGCGCGTGGTCGCTTCGACCGGCTCCGATCTCATCAGCGCGGTGACTGCGGCGATCGGCGCGCTCAAGGGCCCGCTGCATGGTGGAGCGCCCGGCCCGGTGCTGGACATGCTCGACGCCATCGGCAGCGAGCCGAGCGCCGAGCCATGGCTCCGTCAGGAGCTCGCGGCCGGTCGCCGCATCATGGGCATGGGGCATCGCATCTACCGCGTGCGCGATCCCCGGGCGTTGGTCCTCGAGCAAGCGCTGAGCCGCTATCGCCAGGCGCTGGGCCAAGGCGCTGACCCCGTCGTGCGGCGGCTCGAGCTGGCCCGCCACGTCGAGCGCGTGGCCACGCGGCTCCTCTCCGAACGCCACCCCAGCCGCCCGCTGGCCGCCAACGTCGAGTTCTTCACCGCGGTCCTGCTCGAAGCCATCGGGGTTCCGCGCTCGCTCTTCAGTGCGATGTTCGCCGCGTCGCGCGTGGTCGGCTGGTGCGCGCACGTGGCCGAGCAGCGCGCCAGCGGGCGACTGATCCGACCCGCGTCGCGCTACGTGGGCGCACGCAGCGGGGCTGCCCCCGCGGCGTGAGGCTCACCGCTTCAGCCGCTCGGCCGCGCGCACCAGGTCGACGCGCCATGGTGCTCGGTCCCTCACGCGTCACCCGGCGACCACCGGCAGGCCGTGCTCACGGAGCAGGCGCGCCGCGGCTTCGAGCTCGGCGTCACCCGGAGGCGTGGTGTCGGCATGGGGATAGCGCGTGCCATACAGCGCCGCTTTTCCCGATGCGAGGCGGTGGAACGGCTGGAGCTTCACCGCCGGGACCCGCGGGCGCTGGCGCAGCCAGCGCGCGATGGCCTCGAGCTCGTCCCGCCCGGAGTTGAACCCGGGGACCAGCGTCACGCAGAGCTCGAGCTCCACGTCGGTGGCGAGCAGCGCGTCGAGGTTCTCCAGAATCGCGCGGCCGTCGACGCCCATCACGCGTGTGATCGCCGCGGCGTCGCAGTGCTTGAGGTCGAACAAGACCAGGTCTGCGCGTTCCGCCAGCTCCGCCACGTGTCTCCGGGGCCAGAGTCCCGCGGTCTGCACGGCGACGTGGACGTTCCGGGTCGCCAGCTCGGCCGCGCACGCGAAGACGAAGTCGGCTTGCAAGAGGGGCTCACCGCCGGAGAAGGTCACGCCCCCGCCGGTGCCGCGGAAGAAGTCGGCGTCCACGAGCACCTCGCGCACCAGCTCCTCGACGCTCAGCTCCCGCCCGACCTTGCGCCGCGCGCCCGACGGGCAGACCTCCACGCAGCGCCCCGCGAGATCACAGCCGTCGCGCCAGGCGTCGGTGCCGTCCAGCGCCCAGGCGCCCGGGTTCCGCGGGCAAGCCTCGACGCAGCGCCCGCAGCGAATGCAGAGTGCGGCGTCGTAGGCGATCTGAGGGCGGTGCGAGGTCCCCTCCAGGTTGTGGCACCAGGGGCAGCCGAGGGCGCAGCCCTTCAGGAACACGACTGTTCTGAGCCCGGGTCCGTCGTGGACGCAGCCCTTCGAGACGTCGAAGACGCGCCCGAGTGGGCTCACCCGTCGGCCCCGAACTCGGCGCGGGCGATGATGTCGTCCTGGATGGACCGCCCCAGGTCGGTGAAACACGCCGAGTAGCCGGACACCTTGACGATCAGGTCGCGATGGCGCTCGGGATGAAGCTGCGCGTCGCGCAGCGTCTCGACCGAGACGAAGTTGGGCTGAAGGTGCATGCCGCCGAGCGAGAAGTAGGTCTTCAGCATGGCGGCGAAGGTGTCGAGGCCGCGCCCGTCTTTGATGAAGTTCGGGTGGAAGCGGATGTTGAGCGCGATGCCCGATGACGCCTGGGCCGGGGGGATCTTGGCCGCGCTGCGCATGCCGGCGTGTGGGCCGCCCGTGGGCTTCACCAGGTTGCTCGGCGAGACGCCGTTCGAGATCGGCGTGCCTCGCCGCCGGCCGTCGGGCGTGGCGCCGAGGAACAGCCCGTCGACCACGTGGTTGCCCAGCGAGAAGTAGGCGACGCGGTATCGTCCGCCGCGCACGTTGCGTCGCGCCTGGACGTGACCGTGGATGCGCTCGACGATACGCAACGCGAGGGCGTCCGCCTGGGCGTCGCCGCTGCCATACTTGGGCGATTCGCGCAGGAGGCGCTGGCGCAGCGCCTCTTGCCCGGCGAAGTCGTCGAGCACGATGGCCACGAGCTCATTCAGTCCCAGCTCTTTCCGGTCGTAGACGAGGGTCTCGATGGCCAAGAGTGAGTCCACCAGCGTCGCCAGCCCGCGCACGTCGATGGAGGTGAAATCGTACTTCGCGCCGCCGGTGGTGACGTCGTTCGCGCCCTCGATGCAGCCCTGGATCAACGCCGAGACGTAAGGTGCCGGCAGCATCTCGGCGTGGGCCTCGTCCTTGCCGGCGATGGCCCGGACCATGGTGTCGAGCTGGTGCGAGAGCTGCCGATCGAAGGCCGCGAAGAGCCCCTCGAAGCTGTCGAAGTGCGAGGGGTCGCCGCTCGAGAAGCCGGCTTGTTGCCCGGGGGCCGCGGGTGGGAAGGCCCCGTTCGTCAGCGTGAGCATCAGTGCCGCCGGCAGCACGAAGTCGTGACCGGCCACACAGCCCTGGGTGTCGCCGTGCCCGCAGGTCTCGACGCAGCCCACGACGGTGTAGTCGCGCGCGTCCTCGTCCGAGTAGCCGTCGGCGCGCAGGCCGGGGACGATGGCCTCGTCGTTGTAGAACGCGATGCCGTTGGTGTGCCGGAAGACCTCGCAGGCGCGACGCACGAACCCTGCCGGCGTGCCGGCGTGCAGGCGCACACACAGCTGGTTCACGGCGCCGCGCATCTCCGCGTAAGCGTCGAGCGTGAGCTCGGACAGCTCGTTGGTGGCATCGCTGCCCGAGGGCGTCACTCCCCCGAGGGTCACGCAGTGCTGGCTGTTGCCGAGCACGGCGTTCGACTCCATGCCCACCTCGGGTGTCGGGCTCACGTTCGAGGACAACTTCAGGAAGTATTCCTGCAAGAGCGCGGTGGCCTCGGCGCGCTCGAGCGCGCCCGAGCGCAAGTCCTTCTGGAACAGCGGATAGAGGTACTGGTCGATGCGTCCCACCCCGAAGACATCCATCGTGCCGAACTGGATCTCGCCCACCACCTGGGTCATCCACGCAGACTGGAGCGCCTCGTGGAAGCTCGACGCGGGCAAGCGCGGGACCCTGCGGCAGTGCTCGGCGATGCGCCCGAGCCGGCGCCGCTCGTCGGCGCTCGTGGCCTCGCGCGCCTGCGCCTCGGCCAGCTCCGCGAAACGCTCGGAGTAGCGGATCGCCGCCTCCAGGCTGAGGATCACTGCCTGGAGGAACGCCTTGCCGCGCGAGTCCCCGGGGTCGAGCCGCGTGAGCTTCTCGTGCGCCCGCCGGATCAGCTCGGCCATTCCCAGCTCGACGACCTGGTCCAGGCCCAGGCACAGGTGGCCTTGCACGTCGTGGCAGTAGACGACGGGTGTCGGGTTCGCGAAGGCGAGCTCGTGACGCAGTCCGAGCAGGTTCTTCAGCCGGCGCAGGCTGGGGGGCGCGTGCAGGTTGGCCCCCAGGATCTTCTGCAGGCTGTCCCTGCCCACATAGCGAACGAAGCGGGCCGCGTCGCGCCAGCCGCGAGGGCTCGGTCGCGTGGAGACGACGCCCCAGCGCCGCCATTTGTCGGCCTTCAGGTCGTGCAGCGTGCGCCCGTCCCAGTAGGGCAAGATTTCGTTCCAGAAGCAGCTGCGGTCCTCGTCGGAGATCTTGAAGGGCTTGGCCTTCTTCTCCAGAACGTCGAGCTCCATCTGGAGCACGCGCAGGAAATCACCCCGGTCGACCGACAGCGGTGTCGACAGGAAGCGCTCGGTCTTGGTCCCTGCCAGGTGCTCGTCGGCGTAGATGAAGATGCGCTGCTTCTCCAGCGTACGCTCCAGCGCGCGCGCGGCGCGCAGGGCCGGGTCCTGTCCCTCGGTCTCCCGGTAGACCGCCGTGTAGTGGCGGGCGCGCGCCAGGCAGATCTCGTAGTCGGCCGTGAGCAAGCGCTCCTTCATGCGGCGCACGCGCGGCGCCAACCCCGGTCGCGGTGCGGGCGCGGACACGTCGAGCGACACGCCCTGGTCGGTCATGCGAACAGCTCCTCTTCGGTCTTCAGGGTCAAACCGTCACTATCCAAGAGGCGCGCGGCGGGTCCCTCGACCTTCGGCAGCTCGTAGGCGAAGAAGAAGCGGAACGCGCTCAGCTTGCTGCGATAGAAGCGGGCGTCGGCCTCGGATGGGTCACGCTCGAGCCCGCGCTCAGCCGTCATCGCCTGACGCAGCCATTGCCATGCGACCGCCACCGTGCCGAAGACCTCGAGGTAGAGGGTAGCATCGGCCAGGAAGAGATCGATCTTCCCCTCGAGAGCCAGGCCGGTGAGGTGCTGCGTTACCGCCGTGAGCCGATCGAGCGCTGCCTGGAGCTGCGCGGCGTGCGCGCCCAGCCCGGCGACGCCGCGCGCTTCGCTGATGCTCGTGCCCACCTCGTCCAGGAACAGGAACATGGCCTTCCCGCCGTCCCGCACCACCTTGCGACCGAGCAGGTCGAGCGCCTGGATGCCGGTCGTGCCCTCGTGAATGGTGTGGATGCGGACGTCGCGATAGTACTGCTCGAGCGCGAAGTCGGCGCAGTAGCCGTAGCCACCCAGGCACTGGAGGCCCTGGCTCACCGCCAGGATGGCCTGCTCTGCGGGGTAGGACTTGGCCGCGGGAGTGAGCAGATCCAAGAGCAGCTCGCAGCGCTCCCTCGCGTCACCCTGCAGGGTCTGCGCGAGGTCGGAGTAGTGCGTGCACTGAAGCACCAGCGACAGCGACCCCTCGACGACTGCGCGCTGGAACAGCAGCATGCGCTTCACGTCCGCGTGCTCGATGATCGGCACCTGCGCCTGCGCGGGATCCTTGCTGGTGATGGGCCGGCCCTGCGGGCGATGGCGCGCGTAGTCGAGCGCGGCGTGGTAGGCCGCCGAGGCGATGGCGGTCGCGCCCAGCCCCACCTCGATCCGCGCCTCGTTCATCATCTGGAACATGTAGCGCAGGCCCGAGTGCGGCTGTCCCACGAGCCACCCGCGACAGTCGCCCGCGTCGCCGAGAGAGAGCTGGGTGATGGGCGCGCCGCGGTAGCCCACCTTGTGATAGACGCTGGTGCAGGTGACGTCGTTGTCGACGAGCCCGGAATCCGTGGGCCGGCGGTCGGGCACGACGAAGAGCGAGATCCCCTTGACCCCGGCGGGGGCGCCGTCGATGCGGGCGAGCAGCAGGTTGACGCCGTTCTCCGCCTGGTCGTGCCGCGCTGCCGAGATGAAGATCTTCTGCCCGTGGATCAGGTAGTGCCCCTCGGTCGTGGGCGTGGCGCGGGTGCGGATGTCGGAGAGCGACGAGCCGGCCTGCGGCTCGGTGAGCGCCATCGTGCCTTGCCACTCGCCGGCGTACATCTTCGGCAGGTAGAGGGCGCCGAGCTCCTCGGCGCCGAACGAGGCCAAGAGGTGTGCGGCCCCGGCGGTGAGAGCCGGAAAGACGCTGGTCGAGTAGTTCGCCGCCGCGAGGATGGCGCGGAACGCCGTCATCACCGTGCGCGGGATCTGCAGCCCGCCGTGCGCAACGGGGACGTCCGCGTTGATCCAGCCCCCCTGCCCGCACTCGCGCAACAGTGCCCGGATAGACGGGTGCACGCGAACCCGTCCGTCGATCAGCACCGGAGGCTCCTGGTCCATCTCGCGGAAGGGAGGCCAGAGGACCTCGCGACCGAGCTTGTGCGCCGTCGCCAGGGCGAGGTCGAAGGTCTCCCGGCTGTGGTCGGTGAAGGGCGCGTGCTCCGTGAGCGACTCGACTCCGAACTGTTCGTACAGCAGGAATTCGAGGTTCCGCGCGTCGATGACGGTGGGGGCCATCCTTCAGCCTTCCTGCCGTGCCGACAGCTCGGCGATGCACAGGGCCTGATTGCGGTCCTCGAGCCGAATCGCGTCCTCCAGGCTGCCCCCTCCGCTGTTGCAGTCGAGGGCCTCTTTCGTCAGGCGCAAGCCCAGCGCCGATTTGCTCTCCAGGTTCTTCGCCAGCGCCAGCGCCTGACCCATGAGCGCGGCGTCGTCGACGATCGCCTGTAGAAAGCCGAGCCGGTGCGCCTCTTCGGCGGGCAAGAAGTCGCCGGTCATCAGGTAGCGCGCGGCGTTCGCCGTGCCGATGGCCCGAGGGAGCAGCCACGACGAGCCCATGTCTGCGCCGCCGAGGCCCAGGTTGACGTAGGCCGCCTGGAACCTGGCGCCCGGCGTGCCCAGGCGGATGTCGCAGGCCATGGCCATGGAGAAGCCGGCGCCGACGCACACGCCGTTGATCGCACCGATGATCGGCTGCGGGCAGCGCCGCATGCGCAGGATCAGCTCGGAGAACGTGCGCTGCGCCGTGTACGCGCTCTGGGGAGACAGACCACCCGCGGGGCTGACCAGGACCGGGTCCTTGATGTCGAGCCCGGCGCTGAAGGCGCGCCCGGCGCCCGTCAGCACGATCACCCGCGTCTCGGTGTCGTTCATGCGTTCGTCGAGGAACGCTCGAAGCTCGTCCCGCATCACGTGGTCGATGGCGTTCAAGCAGCGGGGGCGCTCGAGCGTCAGGATGGCAGTAGCGCCGTCTTGGTCGTGTCGGATCGTTTCGTAGGCCATCGAGATCCCTCGGCGTGTATCCTGGACCCGTTCAGCCGTCGAAGGCCAGCCCGCTGGCGACGAGAGGTGAAGGATGAGCCCGAGCTTCGTTCCACTGCAGGACCCGCCGTCGTTCCAGCGTTGGGCGGCCGCCCAGTGGCGCAGGCCGAACGACTCGACCATCTACGGCGCCGTCGAGCTCGACATGACCCGGCCGCTGGCGCTGATCGAACGTCTGCGCCACGAGTGGGGGATCCGGCTGACGCTCACCCACCTGGTCACGAAGGCGCTGGCCCTCGCCATCGCGAAGTATCCGCGCACCAACGTGAAGGTGCGGTTCTGGGGCAAGCTGGAGCAACGCCAGAGCGTGGACGTGATCGTGCTGGTCGCCGGAGAGGGTGGGCGCGATCTGTCGGCGCACCGCATCACCGGTGCGGACCAGCTTCCGCTGCGTGAGCTGGCGACCCAGGTCATCGAAGCCAGCGAGCGCATTCGACGCGACGAAGATCCGCAGTTCCGCCAGAGCCGTGAGCTGGTGACGCGAATGCCCTGGTGGCTGATGCGCCCCTTCCTGTCGCTCGCGAGCCTCTGCATGAACGAGCTCCACCTCGACCTGTCGAAGCTGGGGCTGCCGGTGGATCTCTTCGGCGTCGGCATGGTCACGAGCGCTCTTCAGTGCGATGTGAGGCTCACCGCTTCAGCCGCTCGGCCGTGCGCACCAGGTCGACGAATTCTCGCCGGCGCTCGTCCAGCTCGCCCGAGCTGGCCAGGCGCACGGTATCGGCGAAGCTCGAGCTGCCCTTGTGCGGCGAGTCCCTGAGCAGCATGCCGAGCTCTGCAACCGCGGCGGCGAAGCGGAAGTCGTCCGACTCCTTCGCGTCGGTGTCGCGCACGACGACCTCGATCAGCTGGCTCTCGCTGCCCGCCGGCTGCTTGTAGCGGAGCTTCACCGTCGCGAGCTCGCCCCGCGCCGCCTTGCCGGTGGGCGTGCCCGGCGCCTGGTACTTCAGTGGATCGTTGCCCGGCCCGGTGGGAGCGCCGCCCGCGGGCACGATCTCGTACAGCGCCGTCACGGTGTGGTCGGCGCCGATCTCGCCGGCGTCCTTCTTGTCGTCGTTGAAGTCGTGGTGAGAAAGCACGCGGTTCTCGTAGCCGATCAGCCGGAACTCGGAGACCTCGGCAGGGTTGAATTCGATCTGGATCTTCACGTCCTTGGCGATGGTCATCAGCGTGCCGGTGGCTTGCTCGACCAGCACCTTCTTCGCCTCGTTCAGCGTGTCGATGTAGGCGTAGTTGCCGTTGCCCTTGTCGGCCAGCTTCTCCATGGTCGAGTCGTTGAAGTTGCCGGCGCCGAAGCCCAGCACGCTCAAGAACACCCCGGTCTTGGCCTTCTTTTCCACCAAGTCGACCAGATCGCTCTGGCTGGTGACGCCGACGTTGAAGTCGCCGTCCGTCGCCAAGAGCACGCGGTTGACGCCGCCCTTCACGAAGCCCTGCTTCGCGAGCTCGTAGGCGAGCTGGATGCCTTCACCCCCGTTGGTGGAACCGCCAGAGCTCAGGCGATCCAGCGCGCCGAGGATGGTGGCCCTCTGGTCACCGGGCGTGGGCGGCAGCACGGTGCCCGCCGAGCCGGCATAGGCCACGATCGACACGCGGTCCACCGCGTCGAGCTGCTGTACCAGGAGCGAGAACGCCTGCTTGAGCAGCGGGAGCTTGTTCTCGTCGCTCATCGAGCCCGAGGTGTCGACCAAGAACACCAGGTTGGTGCCGGGCACGTCGGCGGGTGCGACGTGCTTGCCCTTGAGACCCAGCTTCAGCAGCCGGTGCCCGCTGGCCCAGGGCGCCGCGCCGACCTCGCTCGAGACCGAGAACGGGCGATCGCCCGTCGGCTCGGGATAGACATAGGTGAAGTAGTTGATCATCTCCTCGATGCGCACCGCGCCCTTGGGGGGCAGCTGGCCGTCCCTCAGATGACGGCGGACCAGCGAGTACGACGCGGTGTCGACGTCGATCGAGAAGGTCGAGCGCGGATCGGTGGCGACGCGCACGAAGGGGTTGTCCGCGAAGGCATCGTAGGCGTCGCGGTTGAACCGCTGACCCTGATTCACAACCGGCATGTCCTCGGACGAAGCCGCCGACGCGGCCGTCCCCGGGCCCAGGGTTCCTTTCTCTTTGCCCTCGGCCTTGTCCATCGACACCGACGCGACCTCGGCCCGTCGCCCCTGGGTGGTCACGAAGAGCATCGCGCCGGCCGCGGCGGCGGTGACGGTCATGGCGGCGAAGGCCACGGCCCGCAGGCGACGCTTCGGCTTCGGCGCACCCTGCGACGCCTGCTCGGCGATGCGCTCGCGCCGCGGCGCGTCCAGCGCCGGCTTCGGCTCAGAGCCGAGCTCCTCGCGCAGAGCGCCGAGCGTGCTCTTTACGCCTGCCAGCTCCTCGCGCAAGAGCTCGGACTCCGCGAGCTCGGCCTCGAATCGCGCCAGCTCTTCGCCGCTGAGCTCGCCGAGCGCATAGTCCGTGACGCGGGGATCTTCGTGGGCAGTGCTCATGACGTCCTCCCGGCGGCGCGCATCGGCAGCTCGGAGTCGCGGGCGATCTCCCGCTGGATGCGCTTGATGGCCGTGTGCAGGATGAACCCGACGTTGCTGGTCGAGAGGCCCATGATCTTCGCGATCTCCTTGTAGCTGAGCCCGCCGTCGAGCTTGAGCAGCAGTGCTTCGCGCTCGCGCTCGGGCAGCGCTTCGAGCGCGACGCCGACTCGACTCAGGGTTTGTCTCCGTTCGAGCTTCTGGATGGGTCCACTGTCCGGGGCTTCGTTCACGTCGGCGTCCTCCAGGCTGCGAAGGCGCTGCGCTTTGCGGCGCGCGTCGACCGCCCGGTGCTTGCACACCGTGAAGAGCCAGGCGGCCAGGTGCCCTTCGACCGCCTCGCGCTCTGCTTTGCAGAGCTCGAGGAACGTCTCTTGGACCACGTCTTTCGCCTGGGCTCGGTCGACGAGGGTCGCTGCGTAACGAAGAAGCGCGGCTTCGTACCGGGACAGGGCTTCCATCACCCAGCGCACCTTTCCGTCCTGCATCGCCTTCGAAGAGACAACGGGGCAGCCCCGGGTTTCTTAGAAAAAAACGCGCTTGCTCCGAAGAAGGCGAAAGTGCGTGGGATTGTCGCCGGGTGGACGGGCTTCCGGTGACCCGCGGTCGGCTCCAGAACGGCAAAGCCTCGGGGCGCCTTCCACCTCAGGCCCGGATGTTCGCGGACAATCGCCTGCGTGGCCGGCTCATCCGTGAGGAGCTCGGGGGCGATGTGTCCGGCGCCGTCGAGCCGCTCGAGGAACTCGAGCTCGTAGCGAAACTTGTCGGATCTTCGCGTAGTTCCACCCGCCCCCAGCGCGGGCTGGTTTCGTCGTCGCTCTCGTGGTGAAGGAAGGCGGGGCGGAATGCGTGTGCCTGTGGGTCGACATCTGCGCACGGGCTTCCGGTTGTCCCGGGCCGGCCCCAGGTACTTGGGCGGAGGCGAACGGTGGACGCAAGGGGGGACCGCGCCGAGCTTGCCACGCGCTACCGCGCGGTGCGCGACGGCACCGAGGCGCTCGCTCGCATGCTGTCCGCCGAGGACCAGCAGCTGCAGTCGATGCCGGACGCGAGCCCGACCAAGTGGCATCGCGCACACGTCACTTGGTTCTTCGAAGAGTTCCTGCTCCGCCCGAGCGGCGTCCCGCCCGTCGACGAGCGCTACCGGTACCTGTTCAACTCGTACTACGACGCGGTCGGTCCGCGGCACCCGCGACCACGCCGCGGCATCCTCTCTCGGCCCAACGCGACCGAGGTCGAGGCCTACCGGCGGGCGATCGACGGTCGCATGCTCGAGCTTCTGCAGAGCGTGGATGATGCCCGGCTGGCCGAGCTTCGCCCCTTGCTCGAGCTCGGGCTGGCGCACGAAGAGCAGCACCAAGAGCTGATCTTGACCGACATCGTGCACGCGTTCTCCGACAGCCCGCTCCTGCCCGCGGTGCGCCAGGCGTCCGCGCGGCCCGCGCTGCCCTCCGCCGAGGCGCTTCCGCTCCGCTTCCTGGAGCACGCCGGCGGCGTGTGCGAAGTGGGTGCGGGCGCCGGCGCCGGGTTTCACTTCGACAACGAGGGGCCGCGCCACCGCGTGTTCCTCGAACCGTACGCGCTCGCGTCGCGCGCCATCACGGTGGGCGAGGTGATCGCCTTCATTCGCGCAGGGGGCTATCTGAGCCCGGCCCTCTGGCTCTCGGAGGGCTGGGACTGGGTGCGTGCGCGAGGCCGCGAGGCCCCAGCGTACTTTCGCCTGGATGGCGGGCACGCGGTGGTGTTCGGCGTGGATGGCGAGCGCGAGGCGCTGGACGCCGAGCCTGCCGCGCACCTCTCTTACTTCGAGGCCGACGCGCTCGCGCGCTTCCTCGGGGGCCGGCTGCCCACCGAGCACGAGTGGGAGCACGCGGCGGCGCGCATCGATCCACGGGACGGCAACTTCCGCGAGAGCGGCGCGTTCGCGCCGCGACCGGTGTCGACCGAGTCGTCGACGCTGCAGCTCTTCGGCGACGTCTGGGAGTGGACGTCGTCGGCTCATGCGCCCTATCCGGGCTTCTCGCCTCGGGCCGGCGCCGTCGGGGAGTACAACGGCAAGTTCATGGTGAGCCAGCTGGTGCTGCGCGGAGGCTCGTGCCTCTCGCCCCTCGGTCACCTGCGCAGCACGTATCGAAACTTCTGGCCCCCGGGCACGTTCTTCCAGATGAGCGGCGCGCGCGTCGCACGTTCGCTAGCAGGGTAGGCCCGCATGCACGACCCGATCGCCGACGAGGTGCGCCGCGGCCTGACCGCGCCCGCGAAGTCTTTGCCGCCGCACCTGTTCTACGACGAAGAGGGCTCGCGCCTCTACGAGCAGATCACCGAGCTCGAGGAGTACTACCCGACCCGGACCGAGCGCGCGATCCTCGCGCGCCACGCGCCGACGATGGTCGCCCTGGCCGCGAGCGACAGCCAAGAGCCGCTGTCGGTGGTCGAGCTGGGAGCGGGCTCGGCCGACAAGACTCGCCTGATCCTCTCCGCGCTGGTCGCCACGCAGCAGCGCGCGGTCTACCTCCCGGTGGACGTCTCCCCCAGCGCGCTCGAAGCCGCGCGCGCTCGCATCGAGGCGGAGATACCAGGCATCGAGGTGCGCCCCTTCGTGGGGCGGCACGAGGCAGCGAGTGAGGCCATTTCCCGCTTGGGCCCGCGCCGGCTGGTGCTGTTCATCGGCAGCTCCATCGGCAACTTCGAGGACGACGCCGCGGTGAGCTTGCTCCGCGCCGTGCGCCGCGGGCTCGTTCCCGGCGACGCGCTCTTGCTCGGGACCGACATGAAGAAGTCCCCCGCGCGCCTGCTGCCTGCCTACGACGACGCCCGCGGGGTGACCGCAGAGTTCAACAAGAACATCCTGGCGCGCATCAACCGCGAGCTGGGGGGCCGCTTCGAGCTCGAGCGATTCAAGCACGTGGCGCTGTGGAACGCGGCCGCGTCGCGCGTCGAGATGCACCTCGAGAGCCGCGTGGACCACTCCGTGCGCATCGACGCGCTGGGGCTCGACGTGAGCTTTCGCCGGGGCGAGCGCATCCACACCGAGTCGAGCATCAAGTACGAGACCCCGCGGGTCGACGCGCTGCTCCGGCGCGCGGGCTTCGAACGCGAGCAGAGCTTCAGCGACGACGCCCGCGCGTTCTCCGTACACCTGGCCCGGGCGCAGGCGCTGTGAGCTCGGCGACCGGAAGCTTCTCCGTTGTCGTCGACAGGGTGATACCTTGCCATCATGAAGCCGGATCCATTCCTGCTCGCGGTGGCCGTCGTGGCGGTCGCGTGCGCCGAGCCCGGTGCGCGTTCGGCGCCGACCCAAACGGAGCCCGCAGGCGCCGCTTCCGCTGCGCCCCGTGCCATTGCTTCGACTAGAGTCCCAGCCGACATGCAGGCACTCGTGGGTCGGTCGCTCACCGACGTCGTCACCGCGCTCCAGCTCGAGGAGCGGGGCTTCTCCTACGTGGACGAGCCGCCCGGAAAGCTCAAGGTCGTTCGCGCCGCTCCCGAGCCGGGGCACGAGATCGAGATCCACCTGCACTACGACTCCGCGCTCCTGTTCTCGGAAGACCGCGCGTGGCCGCTGTCTCGCATCGGCACCGCCAAAGTCCTCGGCCTGGTGGTCCGGCGACCCGAACGGCGGGTGTTCGGCGAGATCCACGCCCGACTCTCCCGACCGTGAGCGAGGGGGATCTCGAGCGACGCCGCGCAGAGCGGCGCTACAGCTCCACGCCGAGGAGCACGCCCGCCCGCAGCCCGGAGACCGTCACCTCGAACTCCTGGCCCGAATGGCCGCGAAGTCGTCCCGAAGGAACTCGCGCTCAGCGCCGGTCAGCGCCAGGTCGGCCATAGCGGAGAGCCCGGGCGAGTCGCTCGCTCGGCGCGCGTTGGAGGTTCCGCAAAGCGTGGTAGACGTCGCCCACATCCAGGTCCGGCCGCTGCTCGACGATGCGGTGGGCCTGGCGCCAGAGTGGCTCGACCTGGTCTACCAACGCCCGTTGTTCTGGCGAGAGATCGTCTCGATTCATCTGAACACCGCGATCCTCGCACGCTGGTCGCGTCGCGGCAATGAAGCGCGACTCACGGGCGGCGGCCCTCGCAAGGCGGCGGCCCGCTGCGGCTTATAAGGTGCATTTAGGATATTGCTTTGGGCTCCGCTCGTATTAGCCTCTCCCAGTGACCCGGGGCGCCTCCGCGCGCCGCCGAAGGCCGCCTTGCCCCTTTCAGCAGTCGAGTCCCATGAAACACCTCCCTCACGTGCACACCAGCCCCGACGCCATCTACCCCTTCGACGCCCGCGGCGTCGCGAAGCGCTTCCGGCACGCCGCGATCTTCGGCGCGCTCGACGCGCTCACCGGCGGCGAGCGGATGCGCTTCGTCAACGATCACGACCCGCTGCCGTTGCTGCAGCAGCTCTCCGCGCGCTACGGAGAGACGCTCCGCATCGAGTACCTGCAGCGTGAGCCCGGCGCGATCGTCATCGACTTCATCCGGCAATGACCGCAAGCACCCCTTCCGAGTGCGCGGACCCCGCTCCCCCCGGCGCGCGGGTCGAGGAGCTGCCCGCGTTCTACGAGAGAGTGCCCGCCATCGTGCTTCGAGACCCCCTCGCGGAGCTGCTCGGAGCGGCGGCGGGCGGCGTCTTGCGCTACGGGTACGCGGACGCGGTGCGGCTCGCGGGACACTCGTGTCCGACGGTGGCCAGCACGTACTGGTTGACTCATCGGGCGCTCGGGCTGCTCTACCCGGACGAGCTCCCGGTGCGCGGGCTGGTGGAAGTGAGCTTGCCCGAGCCCGCCGGCGCCGGCACGACCGGCGTGATGGGCGCGATCGCCGGCCTGTTGACGGGCGCTGCCGGGGAAGGCGGTTTTCACGGGCTCGCGGGGCAGCACGTGCGGCGAGGGCTTTTGCGGTTCGGGGTCGCGCAATCGACCGCACTCGTCTTTCGACGCACGGACACCGGGACCCGGGTGCATGCGGAAGCTCACCTGAAGCACGTCGCCGGCGACCCGCGCACCATGCCCCTCATGCAGCGTTGCTTGGCGGGGCAGGCCAGCGCCGACGAGCGCGCGGAGTTCGGTCGGCTGTGGCAAGCGCGGGTGGAGCGGATCTTGCTCGATCATGCTCACGACGACACGGTGTTTCGCTTGAGCCGGTTCGAGAGCTGACCCAACCCTACGGCCCTTCGCGATGCGTCTGACCAAGTTCTCCGACTACGCCCTGCGCGTGCTCATCTACCTCGGAGTCCACGACGAGCTGACCACGATCGCGCAGGTTGCTGCGGCCTACGGCGTTTCGGAGAACCACCTCACGAAGGTCGTGCACTTCCTCTCGCAGCACGGCTACGTCGAGACGGTGCGCGGCAAGGGCGGCGGTCTGCGCCTGGCCAAGTCGCCCGCGGCGATTCGCGTCGGGGCGGTGGTTCGCGCGACCGAGGCCCACCTGAGTCTCGTCGAGTGCTTCGACCCGGAGCGATCCACCTGCAAGATCTCGCCGGCGTGCGGGCTGAAGTCCGTGTTCGCGCGAGCGGCGAACGCCTTCTACGCCGAGCTCGACCAGCACACGCTGGCCGACCTGCTCGAGCCGCGGGCACGCTTGCGGCGGCTGGTGCTCACGTGACGGTCTAGCGCGAGCGCGAGCGCGAAACTTGCCGAGCTCGCGCCCGAGATCGACCAGGGCGAGCGCCCGCACGTGCGGAGCAATGTCGAAGGTCTGGGGTCCGGGGTGAACGACGTCGATGTGATCCAGCTTCAGATCTTCGAGCGCGATGCGGAGCGACGGAGTCATGCCGGGAGCGCTGTTCAGCTTGAACTCGAAGCCCATCCGGCGCCCTCCCCGGACCACGAGGAGGTCGAGCTCCGCGCCCTGGTGGGTCCCCCAGAAGAAGCACTCGCTGTCGTCCGCGCCGAGATGGCGCGTGCACTGCTCCAACTACCAGGCCGAGGGGGTGAAGTTCCCCTGCTCGTCCTGCAACGACATCATCGCGTGCGACACAGCCGCTGCGAATCTGTGTGTGCAGAGCAACCAGAGCGGCGGCAGCGGTTACGACGACAGCGAAGATTCGAGCGGCTGCGTGCTCTCGGGAGGCGATTCCCGCGGCTCGTCGGGAGCCAGCCTGCTCGCGCTCGGGGGCGCGCTGGCCCTGTCGTTCGCGCGCCGGCGGCGCGCCCGACGTGGCAGCAGTCACTGACTGCGTCGCCGGGCTCATCTGCATCGTCGGCCCGTCTGGCGCGTGCGCTCAGTCCCAGGCGACGCGAACCGGATAGCGCCCCAATGTCTCGTCGTTCGACACGATGACCAGATCTTCGACCAGCGCTTGCGCGACCAGGATCCGGTCGAATGGGTCCCGATGGACGGCGGGCAGCGCTCGCACCGTCTCGGCGTGGGCGATTGAAATCGGCAGTTCCAGGAAGCCATAGTCGGCAAGGGCTTTGCCCATGTCGCCCCGTACGGCGATCTTGCCGAGGGCACTCTTGATGGCAATTTCCCACGCCGTCGCCGCGCTCACGTACACGTCGGTCGCCTTGCGGATCCGCGCCACGACCCCTTTTGGCAGCTTGGCGTTGTCCCACCAGACGAACGCGTGCGTGTCGAGCAGCAGGTTCATTTCTGCTTCCGATCGAACAGCTGAAGCACGGCGTCCGGGAGCGGGTCGTCGAACCCGCGCTTGGGGCTGAATCGCCCCTTGCCCTTTCCCGGCACCCGTAGGCGCTTCTTGGGGTCCTCGAGCGCGACCAGCTTGGCCCGCGGGCGCCCGGCCCGCGCGAGCACGATCACTTCCCCACCAGCCGCACGCTCGATCAATTCGGGCAAGTGGGCCTTTGCCTCGGCCACGTTCACGACCCTGCGTTTCACCCACGAAGTATCCTCGACATGACCAACTTGGTCAACCGCTGCCCGCGACCCAGAGGTCATCGCCGGCGTGATCGGCGCGACGCGCGCGCCGAAGGGCGCCGCGCAGCGCGCTCCGCTGGGAGCCGCGGGGAATCACGGCGACATTCCACCATGGCGCATCGGAACCAGCCCCGAGGGTGGCGCCTCACCGAAGCGTGACCCGGGCGCCCAGCAGCTTGGCCAGCCCCGCCAGCGGGATGGAGGCCCAGGCGGGACGGTTCTCCAGCTCGTAGGCGACCTCGTACAGCGCCTTCTCGAGCAAGCAGAGGTCGAGCTCGGCACGAAACGTTCGCTCGTCATCTGGCAACAGGCCCGAGCCGGCCATCTTCGCGCAGTAGGCTGACAGAAACGCTGCGCTTGCCTCGGCGAGCCAGCGCTCGGCCCAAGGTACCAGCAGCGCCAGATCCTCGCTGCGTGGCCCAGCGGTCGGGACCTCGGCGTGAAGCACGCTGTGGACCGCGTAGTCGAGCGAGCGCAACAGCCCCGCGACGTCGGTCAGCGCCGATCGCCGGCGTCGCCGATCGGTCAGGCTCCGCGCCGGTTCACCCTCGAAGTCGACCACGGCGAAGTCGCGCCCTGTGAACAGCAGCTGTCCCAGGTGATAGTCGCCGTGGATGCGCATGCCCACGAGCCGGGGCTTGGCGTCGAGCCAGCTGCGCAGGCGAGCCGCGAGAGCGCGTCGCTTGGCGAGCACGCTGCGCGCGAGCTGCTGCGTCTGCGGCGGCAGGCTCGGCAGTGCCCGCTCGAGGGTGTCGATGGAGCGTGCCGCCAGCGCTCGTCGTGCCTGGTACTCGGCCCGAGGGTTCAGCGGCTTCGGGACGAAGTCGGGATGAGGCGACGATGCCAGCGCCAGGTGGAGCTCGGCCGTGCGAACCGCCAAGCGCTCGGCGATGGTCGCGAACGCACCGAGTACGTCTTCGGGACCGTCGTGCACCAGCGCGCGCTCGAAGAACCGCCGGACCTCGTCCTGAGTGAGCTGCCACGCCGTCCCTTGACTTTCGATGAAGCGCGTGAAGCTCGCGACGGTCTGCGTCGTCCCATCGTTGCCGTGGAGATCGAGCGTACCCAGGAGCTCGGGCACCAGGAGCTCCGGCGCCCGAGCCGAGAGCTCGCGCAGCACCTCGACCTCGACGCTGGGTCCGCCTTCGAGCTTGCGGAGCCACTTGCAAACGATCTCGGAGCCGAGCACGAAGCAGGTGTTGCTCTGGTCGGTCGACGCGGGCTGGGCAGCGAGAGCCGAGAGCCGGGCGAGCTCGCCGGGTACGGTCCCGACCAGCGTGCCGAGCGAAGTCTTGGTGCGGCGGCCGTCGCGCGCCAGCGCGAGCAGGCTACCGCCAAGGCTGGCGTCGTCACTCACGTCGACCAGCGCGCGGGCCCTAGCGCTCCCTTTGCGTCGGACGCGAGCGAGCGCGTCCTCGTGCTCTTCGCGCGCTGCCCTGAGCGCGACCACGTAGGTGTCGGCTCCCCCGCCGCGTTCGCTCACCTCCAGCATCACCAGCCGCGTGTCCTTCGCCGCGTCCAGCTCGATGCTGCCCGCGATCCGTACCCGCGACTTGCTGGTCTTGGCGCGGAACCAGCGGCGCCCGTAGATCCAGCTGCCGAGGCGAGCTTCCAGCTCGGGTGTGCGGCGTGCGGGGTCGAGCAGCTCGTACCAGTGGCGGGCGACGGTCAGGGTCGGCGCTGGCGACGTCATGGGCGACACCTCGGTGAAGGCCCCGGGCTGCAGGTGGAACCAGAAGAAGTCATGCGGCCCCAGCGACATGCGGTAGCGCCCGTTGCCGACCAGTGGAAACGCAGCGCCGCCGAACATCTCGACTGGAACCATGCCTGACAGCGACGAGGCGTCGAGGGCCGCAGACTGGACGAAGCGCGACAGGTTTGCCACCACCAAGAGGCGCTGGTCCTCGGTGCCGCGCACGAAGGCGAGCACGGCCCGATTGCCGGTGCGCACGGGCTCGAAGCTGCCGTGGCCGAACGTGGGGTACTGGCGACGCAGCGCGATGAGCCGCTTGGTCCACCACAAGAGCGAGCTGGGGTTCTTCTGCTGGTTCTCGACGTTCACGGTCTGGTAGTGGAACTCGGGGTCGACGACGGGCGGCAGAAACAGCCGCTGGGGGTTGGCGCTCGAGAAGCCCGCGTTGCGATCGGCGGTCCACTGCATGGGTGTGCGCACGCCGTTGCGATCGCCGAGATAGATGTTGTCCCCCATCCCGATTTCGTCGCCGTAGTACACCACGGGCGAGCCCGGCAGCGAGAACAGGAGCGCGTTCATCAGCTCGATGCGCCGGCGGTTGTTGTCTAGCAACGGGGCGAGCCGCCGGCGGATGCCGACGTTGACGCGCATCTCGGGCTCCCGGGCGTAGGCGCGCAGCATCATGTCGCGCTCTTCGTCCGTGACCATCTCGAGCGTCAGCTCGTCGTGGTTGCGAAGGAAGATGGCCCACTGAGCGTCGGGCGGGATCTGCGGCGTCTGCTCCAAGATGTCCAGAATCGGAAAGGCGTCTTCCATGCGCAACGCCAAGAACAAGCGCGGCATGATGGGGAAGTGGAACGCCATGTGGCACTCGTCGCCTTCGCCGAAGTAGGCGGCGGCGTCCTCGGGCCACTGGTTGGCCTCCCCGAGCAACATCCGCCCCGGGAAGCGACCGTCCACGTGCCGCCGCAGGTCGCGCAAGAAGGCGTGGGTCTCGGGCAGGTTCTCCGAGCTCGTGCCCTCACGCTCGAACAGATAGGGCACCGCGTCGAGGCGCAGCCCGTCGACACCGATGCCGAGCCAGAAATCGACGACCTCGACGATCGCACGCCGCACCTCGGGACTGTCGTAGTTGAGGTCCGGCTGGTGCGAGAAGAAGCGATGCCAGTAGTAGGCCTTCGCCACCGGGTCCCACGTCCAATTGCTGCTTTCGTAGTCAGTGAAGATGATGCGTGCTTCCGGATATCGGTCCGGCGTGTCGCTCCACACGTAGAAGTCGCGCTCGGGGGTGCCCGGCGCCGCACGCCGCGCGCGCTGAAACCACGGGTGCTGGTCGGATGTGTGGTTCAAGACCAGCTCAGTCACCACCCGCAGCCCTCGCGCGTGTGCCGCCTGCACGAAGGAGCGGAAGTCGTCCAGGGTTCCCACGGCCGGATGAACCGCGCAGTAGTCGGCGATGTCGTAGCCGTCGTCGCGCAGCGGAGACGGGTAGAACGGCAAGAGCCAGAGCGCTGTGACTCCGAGGTCGTGCAAGTAGTCGAGCTTCTCCGTCAGTCCCTTCAGGTCACCGATGCCGTCCCCGTTGGCATCGTAGAAGGCGCGAACGCGAAGCTCGTAGAAGACGGCGTCCTTGTACCAGGTCATGTCACCAGCGCCGGCCGCGCGGCGCGCCTTTCAAGTCGGGTCCGCGCTCGACCTCGACCAGCGGGATCTTCTTCGACTCTTCGTCGTAGACGCGCTTCATCCGAGCCAGCTCTTCCGGGCGAGCCGCGGCGAGATCGGTCTCTTCCCACGGATCGCTCGCCAGGTCGAACAGCGAGAACGCGCGATCGTCGCCGAATGCGACGATCTTCCAGTCGCCGTCAATCACGGCACGCCGTCGATCCATCAAGTCCGAGCGCGGTTGATCGACCACGACTCGGCGGGGCAGGGCCGGCTCCGAGCCGAGGAGCTCCGGAACCAAGCTCTTGCCGCGGAAGGGGGGCGTCGCCGAGAGGCCCATCAGGTCAGCGATGGTCGGCGCCAGGTCGATGTGACTGCGCCGGACATCCGAGACGATGCGGGGCTTCGCCCCCGGGACACACACCAGCCACGGCACGCGCACTATGGACTCCCACAGCTCGTGACCGTGCCGATTGTGCTTCCGTTCGCCGAACCCCTCGCCATGATCCGAGCTGATGATCACTGCGGTGTGGGGCCACCAGGGCTTCTTCTGCGCGAAGTCGAGCAGCTCACCCACCCACCGGTCGGTGTATGCGACCTCGTGATCGTACAGGTCACGCGGGTGGCGGCCGAACCGCTCGACCCCCTTGTGCTGTTCGTAGGTGTGGTGCGGGTCCATGTAGTGCGCGAACAGGAAGAAACGCTTGCCCCTGGCCTGATTGCTGTTGGCCGGAGCGCCGAGCACTTCTTTGGCAAGGCGGGTGAGCGGTTCGCCGGAGACGGATGCCACCTCTTTCAGGTCGACGCCGCCCGGCAGCGTGCGGTGCACGTCGAACCCTTGGTGGGTCAGGAACGTGGGCAGGAAGTAGCCGTGCGCTTGCGCCGAGAGAGTGCGGTGCCCGGCGGCCTGGGCCCGCTCGCTGATGAAGAGATTGTGCCGGTCGGGATACCGAGTGAAGAAGTACCCGTCGCGGCGCATCGCGCTCGGGTACTCCCCCACCAGCGCGGGCACCACGCTCTTGGCCGTGTAGCTCGAGAGCGAGTACCCGTTCGCGTACGCGACGCAGTGCTCTCTTCGAAAGGCGTCGATGCGAGGGGTGGTCTGGCGCGGGTAGCCGGTCCACGAGACGTCGGCGCGCCAGCTGTCGATCAAGAGCAGCAGCACGTTGAATGGTGCGCGAGCCGGAGGATCGGGTTTGGTCCGCGCGCTCGCGGTGACGGCTGGCACGGGCTTCGAGGGCTCGATGGCGATGGGCCCGGGCGGCGCCGGGTCGCAGCTGGCGAGTGAGAGCGCTGCGAGCGCGGCCAGCGCCGGTGGGACGCGCGAGCGAAGTCGCGGTGTGCGAAGCCGGATGAGCTCCGCCAGCAGGCGATCGATCTCGGACTGGTCTCGCAGATGATGGCTGGCCGCGGTCCGTCGGGAGCCGCCCACTCGGACGCCGCAGAAGTCGGGACCCGCGAGCGCGAATGCGTCCTCGTCGGTGACGTCGTCGCCCACGAAGAGCACGGCATCGGCGCCGAGCGCCTTGCTGAGCCTCAGAATGGCCGTGCCCTTGTGCGGCGCGCCCTGGGCCACGACGTTCACCACCGCATGCCCGTCGACCCGGCGCGCGCCCGGAAGCGCGTCCACCGCGCGGGCGATCGCCCGGTGCGCCTGGGTGCGGCTCGGCGCGCGCCGATAATGGATGCTGAGCGACTGGCCCTTGTCTTCGATCTCGACCCCGGGCAGCGAGCCGAGCGAGCGCTCGAGCTTTGCCTGCCAGCGGCGAACACGTGGAGACTCTCGAGTATGCTCGCCGTCTTCGGCGCCGTGGTTGCCGATGATGGCAGCGAGCGGCAGCCCCGCCAGTCGGGTCGCAACGTCGGCCCGCGCCCGTCCCGAGAGCACGGCCACCGGGTAGAGCTGCGCGACCTTCGCCAGCAGGCGGCGGGTGGGTGCGCGCAGCCGCGCGCGGTCTCGATCCACCACGATGGGAGAGAGGGTCCCGTCGAAGTCCAGGACGACGAGGGTGTTCTTGCCTGCCAGACCGGACAGCCGCTCGAGCCCGGACCGAGCGAAGAGAGAGCGCGTCACGCCGCCTCGTCCGTCGTCGAATCGAAGGCGAGCCGCACGCGCTGGCGCCGCCGCAGGCGAGCCGCGTCGACCAGCATGCGCCCCGCCCAGCGATAAACGTTGAACTCGGCGATGTGACGCCGGAGCGCGCGCATGCGCTGCCGTTGCTCCTCGATGGACATGTGCAGGGCCACTCCCAGGGCCGTGGCAGCTTGTTCGACGTCGTAGGGGTTCACCAGTAGCGCTTCCGGCATCTCTTGGGCCGCGCCGGTGAACTGACTCAGGACCAGCACTCCGCCCTCGTCCTCGCGGGCGGCGGCGAACTCTTTGGCGACCAGGTTCATCCCGTCGTGGAGACTGCTCACGTAGACGACGTCCGCCGCGCGATACAGCTCGAAGACCTGCGGAGGTTGATGGTGCTCGTGCAAGAGGACGACGGGCCGGTACCCGTCGGCGCCGAAGCGCTGGTTGATGCGCTGTGCGAGTGCGACGACCGCGTCGTTCAGCTGCCGATAGCGCTCGATCAACGTGCGACTCGGGGCCGCGACCTGAATGAAGGTGAAGCGACCTCGATGCTCGGGGTGAAGCTCGAGCAAGCGCTCCACGGCGAGCAAGCGCTCCTCGACACCCTTGGTGTAGTCCAGCCGGTCGACTCCCACGCCGATCAGGGCATCGCCTTTCAAGCCAAAGCGCTCACTCACGTTCTGGCGACACCGTGCGACAGGCGGCAGGCCCGCGAGCCAGTGGACCGGCCACTCCACCGAGATGGGATATGGACGCACGAAGGTGCGGTGCCCGCCGCGGACCACCGCCGAGAGCTCGCGGTCGATTCGGGCTTCGAGGTAGCGGTCCACCGAGTCGAAGAAGTTGTTGCAGTGCGCCTGGGTGTGGAAGCCGACGATGCTGCTGCCGAGCAAGCCCTCGAGCAGTTCCTTGCGCCAGGGGCAAATCCCGAAGCGCTCCGCATTGGGCCATGGCACGTGCCAAAACGTGAGCACGGTGGCCTTGGGCAGGCGCTCGCGGATCAGCTTCGGCGCCAACGCCAGGTGGTAGTCTTGCACCAAGACGATCGGGTCGTCCGAGTCGACCTCGCTGACCACGGCGTCCACGAATTTGCGATTGGCCGCGGAATACTGCTCGAAATCGCCGGCGCGAAACACCGGCCGGGTGTGAGCGATGTGGCAGAGCGGCCAGAGCCCCTCGTTGGCGAAGCCGTAATAATAGCCGTGCTCTTCGGCTTCGCTCAGCCAGACGCGCCGGATGGCATACGACTCTTCCCCCGGCGGAACGCGCACCCGGTCATGCACGTCGACCGTCTCGCGATCGGCCGACCCACTGCCGTGCGCGACCCAGACCCCGGAGCACGCTCGCATCACCGGTTCGAGCGCGGTGACCAGGCCGCTGGCCGGGTTCACGACGCGGACTGAGCCGTCTCGGGCTCGCTCGTGGATGTATGGCTCGCGGTTGGCGACGACGATGATGCGCTCGCCGTGGAGGTGCCGCTGCAGCGTCTGCTTCAGACGTTGCGGGTTCCACTCACCCGCATCCAGCTCCGCATCGCGTTCGCTGACCACCCGCTCGACCAGCGCGCGCACGTCGCCGATCAGCGGACGAAACTCGGGCCGGGTCGGCGCCTGGCTGCCGAGCTCGCTTCGTAGCTCGTCGCTCCAGCGACGGAAGGCCCACCGCGTGGCCAGGAAGGTCAGCGCGGACGCCGACATCGCCAGAAGCGCGAAGGCGCCGATCAAGAAGCGCTGCATCGTGGCTTCGCGTCGGTTCAGAAACGACAGATCGTGCACGAGCACCACGAAGCCGAGCCGGCTGCCGTCGACTTCGAGCGGCAACGCCGAGACGTGGACCTCGCCCCCCGGCAAGTCGTGCGTGCCGCCCCGGGACTCGCGCCGGAGGTCGCCGACCTGCCGGCAAGAAAACACTGCTGGATAGTCCCGCGTGCGGGCCAGCGTCTCGAACGTGTCCGAGCACGCGGCCGCCGCCATGATGCGCTCGTCACGGGTGATCTCAGCCAGCACGTCGCTGAGCTCCGACGGGTTCGTCCAGTGCGCGACCAGCGATCGGCGCGCGCCGCGCACGGCCAGATCGGCACGCAGGCGCACGTCCTTCTCGAACCACCCCTGCGTCGTGCGATGCACCAGGGCCCAGGCTGCCCAGGTGAGCAGCCCGAGCCCGAGGACGAGCGCGATCGCGAGGCGAGTGGTCTTCGACACGGGTCGACCACCTTACCCGTGCTCGACATCGAGCCAACCAGTTTCGGTCTCAGCGGAATCACGCCGCGCCGCGCCGGCGCAGGACAAGACCTCGAACGGCCTTGTGGAGCTCCAGCGCGAGCGGCGCGAGCAGGGCGACCGCGACCAACTTGGGCCACTCGTCCAGCGCGACCCACCGCGCGCGCAGGACCGAGCTGAGCCCGGGAGTCACCAGCGCTGCAACGTGGATCGAGAAAGCCACCAGCGTGCCGCCGAGCAAGAGCGGGTTCTTCAGCGGGCTCAGCCTGAACATCGAGACGGTCTCGGAGCGGCTCGCCCCGACCTGGAAGTTCTCGAAGATGACCAGCAAGAGCAGAAGCGCGTTGCGTGCCGCGTCCGTCGGCCATCCCGCCGTGATGAACGAGCGGAACGTGAGCACGCCCGCCAGCCCCATCACAATCGCCGTGACGGCGACGCGCTCGAGCATGAGCTGATTGAAGATGGCCTCACGCGTCGCGCGCGGGGGCTTTCGAAGCTCGCCCCCCTCCGCGGGCTCGAAGGCGAGCGCCACGTCCTGGATGCCGTTGGTGACCAGGTTGAGCCAGAGCAATTGCGCGGGCAAGAGCGGCGGTGGGAGCCCCATCGAGACGGCCAACAGGAAGAGCGTCACCTCCGTCGCCCCGGTGGAGACCAGGAGGAACACGACCTTCCGGACGTTCGCGTAGGCGATGCGGCCTTCTTCGATGCCCGCCACGAGCGACGCGAAGTTATCGTCCGTGACGATGAGCGATGACGCCTCTCGGGCCACGTCGGTCCCGCGTTTGGCCATGGCGACGCCGACGTGGGCCGCCCGAAGCGCGGGGGCGTCGTTGGCCCCGTCGCCTGTCACGGCGACGAAGTGTCCGAGCCGTGTCAGCGCGTGCACAATGGCCAGCTTCTGCGCTGGCTCGACCCGGGCGAAGACGCGGGCCTTCTGCACCAGCGCGTCGAGCGCTGGCTGGCCCTCGAGCTCGGCCTCGCGCAGCTCTGCTCCGGTGACCACCTGCTGGAGCGACTCGACCATCCCCAACTGCGCTGCGATGGCGAATGCAGTCATCGGGTGGTCGCCGGTGACCATCGCGACCTCGACCCCCGCTTGCCGGCAGGACGCGACCGCGGCCTTCGCTTCAGGGCGCAGGGGGTCGATCATCGCGACCAGCCCGAGGAACACCAGACCCTCCAAGTGGTGCGGCCCCAAGCTCTCGTCCGGGGCGACCGAGATGGGACCGGACGCGAACCCGAGCACGCGGTAGCCCTCGGAGGCCAGCTGTGCCGCCTGCTGCTGGATCGCGCCGGCGTCCATCGGAACGTCGCCGGCGCGGGTGAGCATGGAGCTGCACATGGGGATCAACCGCTCGAACGCGCCTTTGACGTGGACGACGCTGTGATCCCCAGCGCGATTGAGCGAGGCCGCGAAGCGGCGCTCGGCCTCGAAGGGGATGAGGCCAACGGCGGGGCGTTGTTCCTCGAGCTCTGCGCGCAGCAGGCCGACCTTGTGCCCGAAGGCGAGCAGGGCCACGTCCACCGCGTCGCCGTGGTGGATCCAGTCGTCCCCCCGGCGTCCCAAGAAGCCATCGTTGCAGAGGACCGCGGTCTCCGCGAGCCGGGCCGCCATCATCGCTGCTGTTGCCAGCTCGATGCCTTCGGGCTCCACGTTCCCGTCCGGGCGAGTCCCCGTCCCCGTCACGGTCCAGGGCTTCTCGCTCGGGAACGCGACGCGCGTGACCGTGAGCTCGTTCATCGTGAGCGTGCCCGTCTTGTCCGATGCCACGAAGGAGCAGGAGCCGAGCGCTTCGACCGCCACCAGCCTGCGAACGATCACGTTGCGCGTGCTCATCCTCCGCGTCGCGATCGACAGCGCCACTGTGAGCGCTACGGGCAGCCCCTCCGGGATCGCGGAGACCGCCAGCGCCACACACACCAGGAAGACCTGCCCGACCGGCATCCCTCGGAACGTCGCCACGGCGCCGACCAGCAGCACGGAGACGCCGACCGCCACCGCGATTCGCCTCGCGAAGCGGTCCATCCGTTGTAACAGGGGTGGCTTGCCCCGCTCGCTCGCTCCGAGAGCGGCCGAGAGCGCGCCGAGCTCGGTCTTCGCCCCGGTCGCGATCACGACGCCGTGAGCCTTGCCCCGCACGGTCATCGTCCCCGCGAAGGTCATGTTCATGCGGTCGGCGACCCCCGCCTCTTCGGGCACGGTCGTCGTGGCGTCCTTCGGCGCTGCCGCGGACTCGCCCGTGAGGAGGGACTCGTCCACCTCGAGGCCCGTCGCGGAGAGAAGCCGGAGATCGGCCGGGACCTTTGCGCCCGCCTCGAGGAGCACGACGTCTCCGGGCACGAGCTCCACGGACTCGACTTCGTGCCGCTCGCCGCCACGCAGGACGAAGGACCGTTCCGGTACCAGCTTGCGCAGGGCGTCCGCGCTGCGCTCGGCGCCGTACTCCTGGATCGTGCCGATGATGGCGTTGAGGACTAGCACCACGACGATGAACGCCGCATCGGCCAGATAGCGCAGCGCGAAGGCGACGATGCCGGCCGCGATCAGGATGTAGATGAGCGGGCTCTTGAACTGCTGGACGAAGATGGCGGCGGCCGTCGGTGGCCGGGCGCGCGGCAAGGAGTTCGGGCCGTGGACGACCAGCCGGGCGAGGGCCTCCTCGGTCGTGAGACCATGGCTGCTAGTGCCGAGGGTCGCGAGCACGGCATCCGCGCTCGTCGTGTGGGCAGCCTTCGGCTCGATTCGCTCCCCAGTTGCCATCGCGCCCGCGACCTTACCATCGGCGCGGCACCGGGCGGCGCGGTATCGAGCCAGGAGAGTATCGAGGCATCCATCGTCGCGGCGCTCGCGCTGGCGAACCGGCAGCTCATTCGCCGTCACGCGGGTGCGCGGCCGACCACGCCCTGAGAGCGCGAGAAGAGCAGGACGGAGCAGAGCTTCCGGAGCTCTTCGGCGACGAGGATCGTGGACGCAATCCCGAAGGCCAAGACCCAGTCTCCGAGCGACAGCGCCTCGGTCCCGAACACCAGCTGCGCCGGTGCCCAGCTCACGGCGACGACCTGCAGCACGAGAACGGCACCGAGCGCGAGCCACAGACGCGGGTTCGAGAAGGCGAAGCGCGTCAACGCGGTGCGCCCCTCGGTGCGCGCGTTGAACGCGTTGAAGATCTGGAACAAGACGAAGGTCGTGAACGCCAGCGTCAGCGCATGACGCGTTCCAGACCCGAGGCCGTGGCGGAACGCGGCCAGCGTCCCTGCGGCCATCAGCACGCCATAGAAAAAGAGCACCGCGAACCTGCGCCACGTGAGGATCGCGTCGCCCTTCCTTCGGGGGGGGTCCGTCATGATCCCGGGCCGCGGCGGGTCGAGACCCAGCGTCATGGCCGGCGGCCCGTCCATGATGATGTTGATCCAAAGCAGCTGGATGGCAGTGAACGGCGACGGCAGCGCGAGCAGCGAGGCTCCGGTGACCGTGAGGACCGCGCCGATGTTCGTGGAGAGCTGGAAGCGCACGAATTTGACGATGTTGTCGTAGATGGTCCGCCCCTCTTCGACGGCGCCGACGATGGTCGCGAAGTTATCGTCAGCGAGCACCATGGCGGCCGCTTCCTTGGTCACCTCGGTGCCGGTTCGGCCCATGGCGATGCCGATGTCGGCGGTCTTGACCGCAGGCGCGTCGTTGACGCCGTCCCCGGTCATGGCCACCACGTGCCCATCGATCTGCAGCGCGCGCACTATCCTGAGCTTGTGCTCGGGTGACACTCGGGCAAACACCCCGACGCGCTGCGCGACCCGAGCCAGCTCTTCGTCGCTCATCGCGTCGATCTCGGGCCCCGTCAACGCCTGACCCTCGATGCCGACTTCCGCTGCGATGGCCAGCGCGGTGGCCTTCTGATCGCCGGTGATCATCTTCACACCCACTCCAGCCCGAGCGCAGCGCGCGACGGCGACTCGCGCCTCCGGTCGCGGCGGGTCGATGATCCCGATCAGACCCACGAAGGTGAGGCCGTTGACGTATCTGGTCGTGCTCCCAGGCTCCGGGTCGATGCCCTCGATGTCGCGTTCGGCGACGGCGAGCACGCGCATGGCCTGGCCGGCCATCCGCTCCGACTCCGCCGAGATCGTTCGACGCGCTTCGTCGTCCAGCGGCTCGGTCCCGCGCGCGGCGAGGACGTGGGTGCTGCGCTCCAAGAGGACGTCGGGGGCCCCTTTGACGAGCACGAGCACGCGCTCCGAGTCCCGGTGGAACGTCGCCATCAGCTTGGTCGCGGAGTCGAACGGGAGCTCGTCGAGCCTCGGCATTCGCGCGGCCAGCTCGCTCGGGTCCACGCCAGCCTTGAGAGCCACCCCCAAGAGTGCACCCTCGGTCGGATCACCGACCAACGCTCCGTCGCGGATCTGCGCTTCGTTGCACAGCGCCACGGGTCGCACGAGCGGGCCGAGGTCCATCGATTCTGCCCCCTGGATCTCGCCGCGGGAGCTGTAGCTGTCGCCCGACACCGACAAGCGCCGGCCCCGGAACCAGACGGTGCGGGCTGTCATCTGGTTCATCGTCAGCGTGCCGGTCTTGTCGGAGCAGATCACCGTCGTGCAGCCCAACGTCTCGACGGCGGAGAGCTTCTTGATGATCGCGTGCCTCCTCGCCATGCGCTGCATGCCGAGCGCGAGGGTCACGGTCACGACGGCCGGGAGCCCCTCGGGTATGGCGGCGACCGCGAGCGCGATGGCGTCCATCACCTCCTTGAGGAGCGGCTCGCCTCGGAGCACGTCGATCGTCAGTACGACGCTCACCACCGCGACCGCGATCAGCGCCAGGCGCTTCCCCAGGCGATCGAGCTCGACCTGAAGCGGCGTGGCACCCGGGCCGGCGTCCTCCAGCATCCCGGCGAGCTTCCCCATCTGCGTTCCCATCCCGGTCTCCGTGACCAGCAGCTCCAGCCGGCCTCGGGTCGCGACGGTGTTCATGAAGACGCAGTTGGAGCGCTCCGCGAGGGGGGTGTCCCTGGCCAATACGTCCCCCGCGCGCTTCTCGACCGCGTGCGACTCGCCAGTCAGCGCGGACTCGTTCACCTCGACGCTGTGGCTCGCCACGACGCGTCCGTCGGCGGGGATCCGGTCCCCGCCCTCGATCAGCACGATGTCCCCAGGCACGATCTGCTCGACGTCGATCTCTTCGACGACGCCCTCGCGGCGCACCCGCGCCTTGCCCACCAACATGCGCTTGAGCGCAGTGACAGCCGCCTCCGCTCGGTGTTCCTGGAGGAAACCCAGGAAGGCGTTGAGCAGGACCACGGTCAGGATGACGACCGCATCCTTGATGTCACCGACGACCGCAGCGAGCGCCGAGGCCACCAGAAGGACGACGATCAGCAAGCTCCTGAACTGCTCCAGGAACAGCTTCCACGCTGGCTTCGGAGGACGCCGGCGCAGTCGGTTTGGGCCGAGGCGGGTCAGGCGCGCCGCCGCTTCTTTGCGCGTCAGGCCAGAGCCACTCGGGGCTTCGAGAAGCTCCGCCACGCGCGCCGCCGGCTCGGCGTGCCAGAGCGGGCCTCTCTCCTGGAGGCTCTCCATGGCAAGACCGTTGCGTTCATGCGCCCGAAACGCAAGCCCCTCTTGTGCTGCACGCAAAAAGTGCTGCCGCCGCACTCCTTGGACTCGAGCGCGCTGCGGGCGTTGCGCGCCTCGGCGAACCATCGCATCGGACCTGATTGCCCCCCGGATCGCGCCCGGGCGCGGCGCCGCGAATGAGACTCGGTGGGTCGCCCGAGCCGAGTCGCCCCTGTTGTCCGGAGCGCGGCTCTCGCCCATGATGCTCGCGCTCCGCGGAGCTCTGCGCGGTCACCGATGCCCCACGATCTGAACCTGATCCTGACTCTGACCGGCGGCCTGGCTGCGGCGTTGGTCCTGGGCTTTGCCAGCCAGAAGCTTCGGCTCTCGCCCATCGTGGGGTACCTGCTCGCGGGCGTCGCCGTCGGCCCGTTCACGCCGGGCTTCGTGGCACACGGACCCATCGCCAATCAGTTCGCCGAGATCGGCGTGATCTTGCTGTTGTTCGGCGTGGGACTGCACTTCCACGTGAGTGAGTTTCTGGCCGTCCGTCGCGTCGTGCTCTCGGGTGCGCTGGTGCAGATCGGCGTGGCGGCCGCGCTGGGATTCTTGCTGGCGCGGGGCTTCGGCTGGGAGCTTGGCGCGGCCGTCGTGTTCGGGCTGAGCGTGTGCGTGGCCAGTACCGTGGTGCTCCTCAGAGTGCTTTCCGACAACGACCTGATGCACACGGCCAGCGGACGCATCGCCGTGGGGTGGCTGATCGTTCAGGATCTGGTGATGGTCCTGGTGCTCGTGATGTTGCCCATTGCGGCGCGCTCGAGCGACACGGGAGCACTGCCGCTGCTCCGGGCGGCGGGCCTCGCCGTGCTCAAGATCGCGCTGCTGGTCGGTTTCACGTTGGTCGTCGGCAAGCGGCTGATCCCCGCGCTGCTGGGCTACGTGGCGAAGACCCGATCCCGCGAGCTGTTCACGCTCACCGTGCTGGTCCTGGCTCTGGGCATCGCGGTGGGCTCCGCCAAGCTGTTTGGCGCATCCATGGCCTTGGGCGCGTTTCTGGCCGGGATGGTCGTCGGCCAGTCCGAGTTCGCCACGCGCGCGGCCTCGGAAGCGCTGCCGATGCGCGACGCGTTCGCGGTGTTGTTCTTCGTTTCCATGGGCATGCTGTTCGACCCCGCGCAAGTTTGGCCGAACATCGGCGTCACGCTCGCCACGCTGGCGTTGGTGATGTTCGTAACGCCGCTCTCCACACTGGTGATGACGCTGCTCCGCGGGCAGTCTGCCCCCACTGCCGTCGCCGTCGCGCTCGGGATGGCGCAGATCGGCGAGTTCTCGTTCATCGTCGCTGGTCTCGGCCGGCAGCTCGGCCTCTTGCCCGAGCGTCCGACCCAGGTTCTGGTCGCAGCGTCGATGATCAGCATCACGCTGACCCCCTTGCTGTTCCGGCTCGCGACGCCACTCTCCCGCTGGCTCGCCAAGCGCCTGCGCCGTTCGGGCGCGGCTGGCGATGGGCCTGCATCGAACCTCGATGTCGAGCACCGCACCGTGGTCGTGGGTTACGGTCCGGTGGGGCGGACGCTCACCAAGCTTCTCGTCGAGAACCAAATCGAGCCGACCGTCATCGAGCTGAATCACGAGACGGTGTCGCGCTTGAACCAGCAGGGTATGCGCGCGATCTTCGGCGACGCCAGTCAGAGTGCGGTGCTCGAGGAAGCGGGCGTGCGTTCTGCGGGCAGCCTGATTTTCGCCGCGTCCGGCTCGCCCGACGCCGTGATTCGCGCTGCGCGCGAGCTGGCGCCGCAGATCACCATCTTGGCTCGGACCACCTACGTCGAGGAGGTCGCGGCGCTGAAGCGCGCCGGGGCGCACACCGTCGTGTCCGCCGAGGGCGAGGTCGCGTTGGCCATGGCTGAGCACCTGCTGCGAGAGCTGGGCGCTTCCGGCGAGCAGTTGGACCGCGAGCGCGACCGCGCCCGGGCAGAGCTGGCGGGTGGTTGAAGCTCGGCGATGCCCGAGGGCGTCGAGGGGTCAGGGGTCGACGAGCATCGAGCGCGGGATCTCGGCGAGCTTGGTCACGACCAGGGCCGTGTAGAACAACGGCGTGCCCGCCGCCGACAAGCGGTGACGGTAGCGGCGCATGACCTCGACGCGCACGACCTTCTCTCGCACCATGCGTCGAATCAGCTCCGAGAACCCGTGCGTGTATCGCTCGTCCAAAAACTCTTCCTTGATGTTGAACGCGAGCATGCCGCCGGTCGATACCAGCGACGCGGCCTGATGGAACGCCGCCGCGGGGATGTCACCGAATCCGAGCGCGGCCACGCACACCAGCGCATTGGCGTCGAACGCTCGCAGGCGCGCGAGCACGTCGGGCGCCGCGTCGCACAGATCCGCGACGAGATAGTCGGTGTACGCATCCGGACGATCGCGGAGCGCCGCGGCCCGCGCCTCTGGCAAGATGTCGAGCCCCACGATCTGGGCGCCGCCGCGCTCGTGCAGTGCCTCTGCCACGATGCCGTTGCCTGCGCCCAGGTCGAGCACCCGTAGCCACGCGTGTCGCTGGTGCACTATGCTCGACCGGGGACCTGTCGAGCATGAGCGTCGCTTCATTCATCCTGGCCATCGCCGGCATCTTCCTGATCGGCGCGGCCGGCGAGGCCGTCTTCAAGCGCACCCACGTTCCCGACGTGATCTGGCTGATCGTGGTCGGCATCGTGCTCGGTCCGGTGCTGAACTTCATCAGTCGCGAGAGCCTCACCGGCGTCGCGCCCTACTTCGCGGCGGTCACGCTGGTCGTGGTCCTGTTCGAGGGTGGCAGCAAGCTCGACCTGGCGGACGTCTCTCGTGCCGCACCGCGTTCGGCGCTGCTCGCGCTGGCGACCTTCGTGCTCGCCACCGTGGCCGTCGCCGTGCTGAGCATGGGCGCGCGTGCGGTGGGCTGGTTTTCTGCCGAGTGGAGCTGGAGCCACGGCTTTCTGCTCGGTGCGATCCTCGGTGGGTCGAGCTCGATCATCATCATGCCTGCGATGCAGCAGGCCAAGATCGAACCGCGCATCGCCAGCCTGGTCGGGCTCGAGTCGGCGTTCACCGACGCATTCTGCGTCGTCGGCGCCAGCGCGCTGATCGACGTGCTCTCGGCCGGCGACTCATCCGGGCAGTCGCCGGCTGCGGCGCTGCTCGTGTCGTTCGCCACCGGCGGGGGAATGGGCTGCGTCGCGGGCGCGGCGTGGCTCTTGGTCCTGCGTTTCTTGCGTGACAGCGAGCACGCCTACCCCATCACGCTGTCGTCCCTCCTGGTGCTTTACGTCGCCATCGATCACGCCGGCGGCAGCGCTGCGCTGGGGATACTCGCGTTCGCCGTCATCGTGGGAAACGCCAAGAGCATCAGCGCCAAGGTCGGTCTCGCCGACCAGCACGGTCTGGGTCACGACGTGCGTGGGTTTCATGCGCAGATGGCGTTCATCATCAAGTCGTTCTTCTTCACCTTCATCGGCGCCATGCTTGGGCCGCCGCTCGGACTGATCGTCTTGGGCGTGCTGCTCGGGCTGTTGCTGCTCGGCGCGCGCATCCCCGGCGTGCTCGCAGCCACGGCCGGCACCAACTTCGTGTCCGCCGAGAAGAAGCTGATCGCGGTCTCGCTGCCCCGCGGGATGGCAGCCGGTGTTCTGGCCACGTTGCCGGCGGCTGCAGGCGTGCCGGCCACGGAGACGCTGCCCACCGTGGTGTTCGCGTCGGTGTTCACCACCATCCTGATCTTCGCCGTCGGCTTTCCGCTGGCGCGCCGCGGGCTGCCCGCCCCGCCTGCGCCGGCCGCAGCCCCTGACCTCGCTCTGCCCATCTCGCCAGCGACCGTCGTCGGCACAGCAGCCGATGAAGCACCGCCTGGCGGGCCAGCACACCCACCCGATCCGCCGGACGGTGCCGGGTAGGACGAAGTCGCACATCGTCGACGTCAGCACTTGCTGACTTCACGGAGTCGTGTCGAGGCCGCTACGGTCGAACCATCATGGCAGATCCAAGTTCGACTCGCCTGGCCTTCGCGCTCGCGCTCTCCGGCGCGCTCACCCTCTTTTCGCCCAGCGCTCATGCCGCGTGTGGTTCCGGGCAGACGCCCTGTGGAAGCGGGTGCATGCCCTCCGGCAGCGTCTGCTGCGGCGGAACGAGCTACTGCCCGAACGGCTACACGTGCGGCGGCGGCAAGTGCTACCCGCCCGGGGGCGGCGGAAGCGGCGGTGGCAGCGGCAGCGGTGGCAGCAGCGGCAGCGGTGGCACCAGCAGCGGATGCGGAAGCGGAAAGGTGCCTTGCGGCAGCGGCTGCATGCCTTCGGGTAGCGTGTGCTGCGGCGGAACCAGCTACTGCCCGTCCGGAACCACGTGCGGTGGAGGCAAGTGCTACTCGGGCAGCGGCGGCTCGGGCGGCAGCGGCTCGGGTGGCTCGGGCGGCAGCGGCTCGGGCGGTGGCACCTCGTCGGGAGACTGGAGCTGCCACGATGTCTTCACCGGTGACCCGTGCAACATGAGCTTCTGCATGAACATCAACACTTGCCAGGCCTACTACCAGGCCGAGGGGGTGAAGTTCCCCTGCTCGTCTTGCAACGACATCATCGCGTGCGACACAGCCGCTGCGAATCTGTGTGTGCAGAGCAACCAGAGCGGCGGCAGCGGTTACGACGACAGCGAAGATTCGAGCGGCTGCGTGCTCTCCGGAGGCGATTCCCGCGGCTCATCGGGAGCCAGCCTGCTCGCGCTCGGGGGCGCGCTGGCCCTGTCGTTCGCGCGCCGGCGGCGCGCCCGACGTGGCAGCAGTCACTGACAGCGTGGCCGGGCTAGCCTGGCGACGAGCGTGGGCCGGCCGCGCTCTCTTCCGCGCGCACCGCCGAGGCCAGGTGAAACTTCGCGATCTCGGCCTCGTCCAGGAAGCCGATCACCTTGCCCGCGTCGTCGACCACCGGCAGCTCGCGCAGGCCGCTCGACAGCAGGCGCTGCGTTGCGGTGCGCAGGTCGTCTGCTGGTCTGACCGACACCGGCGGAAGCATGAAGTCGGCCACGATCATCCACGCCCAGCTGTCGCCTTGCCCCGCCAGCACGTGCACGGCGTCCCCCGACACGAGCCCGACCAGTCGACCCTCCACGTCGGTCACCGGGAAGACGTCCTGCCAGTCCGACTCGCTGACCTGCTCGATCACGTCCACGGCGTGGGTCTCCGGCGTGAAGCTGGCGAATGCGCGCTCGCGGGTCATCAACGCTTCGACGCGGTTCGAGCTGAGCACGTCGAGCAGCAGCGCGTCGCGATGGGCTGGCGAGTCTCGCAGCGTGGGGACCTGCGCCTCGTAGATGCTGTGCCTTCGCAGTGCCGCGAACGAGACGCCCAGCGCCAGCATCAGCGGCACCAACAGGTCGTAATTACCGGCGAGCTCGCACACCATCACCAATGCCGCGAGCGGAACGTGGGCGATGCCGCCGTAGAACGCGCCCATCCCCACCAGCGCGAAGGCGCCCGGGTCGATGCGCGGGTCGTGGGTCAAGAGCTCTGCTGCGCGGCCGAAGGCACCACCCAGGAGCCCCCCGATGGCGAGCGAGGGCGCGAAGTCTCCGGCGCTGCCGCCCGAGCCGATGGTGAGCGACGCCGCGATCAGCTTCGCGGCCGACAGCCCGACCAACAGCAGCACCGCGCTCCACCCCGAGGGCAGCCAGGGCGCGCCGCTGATGGCCGCCTGAACCGCGCCGTAGCCGCCACCCAAGAGGCCGAAGCCCCGGCCGGTCGCGCCCGTGCGCGAGCCCACCCCGATCACGATCACGGTCACGAGCACGCCCAGCGCGAGCCCACCCAGGCCCGGCTTGATCCACTCGGGCACGCGCATGCGTGCGAACTGACGCTTCACCGCGCGATAGAACCCCACGAACGCCATGGCCGCCGCCGCGACGATCACCGCGAGCATCGCGTACAAGGGCAGGTGAGTCGGCACGAACGGGAAGCGCGGCGCGTGGGCGAACAGCGTCGACTCGCCGAAGATCGAGATCACGACCGAGTACGAGACGACGCTGGCGAGCACGGACGGGATCAGCGCGTCGGACTCGAAGCCGTCACGATAGAGCAGCTCGACGGCGAGCAGCGCCGCGCCGAGCGGCGTGCGAAACACGGCCGCGATCCCCGCGGCGACGCCGGCCAAGAGCAAGATGCGACGCTCGCGTGTGCTGACGCGCAGCACTCGCCCGACAGTGCTGCCGATGGCCGCGCCGATCTGCATCGTCGGCCCTTCGCGACCGCCTGCCCCACCCGTGCCCAACGTGAGGATCGACGCGAGCGATTTGGCCCACACCACCCGCCGGCGCACCACGCCGTTTCGGGTGTGATAGGCCTCGATGGTCGCGTCGGCGCCGCCGCCCTTGACCTCGTGCACCAGAAGAGTCACGAGCCCGCAGCCCAGGCCCCCGAGCGCCGGCAGCAGCACCAGGAGCCAGGGCCGAAAGCCGGTCGCGTGGACCTCGCCGACCACCTTCTCGCCGAAGGCCCGCACCGGGACGTAGCCCGCGCCCCGCTCGAGCAACAGGCTGCTCAGGTGCTCGAGCGCCGCGAAGAACGCTGCGCCGATCAGCCCAGCCGCCAGGCCGACCAGCGCCGCATGGAACACCAGACGCCCGACGATGCGCAGATCGAGAGCCTCACCCGCGATGGCCGTCGGCATCGAGAGCCATCGCTGCAAACGCTGACGGATACGCGCCGTCGCTCCGGACACGCGCCGAGCCTACTCACGTTTCGATTCCACCCACAATCGCCCGCCGCTCGTGCCACCCTCGCGCCGCAGCCGTGAGCACCTTCGACGTCATCGCGATCCTGGTCGTTCTGGCTGCGCTGTTCAGCTACATGAACACGCAGTGGTTGCGGCTTCCGGCCACGATCGGCCTGATGCTGGTCGCGCTGGTGTTCTCGCTGTCGCTCTTGCTCATCGACCACTTCGGCGCCGGCCTCGGCCCCCGCGTGCGCGTGCTCCTCGAGCGCATCGACTTCAGTGACACGCTGCTCCAGGGGATGCTCTGCTTCTTGCTGTTCGCCGGCTCTCTTCACATCGACCTGGAAGACCTCTCCAAGAACAAGGGCGTGATCTCAATCCTGGCCACTTTGGGCGTCGTCGGGTCGACGTTGGCCGTCGGGGCCGGCGCCTGGCTCTCGTTCGGCTGGGTGGGGCTCGGCACTCCGCTCTTGGTCTGCCTGCTCTTCGGCTCGCTGATTTCCCCCACCGATCCCATCGCCGTCCTCGCCATCCTGAAGACCGCCAAGGTGCCCAGGGCGCTTTCGACGCAGATCGCCGGGGAGTCGTTGTTCAACGACGGCGTGGCGGTGGTGGTTTTCGTGGCGCTGCTCCGCGTCGCCACGGGCGCCGCCGGCACGGGGCCCGCCGACGTGGCGCTGATGTTCGTGCGCGAGGTCGCGGGCGGCGTGGCGCTCGGCCTGGCCTGCGGCTGGGTCGCGTATCTGTTGATTCGCCGCGTCGACGACTACCAAGTCGAGATCCTGCTCACCTTGGCGCTCGTCGTGGGGAGCTTCGCGCTGGCGCGCCGCCTGCACGTGTCGGGGCCGATCGCCGTGGTGGTGGCGGGCCTCCTGATCGGCAACCATGGGCGCAGCTTGGCCATGTCGGAGCGCACGCGCGAGAACCTGGACAAGTTCTGGGAGCTGGTGGACGAGCTGCTCAACGCCGTGCTGTTCGTGCTGATCGGCCTCGAGGTGATCCTGGTCAAGTTCGACCGACAGCTGCTCTTGGCGTCGGTCATCGCGGCGCTGCTGGTGCTGGTGGCTCGCTTTCTGACCGTGGGCCTGCCCCTGGTGATCTTGCGCGAGCGCTGGCAGATTGCCCGGGGCTCGGTGCGCCTCTTGACCTGGGGCGGCCTCAGGGGCGGCATTTCGGTCGCGCTGGCCCTGACGCTCCCGCCGGGGCCTCATCGCGAGCCCATCCTCGCCATCACCTACGGCGTGGTGGTTTCGTCCATCCTGGTGCAAGGGCTCACCATCAAGCTCCTGGCGCGCCGGCTGCTCGGCTCTAGTGGCGCGGCTGAGCCCGCGCCGGTGGCCGACTGACGCCGAAGCACGTCCCCGGAGTCGCACCCTCACTTGCCCCGCTTCAAGCGCTCGATCTCGGCTTCCAGCGCGGCCACCCGCGCTTCGGCCGCCGCGGCGCGCTTGGCTTCTTCTTCGGCGCGCTTGGCTTCCTCTTCGGCGCGCTTGGCTTCTTCTTCGGCGCGCTTGGCTTCTTCTTCGGCGCGCTTGGCTTCTTCTTCGGCGCGCCTGGCTTCTTCTTCGGCGCGCTCTTCGGCGACCGCCACGCGATCGATCGCATCGGCCAGCAGCTTCTCGGCGCGCAGCGCCAGCTCTTCCGCGTCTGGAAGTGCGGCCGAGCCACTGAAGAACCTCAAGCGGTCGCTCTCGAGCGCGAGCTCGAGGCCGAGCACGCTGGACGGCCAGCGGCCGTGCTGTGGCACGATCCGTTCGTAGCTGGACGCGGACGCTTGCGCGAGCGCGTAGCCCACGAGCCGACTCGAGCGCCGGTCGTAGATGAAGTACTCCCGAATCCCGAGGCGAGCGTAGCGTTCGACGTTGAGCTCGAGATCTTTGCGATCGTCTCCGCGGTACAGCACCTCGAGGGCCAGGTCGAGCCCTCTGCCCTCGGCGCTGACCACCCACTTGTCGCGATCGTGCGGCTCGACGTCCATCACCGCGATCAGGTCCGGTGCGAACATGCGTTCCGCCGGGTAGTACACCGGAAGGTTCGACGAGAGGTACACCTTGCGACCGGTGCGTCGGAAGTACGCCTCGAGCGCGGACAGCGGGCCGTCCTTCGCCCTCCGGTGAGGATCGCCTTCCGGAGGCGAGGCCGACGGGATCTCGGACGGTAGCGCATCCACCCAGCGCTCCCGCTCCGCATCGGACAACGCCGCCCAGACCTGCTCGCTCGGCGCGCGCGGGTCACTGCCATCGAAGTCCGGGTGCCGCGAGGTCACCGCCCGATACTACCACTCGATCGCCACGTCCGCCGCCGATGGCCGCGCCCCCGCAGCCCATCAGCTCTGGTCGGCGGCGCCCGAATCACTGCCAGCGAGCATGCGCCCGCGATCGGGCCGGCTGCATTGTCCGACCACCGTGCGTCGACCTCAGATCCGCCCGCATCGGTCCATTCCCGCTTGGATCTCGCAGAACGTCTCCATCAGGCGAGCCGTCTGTCGCTCGAGGCAGCGACACAAGACCTTGCCGCGAGCGTCTCGAGCCACCAACTCTTGGCCTTCGATTTCGAGCCTGTCGATCTGCGAGTAGGGGACATGGCGTCGCCCGATGCCGGCGAAGCGGGTGGTCGTGAGTCCGTTCGGGTCGAGGGCCAAGCGATGTCGCCGGACTGCGAAGGCAAGCCAGACCGTCGCAATCAGCGCCAGCACGCTGAACCCGATCATTGGCTCGCTGAACAGGAGTGCCCCGCCGCAAGGCAATCCGGTCTTGACCGCCACCATCTTCATGCCCGTGGTGAAGGCGTCGTCCGGGTCCGTCATGTCAGTGACTCACCGCGCCGACGCCACGCATGATGGTACCGTCCACGCCGGCGTGGACGCCGCCGTGCACGACCGCTTCGACTGCCTTGCCCGCGCCCACGCCCGCCCCCGCCGGCACCACGCGAGCCGCGACGGCCTTGCCGGCCGCTCCCACTAGATGGTGAACAGGTGGGGCCGAGAAGGCGTGGTACATGAGTGGCATCATCGCCGCGGTCATCGCCATATGGAGGGCCGCTCCGTCGAAGTCTTTGTTGAGTTTGCCGATGGCCTTGGCCTGCTCTGCGAGGGAGCTTCCGTGCATTTTCACCTCGGCAGCGAGCGTGTCCAACTGCTTGGCCGTCTCCGCGGCAGTGGCGTGATCGCCAGCCCGAATCGCTGAAGCGCGACGCGAGTAGACCGTTTCGTACTTCTCAGCGGATCGTAAGAGCTTCACCGCGGTCTGATCGGCCGCTCGGATCTTGCTGGTCAGCTCGCCCGCCAACAGCGCACCAGCGGCGTCCGCCTCGTGCAAGGCGCGCTTCAGGGGCTGGGCGCTGCGCCTGACCGCAGCCTCGCCAGCTGCGAAAATACCGGCGCCAACCGTCCCAGCCCCAGCGCCGAGGCCAGCACTGAACTCAGCAACGCGATCGAGCTTGCCGATCGCGTGAAGCGTACGGTGCGTCTGGGCCGTGACCTTGCGCACGGCATCTGCCTGCGCTTTCGCGTTCGCCAGCGCCTGCCGAGTGAGGCCGCTCGTGTCCACCGGCGCGCGTGCCTTGGCATCGTCGGCGGCGGTTTTCGCCAGCGCTTTCTTCGTCGAGTCGATTGCGGCATCGAAGCTGTCTCCGGCCTTCATGAACGCGAGCACGTCGCCGCGCGCGCTCTTGTCCAAGCCTGCGAGCTTTGCCAGCGCCCGTTCGGCGGCCGCGTATCTCGCGAGGCCATGTGCTCCGCTCTTCTGTACCGCCGTTGTGACCAGCTCGCGTGTGCTCCCGTCGAGGCCTCGGAGTCGCACGGCCACGAGCGCGTCGGCGCATTCCGGGCGACGGGTCAACGTCTCTTGCACGAACGCGAAGCGTGCTTCCTTCTGGATCTCTGCAGGGGTCTTGCTCGAGCTCGCGTAGCGGGCGGCGAAGGCGGCGGGATTCTCGCCGACGGCCTGGGCGAGCTCGCCGACCGCGCTTCGTGCGGCATCCACGCGGGACCGCCCAGCTTCGGCTTTCGCGAAGGTCGAAAGGCTCGCCTGCTTCTGCTTGTCGACCGTCTGGAGCAGGCGGGCCTTGCCCGGTGACGGTGCGCTCGCTGGTGCCGGCGCGCCCTTGTTCGAGGCTATCCCCGAGGGCTTTTCAGCGACAGAGTCTGTGCCGGGGTCGAAAGGCCGGGGGCGATGAGGCTCGGTTCGGGTGACGGTCATGTTCGCCGAATCGTCACCCGACCTTCGACAGTTGCGCGAAAAAGTCGGCCGGTGCCAATTTACGTCGAGCCGCCTTTCGACGGAGACTCGGTGTGCCGGGGACTGATCGCCACGTGGATCGGCCCCATCGACGCCTGCGCTGGCGCGCGGACAGAAGTCCTGGGGTCGAAGCGCTGAGCTCGCCCGCCACGCAGGCGTCGGCTACAGGTGCCGAGCGAACCACCGGGTCGCGGCCTGCCGCACCTCGCCCTTCGCGTCCGCCAAGATCGAGGCGTGGGTTTCGCCCGACAGCAGGCGAAGCTCTGCAGGCCCAGCGCACGCTTGGGCAATTGCGCGCGCGTTGTCCGGTGAGACCTGTGGGTCGTCGCTGCCGTGGACGACCAGCACGGCGGCCCGAGTGCGCGCGGCAGCCTGGGCCGGAGCGGCGGCGTCGGCGTCGAAGCCCGCCCACAGCGCGCCCAGATCCACGGCCGAGTCGAGCCACACATTCGGGACCGCGGGCGCCAGGGCTGGCAGCTGCCAGCGCACGTAGTCGCGGGTCACGCTGCGCAGTGACGCGAACGACGACACGGCCACGACCGCGCGCACGCGCGGGTCACGGGCCGAGAGCTCCAGCGCGGTGGCGGCTCCATACGAGAAGCCGTGCACGCCGACCGGGCCGAGCCGGACGCCGCGCGCTTCGAGAGCGTCGAGCGCCCCCGAGACGTCGTGCGCGTCGTCCACGCCATAGGTCAGATAGCCGCCGCTCGAGCCCCCGTGGCCGCGCAGATCGAGCAGCACCACGCGGTAGCCGGCGTCCAGGTGAGTGCGCGCGCTCGGGAGCATGCTGCGCTTGTCGAGCCGCACGCCATGGAGGAGCACCACGGTTCCGCGCGCGGGCGAGGCAGGCTCGGCGACCCAGCTCGAGAGCGCGGTGGGCCCGACGCGCAGGGTGGCGCTTTCGGCCGCGCCCAGCTCAGGCGGGCATGGGTCCCGCGTCGCGGCGGCGCGCGAGCCGTTGGGCGCGTGGGCCACGGCCCAGGCGATGCTCACCGTTCCGACCGCGCCCGTGAGCACCGCGCCGCCCAGCGCTCGCGCAGACCAAAGCCAGACGGCACGCATGACCGCCACGAGCTTAGCGGGTCTCGCACGGAGTGCACGGGGCGCTTGGCGCTCGACGCCGGCGCAACCCCCGATACAGCGACCACGCGGCCGCCACGCTGGTCACGACAATGGCCGCCTGCCAGGCGTAGACCACCGATTCGGCGCTGGGCCGGATACCCGCCACGAAGTTCACCAGTCGACCGGTGAACGTGCCGTCGGCCTGGACGCCCGCGATCGCCCACAGATCGCGGGACCAGGTGGTCAGGAAGCACTCGCCCCAGAGGAAATGGGAGCCCTGCGAGAGCACCACGAAGGAGATGGCGTACACCGTGTAGGCAAAGCTGAGGCGCGGCCAGCGGTGCCAGATCAGGAGCGGCAAGCCCAGCGCCCACACCACCATCGCGGCGACGTGGAGGAAGTCCATCAGGGTGGCGAGGGCAGTCATCACGCACCCCATGCCAGCAAGTTCTGCGCCGAGAGGGTTTACGGGCAGTTGACTCCGGCGCCGGCGCGAGGAATGCGCGGGCGCCGGGAGGGGCGAGAAAAGTCAGCGCCGAATGTACGTTCTCGATCAGAACCGCGCGGGCAGTACACTGGGGTACGACACGAGCTTCGACACGAAGAGCATGGTGCGGCTTGGTGCCGAAGCGGCAGGGAAGGCGCTGTGCGTCCGCGTCAAGGGGTATGCCATTCCTCCCGCCGGTCGGCGGGTCGTGCTGGCGAGCTATTTCAGCGTCGACACTTCGATGCGCTGAGGAGGCACCATGAACACACGGGCTCGAATGGTCTGGCTCATCAGCGTGGCTGTGGTCGTGCACGCGGCGTGTGCCACCGAGGACGATCCCAGGTCCGGGCAGTCCGGCGTAGACTGCAGCACGCTCGACCAGATGGCTTGCGCGGCGCAGGTCGGATGCACATGGAGCGGGTCCGCTTGCATCGCGTCGGACGCAGGTGGTGCCGACGCGCCAGAGTGCACCCTGCCGGCCTGTCCCGGCCCAAAGTGCGGCCAGATCTGGTCCGATGGGGGCTTCGTCTGCATCGCGCGGCCCGATTGCAGCGGGCTCGGCGCTGCGGCTTGCGGCGCAACGCTTGGCTGCCAATCGATCGCCGGACGTCTGCCTGGGGACGCAGTGAACCCGCCCGGCCGCAGGCCGAGCGATTTTCTTTGAACGCCCTCGGGGCTTGGGGGCACACAGGGGCGAAACGTCGTTCACGCGCCGCGGCTGGCGCCTTCGGAACGACGCGAGAGGACCCCCGTGCGCCGTCGTCTCATCGCATCGATCTGGCTTGCCGCCCTGCTCTGGCCTGCGGTCTCCCGTGGTCAAGAAGACGAGGGTGACGACCTCGAATTCGGCGCGACGGTAGAGGTCGAGGCGCCCCCCACCGAGCCCGTTCGTCGCAGCGTGCCCGCAGAGGACCTGCGCCAGGTGGCGGGTGCCCGCGGCGACGCGCTGCGCGCGGTCGAGATCTTGCCGGGTGTGGCCCGCAGCACCAGCTACGAGGGCGGCGCGCCGGTGCTGCGCGGCGCGGGGCAGCACGAGAGCGTGGTGTTCCTCGACGGCGTGCCCGTGCCGCTGCTCTACCACTTCGGCAGCGCCACCAGCTTCTTCCCGTCCCGCTTGCTCGATCGCGTCGAGCTCTCGCCCAGTAACTTCTCGGTGCGGTACGGGCGCCTGGTGGGCGGGATCATCGAGGCGCGCACCAAGCCGCCGGCCAGCGACCGGCTGCACGCCCTGCTCGAGCTGTCGCTGATCGACAGCGCGGCCCTGGTCGAGACGCCGCTCGGTCGCGACGCATCGATGGCGGTGGGCGTGCGGCGCAGCAACCTGGACTTCTTCTTCAGTCAGCTCGTCCCCGCCGATGCGTACTCGGTGGTCGCGGCCCCGGTGTACTACGACTATCAGGCCATCGGCACGCTGCGGGTCGCGCGGGATCATCGCTTGCGGCTGATGGCCTACGGCAGCCGCGACAGCCTGAAGCTGCTGTTCTCGAAGCCGGTGCTCGACGACCCGGGCTTGCGCGGCGACATCGAGGGCGTGCTGGCGTTTCATCGAGCAAACGTCATGCTCGAGAGCACACCGGCCGGGCCTTGGTCGCAGCGTGTGTCGCTCACCGCGGGCACGCTCACTCGCGAGCAGGTCGTGGGCCCCCTGCGCCAGAAGCTCGAGAGCGTGCAGCTGCTCGGGCGGGTCGAAGAGAAGCTGACGCTGGGCAGCGCCGCCGATCTGGTGTTCGGAATCGACACCGACGTGGAGCTTGCCGACGGCACCTATCACGGGCCACGGCCGCCAGGCCCCGAGGGTGACACCAGCATGGGGGAAGGTCTGGCGCTGTCCGAGAACATCAGCATCCACGACGACGGCTTCGAGATCGTGCAGCCGGGCGCCTTCGTCGAGCTCACGCTGCGTCCCGATCGCCGCGTCACGCTCGTTCCCGGGCTGCGTCTCGACTGGTACGGGCATCTGCGCCACGGCTCGATCGATCCGCGCCTTTCGGCCCGCGTCGCCCTGACGGAGAGCACCACCCTCAAGGGCGGGGTCGGGCTCTTCACCCAGCCGCCGATCTGGTACTACGCCGTGCCCGAGCTGGGGAACCCCGACATCGATCCTTACCACGCGCTCCACACCAGCTTGGGGGTCGAGCAGAAGCTCGCTGCCGGTGTGACCCTGGGCGTCGAGGGCTACTACAAGTACATCTACGACGACGTCGTCGCCGCGCCGGGCAGCCCCTACTTCGTCAATGCTGGGAGTGGTCGCATCTTCGGCTCCGAGCTGTCGCTCGAGCTTCGCCCTTCGCCCAGCACCTTCGTCTACGCGGCGTACTCGCTCTCGCGCAGCGAACGTCGCGGCCCCACCGGTCAGTGGCGCCTGTTCGACCACGATCAGACCCACGTCGCGTCGGCCACCGCGTCGCAGCGCCTGGGGGCAGGGTGGTCCGTCGGCGGGCGCTTCCGCTTCGTGAGCGGTGACCCGACCACGCCGGTAACCGGCGCGGTCTACGACGCCCGCGTCGGCGAATACCGCCCGAGCCATGGCGCCCAGAACAGCCAGCGTCGCCCGGCGTTCCACCAGCTCGACGTGCGCGTCGAGAAGGAATGGAAGATCTCGCCGCTCTCGCTCGCCGTGTATCTCGAGCTGCTGAACGCCTACAACGCCAAGAACCAAGAAGGCACCCGCTACAGCTACGACTACTCGAAGAGCGAGGGCGTCAGCGGGCTGCCCCTCTTGCCGAACCTCGGGATCAGAGGTGAGCTGTGAGAAAGCTGATCGTCTTTGCTGCGCTCGGGCTGGTCGGATGCGACGACCCGCTGGCCTACCCCCAGGACATCGATCGACTGCGCGTGCTGGGCGCACGCGCCCGCGTGGCCGGGGACGCGAGCCGCGCGTCGCCGGCGCCCGGCGAGGCCGTCTCGCTCGAGTGGCTCGTGGTGGATCCCGAGCCGGCGCCCGCACTGGGTTGGTTCTTCGAGGCCTGTCCCAGTCAGGCCCGGTCGCGCGGCGCCCCCGAGTGCAGCGGTCCGGTCTTCGCCGAGCAGGGCGCGCCGGCGCCATCCACCGCGTTGCCTCAGTTCGACTTCACGGCCGTGGATGCCGAGCGGATCTTGGTGCGCGGCTTGGTGTGCCGTGACGCGGCGGTCACGAGCCTGAGCGACGCCTGCGGTGGCGAGCACGAACGCGTGCTGTTCGAGCTGGGCGTGGGGGGCGACAACGCCAACCCCACCCTCGCGGACGCCCAGCTCACGATCGGCGGGCAGCCGTGGCCGGCGCCCGCCGATCTGGCGGAGCCCGGCTGCGCCGCAGACGATCTGCCTTCGGACAGCGATGCGAAGCTCTCCGTGCAGCTGGTGCTCGCCGCCTCGGATCGCGACCCCATCCAGGATCCGAAGGGGCTGGCCCCGCCCTTCGAACCACTGTTCGTGTCGCAGTTCTCCACGCTGGGCCACTTCGCGCGGCCCCTGTCGGTGATCGAGGGCGCCTCCGAGCAGTTCGACCTGACCGTGAGCTGGCGAGCACCCGCCGACGCCGCGGGGCAGCGAGCGCGTTTCTACTTCGTGGTTCGCGATGGTCGCGGCGGTGTCGACTGGTCGGCCCGCACGCTCTGTCTCGCACCCTGAGATCGTGGAGGAAGACATGGACATCGTGCGTACGTTGAACGGCATCACCCAGCTGGGCGCCACATGGGTGCTCTGGTTCTTGGTCTGCTTGAGCGTGGTAGGGCTGGCGGTGGCCATCGAACGCGCGGTCGCCTTGCTCGGGTCGCGCGACGACCTCGAACGGCTCGCGGCCGATCTCGCCAATCATCTGGCGCGTGGGGACGCAGAGAAGGCCAGGCATCGGCTGGAAGAGTCCCCCAGCATCGAGGCACGCATCGCCGCTGCTGCCCTGGCCAGCGCCGACGCCAAGTCGGCCGAGCAACGCATCGCCAAAGAGAGCACGCTGATGCGGCTCGATCTCGAGAAGCGGCTGACCTTCCTCGGCACCCTGGGAAACAACGCCCCCTTCGTGGGGTTGCTCGGCACGGTGATCGGCATCGTGCGTGCGTTTCATGCGCTGGGCGCCGCCGGGGGGCAGGTCTCGGCCGGGCTGATGGCCGAGATCGGCGAGGCACTGGTGGCCACGGCGTTCGGGCTGATCGTCGCCCTGCCTGCCGTCGCGAGCTTCAACTTCTTCCAGCGCGTGATCCGCGCGCGCCTGGCTGGGGCCGACGCCTTGTCGCGCGAGGTGATCGTCTACCTGGAAAGTCGAGGTTGATCGTGGCATCGAGCCTGCGTGAAGACGAAGAGATGATCACGGGCATCAACGTCACGCCGCTGGTCGACGTGGTGCTGGTGCTGCTCGTGATCTTGATGGTCACCGCGTCTTACCTGGTGGCCCGCACCATCCCGGTGGATCTGCCCAAGGCAGAGACCGGTGAAGCAAGCCAGAGCCCGCTGGCCGTGACGCTGGACGCCAAGGGCGCCCTCTATCTGGATGGGTCACCCGTGAGCCGCGACGAGCTACGCGCGCGCATCAGCGAGCGACGCCGGCGCGAGCCCGAGACGCGTGCGGTGATCGCCGCCGATGGCTCCATCGCCCACCGCGCGGTCGTGTCGGTCGTCGACCTGCTGCGCAGCGAGGGGATCACGCAGTTTGCCATCAACGTCGATCCGGGTGATCTCGGCGATGCGCGTTGAGATCGCCATCGCCGTCAGCCTGCTCGCCCACCTGGGTGCGGGTCGGCTCGTGCCCAGGTCCGCGCCCCCCGCGCCGGCCGAGCGCAAGCGGGTCGAGTTCGTGACGCTGCCGCCGGCGCCGCGCCCTCCTGAGCTGGCTCCCCCGCCCGAGCCCGAGCCCCCGCCCGAGCCCGCAGCGCCGGCGCCGCCCGCCGCCGCCGCGCCGCGCGCGCAGCCGAAGCCGCTCAGCGGCAAGACCCTCACTGCCGAGGGGCCGGGCCCGAGCTTCGCAGCGCCCGAGGGCGACGGATCGAAGCACGAGGCGCCGATCGTGGTTCCGCCAGCAGAGCCCCTCGCGCCCGCAGCGCCCCGCGCAGCGGTGGCGCCGCCGCTTCCTCCTCCGCGAACGACTCCGCCTCCGCCACCTCCGCCCGCCGTGGTGCCCTTGAAGGATCTGTCTCGCAAGCCGGCGCCGCCCGAGCTCGTCTCGCTCTTGGCCCGCAATTACCCCGACGACGCCCGCCGGCGTGGCGTCAGCGGCGAGGCCACCGTCCGCGCGCGAATCGACGCCGACGGCCGCGTGCGCACCGCGAGCGTCAGCGCAGAGTCCGAGCCGGGCTTCGGCGCAGCCTGCCAGCGCGCGCTGATCGGCTCGCGCTGGACACCGCCGCTCGATCGCGACGGCAGAGCCGTCGGAACGTGGGTGCGCTATACCTGTCGCTTCCGGGTGGGGCTTTGAACGAGATGACCGCTCGAGGGTACAGAGCAGCCGTGAAACGCCTTGGGTTGCTCTTGCTATGGCTCGCGCTCGCCGGCCCTGCGTTCGCCGACCAGAAACCGTCCCTGATCGTGAGCGTCGACGCCGGAAGCTCTGGCCTGTCTGCCGACGCCATCCGCGCCGCCATCGGCAAAGAGCTGGGCGTTGCCACTGCCAGCGAGGGTGAAGGCGAGAGTCGACTCGCGGTGCGCATCACGGGCGACCGGGCCGCGCTGATCTTCACCCGCGGCGGCGAGAAGATCGAGCGCGTGGTCGACTTGCCCAAAGAGCCGGGCGCTCGCGTCGAGGTGATCGCGCTCCTGGCCGGGAACCTGGCGCGCGACGAGGCCAGCGCGCTCTTGGCCTCGCTCGCGCCCAAGCCCGTGGAAGCCGAGCCTGCTGCCCCCGATCCGCCCCCGGCGGCCGCGCCGGCGAAGCCACCCTCGGCCGAGTCGCCGAAGCCGGCGGCTGCCGAGCCGGCGACGAAAGAGCCGGCAGAGCCCGGGGCTTCCAGCCGTGAATCACGCTGGCGGCGCGGCCCGCTCTTCGCGAACCTGTCGCTCTATTCGCCCCTCGCCATCACGCGCGACGCCGAGCAGCGCAGCTTCGACATCGAGCTCGGGCTCGCCTACAGCAAGATCGGGGGGCTCACCGGCTTCGGGCTCACCGTGGGGCACCTGCGCGTCGGCGGCCCGGCCGAGGGGGTGGGCGTCGCGGGCCTGTGGACCCGGGTCGACGGCGATCAAAAAGGCGCGTTCGCGTCCGGCCTCTTCTCGCAGGGCGGCGGCCAGCTCCGCGGCGCCGAGGGCAGCGGCATCGTCACGCTGCGCAGCGGCGATCTGCAGGGCTTCCAGGGGTCGGGCGTGTTTGGCAGCGCGCGCGGCGTGCAGGGCGCCCAGCTCGCGGGCATCGCCGCCTGGTCCGACGGCGCCCTCGAGGGCTTTCAGGGTGCCGGCGCCCTTGCCCGCGTGCGCGGCGGCGTGCAGGGCGCGCAGATCTCGGCCGTCAACATCAGCGGCGACTTGCGTGGCGCGCAGGTGGGCCTGGTCAACATCGGCGGCAACGTGCGGGGCACACAGATAGGCGTGGTCAACGTGTCCGATCGCGTCGAGGGTTTGCCGCTGGGCATCGTGAATGTCGTGAAGAACGGCCGCACGCAGGCCGTGGCATGGGCCGACACGCTGGTCGTGGCCAACGCCGCGGTGAAGTACCTGAATGGACCGGTTTACACCCTGGTGGGTGCCGGTTACGACGGCGGTGACGGCGCTGCCGCAGCCTTCGCGCTCGGCGGCCACGCGAAGCTCAGCCGGGCAACCTACCTCGAGGTGGACGTGCTCTACCGCTACCTGAGTGACTTCCGCGACACGGATAGCGATCCGGATCGCCATCTGAGCGCCGCTCGGGTGCTCTTGGGGGCCGAGGGCCTGGGCCCGGCGGGGGTCTTCGCCGGGGGAGGGGTCAGCCACGACGTCGACTCGCACGGCGCGGGGGCGAAGGTACGCGGCTACGGGGTAGCAGGGCTGACCCTGTTCTGAAAACCGCTGAAATTACACGGATAGTAGGCGATTGAACGACAAGCTCGGGTGTGGGCACCAAGATGTGACAGCTCGTGACCGCTAATCTCGACCTCACTCTGTCCTACGCCGGTACCGACACCGACGCGCAGGCCGAGCTCGTGGCCCGGCTCGAGCGCGCCGAGCCCTCTGCCATCGGCCAGGTGTACGACGACCACCACGCCGCGGTGCGCGCCTTCGCCACCCGGCTGGTGGGCGACGCCGCCAGCGCCGAAGATCTGGTTCACGAGGTGTTCGTCTCGCTGCCGCGGGCCATCCGCGGGTTCCGCGGGGATTCGTCCCTGCGCACGTTCCTGATCTCGATCGCGGTCAACCACGCGCGGCACTTCGTCCGGGCCGCCGCGCGCCGTCGCGCCGCCATGGACAAGCTCTCGCTCGAGCCGGCGAAGTCGAGCCCCGATCCCGAGCGTGACTATCGCCGGCGCGAGCTGGCCAGCGCGCTCAGCCGCGCGCTGGATGCCCTGCCGCTCGATCAGCGGGTGGCGTTCGTGCTGTCCGACGTCGAAGAGCGCACCTCGTCGCAGATCGCTCGCATCGTGGGCGCGCCCGAAGGTACGGTTCGCACCCGGCTGTTTCATGCTCGCAAGAAGCTCCGGGCGTTGCTCGAAGAAGAGGGGCTCAGATGAGCGACGACCTTCTCCGCGCGGCCACCCAGGCGCTTCGCGACGAGCACGGCGGCTCCGACGAAGCCGCGCGCTTCACGCGCGCACGGGTCATGGCTTCGCTGCACAAGGTGGAACGGCGTCGCAGCACCAAGCTCGCCTTCCTCTTGCCCGTCGCCGCGGTGCTGGTGGGTTCTACCGCCTGGGGTGCGGCCACCGGCCGGCTGCCCACGCGGTTTTCTCCGCCGCCCCCCGCCAGCCTCGAGCGCCCGGCCGAGCGCGCTGCCGCGCTGGTGAAGACCGCGCCCCAGCGCGCGCGGGCGGCGCAACAGGCTGCGGCTGCGGCCGAGCCGTCCGCGCCGGAGGCACCGCCTGCGGCCGAGCCCACGCCGGCCTCCGCGGCCGAGCCCACGCCGGCTCCCGCGCCCGAGCGGGTGGCGGTGAAGGCCGCGGCCGCGGCCGCGGATCCGGCTCACGATCTCTACCGCGTGGCGCACGACAAGCACTTCGCCCAGGGCGACGCGGCCGGGGCGCTCGGCGCCTGGGACGCCTACCTGGCGGCCGCCCCGCGCGGGCGCTTCGCGACCGAGGCACGCTACAACCGCGCGCTCTGCCTGGTGCGCTTGGGGCGCAGCGCCGAAGCTCGAGCGGCGCTCGAGCCCTTCGCCGCGGGGCGCTTCGGCGGCTATCGCCAGCGCGAAGCGAGTGAGCTCAGCGCTGCGCTGGGGAGATAGCTCAGCAGCTGCTCTTGCACGTGCCCGTGCAGCACTTGTCGCCGCCGCCGCAGTCGGCGTTGCCGCAACACTCCAGGCAGACGCCGCTGCAGTCTTTCTTGCCCGAGGGGCACTGGCAGCTGCCGCCGGTGCACACCTTGCCGCCACCGCAGGCCTGACCGCAGCCGCCACAGTGGGCGCCATTGGCGTTGGTGTCCACGCAGGCGTTGCTACACAGCGTGAGCGCGCTGGGGCAAGCTGGCACGCACGCGCCGCCGACGCAGCTGGTGCTCCCGCCGGTCGGGGCCGCACACACCTTGGTGCACGTCCCACAGTGCGCCGAATCGGTCTTCAGATCGAAGCAGTCGAGCCCGCACTTGCTGAAGCCCGACTTGCAGGCCACGTTGCACGCGCCGCCGCTGCAGATCGGTGCGCCTTGCCCACTGGGCGGCCCCGCGCACGCTTTGCAGGTCGAGCCGCAGTGGCTCGGATCGTTCGACAGGTTGAAGCACGTCGAGCCGCTGCCGCAGGTCGAAAACCCCGTGTTGCAGGCGAAGCCGCAACCGCCGCTCGCGCAGGTGGGCGTGGCGTTGGTCGGTGCCAAGCACGGCTTGTTGCACCCGCCGCAATGGCTGGTGTTGTTCGCGGTGTTGATCTCGCAACCCGACGCCACTTTGCCATCACAGTTGGCCCAGCTGCCCTTGCAGCTGGCGATCTGGCACGAGCCGCCCGAGCACGCCGGGTTGGCGTTGGCCAGGGCGCAGGCGCCCCCGCACGCGCCGCAGTGCGCGACGGCGGTGTTCTTGTCGGTCTCGCAGCCGTTGCCCACGTTGCCGTCGCAGTTGCCAAACGACCCCGTACAGGTGATCCCGCACTTGCCGGCCGTGCACGACGGAAGGCCGTTGGTGGTGTTGCACTGCGTGCCGCACCCACCGCAGTGGCCGGGGTCGGTGCCGATGTTCGTCTCGCAGCCGTTCGCCTCGATGCCGTCGCAGTTGGCCCAGCCCCCCTTGCAGCTCTTGATGACGCAGGCCTGGTTCTGGCACTCGTTGAAGGCGTTGGGCAGGTCGCAGGCGTTTCCGCAGAACTTGCAGTTGGCCGCGTCGGTCTTGCTGTCGACCTCACAGCCGTTGCTCTTGTCCTTGTCGCAGTCGAGCAGCGTGTCGGGGTCGCAATAGTTGACGATGCAGGTGCCGGCCTCGCAGATCCAGTTCTGCCCCTTGGTGGCCTTGCAGTCGGTGCCGCAGGCGCCGCAGTTGGCATGGTCGCCGTCCACGTTGGTCTCGCAACCGTCCGCCGCGCTTCCGTTGCAGTCTTGCCACCCGCCCTCGCAGGCGGCGATCTCGCACTCCCCACTGCCGGCGCACTGGGCCGTGGCGTGTGCCAGCACGCACGGCGTGCACCCCGTGCTGTCTGCACAGCCCGTCTCGGGGGTGTTGGCGGCCACGCACTCGAGCTTTCCGCTCGCCGGGTTGGGGCAGACCTTGGCTCCGGGGAAGCAGTTGCCACCCACGCTACCCCCGGTGCCCAGATCCGCGTCGACCCCGGCGTCCGGCGCCGTCTGGAGCCCGCCGCTCTCTTCCAGGCCGCAGGCCGCCGCCGCGACGACGGTCACTCCGATCAAGAGCGGGCCCAGAACACGCCGCATGATGGAACAGTACACCAGAAGTCGGATCAGGGCCCGGGCGGCGCCAGCAGGTCTTTCAGCAGGTCGCCGGCGTCGACCTTTCCCGACCCCGGACCCAGCAGTTTGAGCAGCAGCTTCATCGCGACTTCGGCCTGTGGGCCCATCTGCTTCGCCGCCTCTTCCCCCAAGAAGCTGGCGAGCAGCGCGCGCATGTCGGGCTTGCCCAGGTCTTCGTCGCCATGCGCTTCGTCCAGCCAGCGCTTCGACAGCTCGCGCACCTTGGCCCCGTGGTCACCCTTCGAGAGCTCATCGACCAGCCCGCGCGCGGGCGCTTGCTTGAACCGGTGCTGGGTCACGTAGGCGCGCAGCGCGGTGAAGAACGCATCGTCGCCCACCGCTTTTGCGACCTCGCGATAGAAGAACGGGCCCTTGCCGTAGACCAAGCCGGCGTAGGCAAGCTCCCCCGCAAACGAGCTCACCGGACGATCGACGGCGCCGTCGTCGCCGCCCAAGAGGCGCATGGTGTGATAGTTCGCCAGCACCTGGCGGTCCGCTTCCTGCTTCGCGCGCTCGGGGCCGTAGCGTTCTTTCGCGTACAAGACCGCGCTCCACTGCGCCAGCGACTCGTCTTGGAACGGGTGCTCGCGACTGTCGCTTCCCACCAGGCCGGGCCACCACTGGTGGGCCACCTCGTGGGCCGTGACGAACTCGAGCATCGAGTCGGTCATGTCTTTCATGGCGCCCGAGGTGCCGCCACCCAACAGGCCGGCGATCATGCCGAACGGCCCATCCGAGAACGCCGGGCGATAGAGCATGCTGGCCACGGTCACCAGCCCGCTGAACTCGACGCCGCCCGCGCCGCCCACCAGCGGCGCTTCCACCACGTCCAGATCCACGTAAGGGTAGCGGCCGAACAGCTTCTCGTAAGTGGCCAGCGACGAGGCTGCGGCGTCGAGCACCCGCTTGCCCGACTCTTCGTCCCGCGCCACGTAGTGCGAGCGGACCTCGACCTCGCCCACCCGGCGCGTCGCCGATTCGAAGCGCGCGCTGACCAGGAGCGCGAAGTCCCGGACCAGCGCCGCCACGATCCGCGTCTGGCGGCGCGCCCCCGCGTCGCCGGCCGGCAGAAGCTCGCTCTTGTCCACGATCCCCGCTGCGGCCACCTTGGCGTCCGCGGGCGCGGTCAGCGTGGCGCGCACGTGGCTCAGCCCGTCGGCGCCCAGGTCGCCCAGCTGCGAGGCCTCGGGCTTGTCCCACTTGCCGTCGCGATGGCGGCCCAGCACCGCGTAGAAACTGGCCAGCGACGCGATCTCGTCGCCGCGTGCCAAGAGGCCATAGTCGCCGGCGCTCTTGCCGCTCTTCAGCCGGTCCAGCGATTCGAGCCCCTGGGCCAGCATCGAGGTGCGGCCCGGCTCGATCACCTTCAGCTCGGCCGTGAGCGTGAGCGCGACCTTCACGCGCTCGCCTTCGGCGAGGGGGGTGAGAAGCTTGACCACGATCACGCTGGGCGAGGCGGCGCTGACGCTGCAGCTCGGCCCGTCGGAGCACGCGCCGTTCACCAGCTTCACCGGCGGCGCCTCGCCGACGGCGTTCGCGTACACGCGCAGCACGAGCTCGTCCAGGCGCTTGCCCAGCGAGTTGGTGAAGAACAGCGTCTCTTTCACCTCGGCGCGAGCCAGATCGTCTGCGAGCTCGATCTCGAGATCGTAGAGCGGAAGGTCGTTCAGCGATTTCACGCCTGCCGCAGACGCCGCCGTGGCGCGGTCGTCTGCCCGCAGCGACAGCGCCAGCGGCGCGGCGTCGTACCAGGTCTTGGCCGGCGGCGCCGTGGCCTTCTTGCAGCCGGCCGTGCACGCGCCTGCGAGCACCAGCGCAAGCCAGGCGCCGCGCGCCATGCGCTCAGCGGCCCTTCTGCGCGGCCGCAGCGTCGCTGGCCGGGGCGGGCGCGCCCGGATCTTTCACCTCGACCTTGGGCCGGGTCTCGTCCTGCTTGATGCTGTAGCGCACCAGGGCGCGCACCGCCTTGTTCCGGTCGACGTTGCCCAGCACCATCTTCAGGTCTTCGTACACGCTGGGGTCGACCAGCAGCGCGCCCACCGTGCCCTTGCCGGCGCGCATGCCGGCCACGATCTGCCGCATGTCGCGGCTCATGGCGTTCAGGTTGCCCATCAGCTCTTGCGACTTGTCGTCACCGTAGATCAGGCTCTTCGCCGGCCCGTTGCCCTCGCGAATGCCCTTCAGCGCCAGCGCCAGCTCGTCGGCGGCGTTGCCGAACGAGGCCACGGTCTTGGTGGGCGCGTCGCCATAGACCATGTCGTGCGCGAAGCCCGGGCCGGTCTGCACGCGACTGACCACCGCGTTCACGCCCCGCAAGGTCTGGTTCAGCTCGGCGGTGGCGCGCTCCAGATTGGTCAGGGTGCGAGACAAGCGCTCGGCCTCGCTCGGATCTTTGAGCAGCTTGCCGGCATAGCCCTGGCCGTCGTCCAGGCTCTTCAAAATGTTGTTCAACGACCGGACCGAGCCCTGCACGTCTTGCGTGAAGCGATCGTCTGCCATGGCCCCGGTGGTCTTCTCGAGGTTGCCCATGACGCTCTCGGCCTTGGCGCTGATGTTGGCGACCTGCCCCACCATGTCCGAGATGTCTTTGCCGGCCTTGGTCGGCACCACCCCGCCGGGTGGAATGCGCTCGGCGCCTGGCGTCCCGGCCTTCAGCGTGACCATCTTGTCGCCCAAGAGGCCCTTGTTGTCGATGAACACCACGCTGTCGCTGCGGATGCGGCGCGCCTCGTCACGGACCACGGTGAACGAGACGTAGAGCTTCAGGTCGTTCGGGTCCTCCGAATAGCGCACGCCGGTCACCGCGCCCACGTCGACGCCGCCCATGCGCACGGTCGAGCCGCGCTTCAGCCCCTGCACGTCGTCGAAGATGGCGCGATACGTCTCCTTGCGCTCGAAGGCCTGACGCTCGTCGCCGATCAGGAAGATCATCAGCCCGAAGACGATCATCCCGACCAGCACGAACAGCCCGACTTTGATCTCGCGCTTCAGGGCCATGGACCGGTCGACGGAGTGTAGTCCCAGCCCGCGGGCTAGAAAAGGCGCGCCCTGGCCCGGCGGCCGGAGCGGGGTTTCAGCCCGAGCTGAGCAGCGCCTCGACCGACTCTTTCACCGGGGCGCGCCCCTCGATGAAGTCGTGCACCCGCGGGTCGGTCGACGCGCGGAACTCGTCCACCGGGGCCTGGCAGATGATGGTGCCCGAGTGCACCATCGCCATCCGGTCGCTGATGGTGAACGCGCTCTTCATGTCGTGGGTGACCACCATGCTGGTGAAGTGCAGCTTCTCTTGCAGGCCCATGATCATGTGGTTGACCCGCGCGGTGTTGATCGGATCCAGACCGGTGGTCGGCTCGTCGTACAGCACCACTTCTGGCTGGACCGCGATGGCCCGCGCCAGGCCCACGCGCTTGCGCATGCCGCCCGACAGGTCCGCGGGCCGCATCTCCTCGACGCCCGGCAGCCCCACCAGCCCCAGGGCCCAGGCCACGCGGTCCTTGATCTCGGCCTTGCTCATCTTCTGGCGGAAGTGCTCTTCGAGCCCATAGGCCACGTTTTCGCCCACGTTCAGCGAGTCGAACAGCGCGCCGCTCTGGAACAGCATGGCGATGCGCTGCCGCACCCGCGACAGCTGGTCCTCGCTCATCGCGGTGATCTCGTGCCCGTCGAAGGCAATGCTCCCGCGATCCACGGCCAAGAGCCCGATCAGCATCTTGAGCATCACGCTCTTCCCCACGCCCGAGCCGCCCACGATGGTGATCACCTCGCCGCGGTACACGTCCAGATCGAGCCCCCGGTAGACCACCTTCGGGCCGAACGCCTTGCACACCCCGCGGAACGAGATGAGCGGCGCCTGTTCGCGGATCACGGGCTGCACGCGCCGGTCAGGGTAGCTCCGCGTGACCCGATTTGGGACACCGCCTGCCGCCCCCAGCGGAAAGCAGCGTCAGCCCGTTGACGACAAATGTGACCATGCCCAGCCGCCTGCAAAACTCGCGCGGGCCAGGGTCCCATTTTCTACCGGTTGGCGATTGAACCCTGGCCCAAAGCCGTGTATCCCCGCCAGCTCGGGAGGTTTCTCAATGAAACTCAGACTAATAAAGACAGACGGGCTTAGGAAGCTCGCCGTCCTTTCCCTCACGGCCACCCTTGGCGTGAGCGGCTTGGTCGGCTGCGGTGGGGACGACGAGGGGAGCGGGGGATCCGGCGGCGGCAAGGGCGGCTCCGGGGGCAGCACGGGCGGCACCGGCGGTGGCGGCACCGGCGGCGGCGGCACCGGCGGCACCGGCGGCGGCGGCACCGGCGGCCAGGGCGGCATTGCTGGCAGCGGCGGCGGCGGCACCGGCGGTATCGGCGGTGGCGGCACCGGTGGCGGCGGCACCGGCGGCACCGGCGGCACGGTCAGCAACCCGTGCGCGACCCCCACGTTCGCGCCCCCGGCGGGCACGTACACCACCGCGCAGAGCGTCGTCATCTCGACGACCACCGCGGGCGCCACGATCTACTACACGACGGACGGGACCAACCCGAACAAGAACAGCGTCGTGTACAGCGCGCCGATCGCCGTCGGCGCCGACATGACCATCCGCGCGATGTGTGAGGCCCCCGGCTTCACCGACTCGACGGTGGGCGTGGCGATCTACGACATCAACATCGATCCGGGCAGCGTGGTCCCGCCGAACCCGAACCCGGCGGCTGGTACGCAGGAGAACGACTATCTCCTGTCGTTGACCACCACCACCCCGGCGGCCACCATCTGCTTCACCCTCGATGGCTCGACCCCGGTCTGCACCAACGGCGTGTGTCAGGGCACGGCTCAGACCTACAACGCCCAGACGCAGGTTCCGATCAACGGGCAGATCACCAACCCCAGCACGGGTGAAGTGACCGTCAACGCCATCGCCTGCAAGGCGGGGATGAAAGACGGCTCGATGCCCGCGCAGAAGTACACCCTGCAAGTTGCCACGCCCGCGCTCAATGGCCCGGCGCCAGGCACCTGGGGCTACGACCCGACCAACAAGACGCTCATGCCATTGCTCTCGTCGGCGACGACGGGTGCGGTCACCGCGCGATACACGGCTCCGCCGAGCTCGGCTCCGTCGTGCACCAGCGGTATCTTGGTCAACGGTGGCGCCAACCTGCCCACCAACTGGACCATCAATTCCGAGCAGGGCAACAAGAGCTGGAGCTTCGCGGCTTGCAAGGCCGGCTACAAGGGCTCGGCGGTCTACCCGGCGGACTACAAGTTCCAGCTGCAGACCCCGACCATCACGCCCGACGGCGGCACGTACTACGCTGACCAGTCTGCGGCCATCGACAAGCGCAACGCTGGCGCCGCCGGCACCACCTGGACCTGCACCACCAGCGACGGTTCGACGCCGGCTTGCGGCACCACTGCCAGCAGCTGCGCTACCGGCAGCACCGCTTCGTCGATCAACGTCAACAAGACCAGCACGGTGCTGAAGAGCATCGCCTGCAACCTGGCGTTCCTCCCGTCCGAGGTCGAGACCAGCGATCCGTTCTTGATGAAGCTTCGGCCCGTCAAGTTCACGCCGGCCACCGGCACTCCGGTGAACTCGGGCACGGGAAACCTGGCCGTGACCATCTCGCAAGACGGCTCGGGCAAGTCCTACAGCCACATCTGCTACTCGACCACCGCCGCGGTTCCGACCTGCGCCTGCACGGGCACCGGGCTGACCAAGGTGAGCGGCAACAGCGCCAACGTGCCGGCTTCGGCTGTCACGGCGAACACCACGGTGTCGGCGATTGCTTGCGACGACGGCACGGGCGGCTCGAACTTCGAGTCGGCCTCCGGCAGCGCGAACTACCCGTCCGCTTCGACCATGGCCCAGCCGACCATCACGCCGGCCGCCGGGACCTACAACAACCACCTCAACGTGACGTTCACCAACAACGACACGTCCAAGGCCGCGAAGATTTGCTACACCCTCGACGGTAGCGATCCTTCGGTCACTGCAGCGACCTGCGCGGCGAGCTCTGGCTCGACCACCTGCGTCCCGGCAGGCACGGTGGGCGCGAACGGTGGCACCACCACCATCAACAACCTGGTCCAGAAGACCAACGTCACGGTCAAGGCCAAGGCCTGCGACCCGACTCAGGTCAAGAGCGTGTCCTCAGCGGCGTCGAACGCCTATGTGCTCAAGGTCGCGGTTCCGACCCTGACCACCGGCTCGCCCGCTCCGGGCGCGGTGCCAATCGGCTCGACCATCGCGTGGCAGTCGGCCACCACGGGCGCCAACTTCTACTTCACGACGGACGGCACCACGCCGACCTGCGTGGGTGGCGGTACCACGCTCCCCGGTAGCAGCTTCCACATGGTCAACCCGGCCTCGACCACCATCAAGGCCATCGGCTGCTCCGCCGAAATGACGGAGTCGGACGTCGCCACTTGGACGTACTCGTACTTCATGCAGGCCCCGAAGATTCTTCCGGCGGGCGGCACGTACAACGACTACATCCAAGGCACGGTCACCAACGCGCCGACCAGCACGATCGAGAGCGCGGATCACCCGTACCACTCCACGTATTCGAACTTCTTCTGCTACACGTTCGACGGCAGCACGCCCACGTGCACCCCGTCGGGCTGCGGATTCGGTTCGAGCACGATTAGCTGCGGCGGTGGCGGTTGCACCACGTTCATCCCCGTCTCGGCCACGCTGAAGGTGGTCGCGTGCAGCAACAACGGCTTGCCGGCTTCGGCCGCGTCCAGCGAGACGTACCAGCTCCAGGTTGGGCCGATCGCGCTCTCGCCGAGCCCGGCAGCAACGTACTCGTCGCCGCAGGCCGTCACCGCAACGGTGAACCCCGCGCCGACCATCGCGGCTGGCTACACCCTGTGTCACAAGGAAGGTGCAACCAGCATCCCGCCCCAGCCGAACTTCTGCGGCAAGACGGCCCTGGAAACCTACCTCGGGACGGGCTGGAGCTGCACCGACTACACGACCGGCGGCGCCAAGCCCATTGCCAACCTGAACGTGACGACCGCGACCTCCGTCGTGGCGTGCAAGGCGGGCATGGTTTGGTCCACGGTCCAGGGTACGTACTCGTTCAACCCCTACGCCCACACCATCACCCTCGACGGCGCCAACGACTTCAGCGCTGCGAACGATGCCCTCGACACCGGCGCCGGCGACGTCGCCTACATGTCGTGGGACGCGACCAACCTCTACATCGGCTACAAGGGCTTCACGCCCCTGAACGGTGAGACGGTCAGCGTGTACTTCGGCAACGGCGTGGCCGGAACGACCACCCCCGACGGCGCGGGCCACCCCACGCTGCCGAAGAACCTGCTCTATCGCCTGGTGTGGAAGAACGACACGCTGTCGGCCAAGCTCCGCCAGTGGACTCCGGGCGCGCCCGGGTCCTGGGGCGACACGGCCATCACGGTTGACCTCGGGTACACCGGCGGCGTGAGCAACGATTACGTCGAGTTCCGGATCGCGCGCGCCGCGGTCGGCAGCCCGACCATCGTTCACATGGCCGGTGGCTTGGTCAACGCAGCGGGTACGACCTACCTGTCGGTGTTCCCGAACCCGCCGAACACCAACGCAAGCTGGACTCAGACTTACATGTTCGAGCTCCTTGGCGCGGCAACGCCCAAGGCCTCGGCAAAGAACTGAGCTAGCTGAGTAGGTAGCCCTGTCCGGGGAGCCGGGTTCCGAAAGGGACCTTGCTCCCCGCGACTTTTTTGTGCGATCGCAGATCGGGCTGGCCGCGAGAAAACCACGCAACTCACCGCTGCCTCGGGCCGAAGAGGGGCCCGGAGGTAGAAACATGGGTTGCAGTGGTGTCAGTCGGAGTGACCGGGCCTTCGTCGAGTCCGCGGTCGAGTCGGGCGTGGCTCAGAAGTGCGAAAACCCCAAAGGGAAGACCGCGGAGCAGACCAAGAAGGCCCAGAAGGCGAACTTCATCGCGATCGGTGCCGCCAAGACGGGCGCCGAGACCGGTGCCAAAGCGCTTGCCATGGCCACCCACGGTGCCGCGGGGGTCGCCGCCGGTACCGCATCCGTGGTGATCAGCAGCGGCATGCACGTGCTCGCGCTGTACAAGGCGGTGGCGGAAGGCGCCGAGATCCGCGACGCGCATCAGCGCGATGCCATCAACCTGGCGTTCGTCTGGACCGCATCGGCGGCGCTGCCCAAGGACTACGTCGCCCGTCAGGGCTACGAGCTTCGAGCGGTCGGCGGTGAACACGGCGGCGCGTCGAAGATCCTGACGCCGCTGATGAAGGACGACTCGCGCTGGCAGGCGCTGAAGTCCCAGGCCGAGTCGCACGTCCGTCTGGCGCGGAATCTCGCTGAGAAATACGGTGTGGATTCCCCCGACGCGCTGTCCAGCCGCCTGAGCAAAGACCCGCGGTTCGCCAAGGCCTATCAGAGCAGCATGGCGTTCCGCCACGGCGTCGACAGCGTCGTCTTCGAAGCACAGCAGCGCAAGATCGCGCGCGGGAACTGAGGGGGATGACCATGACCGTGCTTCGGCCCCCCCAGTTTCGTTACGTCTCCCGCGCACGCCGAGCGGCAGCGGCCAGCTTCGGACTGATCGTGCTCGCGTTTGCTCTCATCAGCCTCGGACCCGCCATCTTTCGGGTGTCGTTCGGGTGGCAGTGGGGGCTCGCGGGCCTCGCCCTGGCGGCCGTTGGCTGGCTCGTCGCCACGCCCGTGCTCGCTCTTGCCCGGCGCGTTCGCGAGCTGCGCACGACCGGCGAGGCGCCCGAGCAACCGAGTGGGGCGTTCGACGCGGTCGTCCTCGTGGGCATCCCGTCGCGCTTCGCGCTGGTGCGAGCGCTCAGCCGCCTGCCGCTGATCCGCCAGCTGATGGCGCCGCGCCTGGGCTTCGAGCGCGACGCGCTCGTGGTCCGCTGGCGGCTCGGAATCCGCCGCTGGCCCTGGCGCCAGGTGATCGGCGCCGAGTGGCGCCCCGACGCAGTCGTCGTGACGCTCGAGGGCGGCCAGAACGTGCAGCTCGACACCTGCTCGCTGCCCGGCGGCTGGGGTCCTGACGACGACCTGGTCGCGCACGCCATGGTCGCCAGCGGGTTTGCGGGCTGCGCCCACAACGAGCGCGTCGCGAACGCCATCCTGCAGCGGCGCGCGGCGGCGCGGTGATCAGCCGGCGATCACGTCTTCGACGCGCATCTCGACTGCGTCCCCGCCCCGCCAGGCGTCGCGCCGCAGCCGGCCAAGCACCACCACCTGGCCGCTGAGCGAGGCCGCCTTCGACCCCATGCTCACGCCGAAGCCGCTCATGCGTTGGGCGCCGGGCAGCTCGAGCTCGAGCTTCAGGTGACCGCCCTTCACCTCGCGGGCCGCGACCAGCTCAGCGCGCAGCGCCACCCGCGGCGCGGGGTTGCCCTGCCCGCACGGCTCGAGTCGCGCCACGTCTGCCAGCACCCGCGCCGGCGTGTCGCTCGAGTGAAGCCAGACCGTGTCGGCGTGCTCGTCGCCGGCGTCCAGAGCAGGTGCGCTCTCGATGGCGCGCTCGAAGGCGTCGCGCAGGTCGCCCAGGCGATCGAGGCGGACCTCGACCCCGGCAGCCGCCTGATGACCGCCGAAGCGATCGAGCACCTCGCCGACCTGAGTCAGTGCGTCGTGCAGGCGCGCTCCCTTCGGGCCGCGCACCGAGCCGCGGCCGTGCCCGCCGGGCTCGAAGCCGATGGCGATCACTGGCTTGCCGTAACGCGAGACCAGACGCCCGGCCACGATGCCGACGATGCCGTGGCTCCACCCCTCGCGCCCGACCACGATCGCAGGGCGTTGGTGATAGCCAGCCTCTTCGATCTCGCGCACGGCCTCGGCGATCATCTTTTCTTGGATGGTGCGGCGCTCGGCCTGCAGGCGCTCGATCTCGGCACCCAGCGCCCGGGCGTCCTCGTGGCTCTTGGCCAACAGCAGGTCCAGCGCCAGATCGGGCCGCCCGAGCCGACCGGGCGCGTTGATGCGGGGCGCCAGACGAAACGCCACGTCTTCCCCCGAGAGGGCCTGGGTGGCGTCCACCCGGGCGAGCTCGAGCAGGGCCCGTACGCCGGGACGGCGGCCCTCGGCCAGTGTGCGCAGACCGGCGCGAACCAATGCGCGGTTGTCGCCGTCGAGCGGGGCAACGTCGGCGATGGTCCCGATGGCGACCAGATCGAGCCAGCTGCGCAGATCCAGCGCCTGGCCCAGGCGCGCGCGCACTGCTGCGCCCACGCTCAGCACCAGCCCGCACGACGCCAGGCCCTTGTAGGGGAAGGCGCATTCGGGGCGGTGCGGGTTCAGGAACGCAACCGCGGGCAGTGGCTCGCTCGGGACCAGGTGATGATCGATCACGATCACGTCGATGCCCCGGGCCCGCACATCGGACAGCGTGGCGTGATCGGACGAGCCGCAGTCGCAGGTCACCAGCAGCTTGGCGCCCGTGGCCACGATGCGCTCCACGGCGGCCGCCGAGACGCCATAGCCGCCGTCGAAGCGGCTGGCCAAGAGGGGCAGGGGCCGGCCGCCCAGGGCCTCGAGGATGCCCGTCAAGATGGCGGCCGAGGTGATGCCGTCGCAGTCGTAGTCACCGAAGATCGCGATGGGCTCGTGCCGTCGGATCGCGAAGGCGATGCGCTCGGCCGCCGCGTCGCGGTCGGCCATGCCGTCCGGCGGCGTCAGGTGCGACAGCTTCGGATCCATGAACCGAGCCAGGGCCTCTGGCTCGATCAGCCCGCGGCGCGCCAGCAAGTCGGCGACGGTGACGGTGATGCCGGCGGCGCGCGCCAGGGCGTGGGCCTCGGGCGACGCATCACCCGGAAGGCTCGCACGCGCGGGGCTCGTCATGGGTAGTGGGCTATGGAACACACCGATCTGCGAGCGTCAACGAAGCTGGCGCACGGCGCGCAAAACTGGCCGCGACAGCGCTGTCATGGCGCACGGCTCGCGCCGACGCCGATAAGGCGCGAATATTCACGGCCCTGATTGCTGGCGCGTGGATTGCAGAGGCTCGCGTCACCGTGGGTGGCGAAACACGACGTCGGATCTCGCTGGTCTTGGGTCTCGCGGCGCTGCCGGCCCTGATGCTGACGGCGGTGCACTGTGCCGGCGGCAGCGCCGACGAAGGGGGCGCCGCCGGGGCTGGGGGCAACACGGGCCAAGACGCCAGCCCCTGCTACGGCACGAATTGCGGCGGCTCGGGCGGCAGCTCGAGCGGCGGGGCCGCCGGCAGCGGGCCGCCGCCCGAGAAAGAGATCGAGAGCTCGTTCCGGTCGCCCGTGGCCACCGGCAAGTACGTGTGGGCAGCCAATCCCGAGAGCGGTCGCGTTGCCTTGATCGACGCCACCAGCCTCGAGGTCCAGACCTTCGAGGCCGGCAACGGCCCCACGCATCTCGCAGCGCTGGTCGACCCGTCCGCGCCCAACGCGGCGCGCGCCATCGTGCTCAACGTGAAGAGCCACGACGCCACCGTCCTTTTCGCCGACGAGCAGGGCAAGGTCACCACCAAGACGGCGGAGGTGCATGCGGACGCGAACGGTTGGACCATCAGCGCCAAGGGGCGCTGGGCCCTGGCCTGGACCGACGCGGCGAAGATCGAGAAGGCCGACCCCACCGAGGGCTTCCAGGACGTCACGGTGCTCGATCTGGCAGGAAAAGAGCCGAAGTCGGTGCGGCTGAGCGTGGGCTATCGCCCCACGCGGGTGTTCATCGCCAGCGACGAGAAGCGCGCCTTCGTGGTCACCGAGCCGGGGCTGTCGATCATCGAGCTCGACGCAGGGCAGGGGCCGTTCGTCACTAGCGAGCTGCCCGTCACCGACGACCCGCTCGAGAGCCCGGCGTCGCGCGACGTGTCGGTCACCCCGGACGGAGCGTGGGCGCTGGTTCGGCGCGACGGCTCGAGCGACGTGGGGGTGGTCTCGCTGGCGGACGGCAAGCGTGTGAGCGTGAAGCTGTCGGGCCCGGTCACCGATCTCGATCTGAGCGACGACGGCTCGCGCGCCATCGCGGTGGTGCGGCAGCCCAGCGTCAGCGCCGACGCTGGCGCCGACGACGCCGCGCCGCCGAGCACGAGCTCGGACGTGGCGCTCTTGCCCATCCCGGGGATCTTCTCCAACCCGACCACCTTCGACACCAAGACGATCGATGGCGAGTCGTTCGGCAGCGTGTCGCTCAGCACGGGCGGCGGAGTGGCGTTGCTGTTCACCAACGCCACTCCGAACGATCACCTGACCCTCCTGAACACCGCGCCCGGTGCCGGCTATCTGACGCACCGCACGGTGGCCCTCAAGGCTCCGGTCAAGGCGGTGTTCCCCGCGCCCGACGGCTCCCACGCGGTGGCGCTGCTCGCGCCCAGCGCCGGCAGCACGAAGGCGGGGGCGTTCAGCGTGATCCCGGTCAGCGCCGACCTTCCCCCGAAGATCCAGGGCACCGACGCCCCGCCGGTGGGCGTGGCCATTCAGGGCAATCGCGCGCTGATCACCGTGCGGGAAGACGCGAAGAAGCTGTACGCCACGTACCTGGTCCGCATGCCCGAGCTGCAGATCGATCCCTTCAAGCTGTCGAGCCCGCCCCTTGCCACCGGCATGGTCCCCGCAGTGAACGTGGGCTACGTCGCGCAAGAGCACCCCGAGGGCCGCATCACCTTCGTCACCCTGCAAGACGGCAAGGCGCGCACGCTCACCGGCTTCGAGCTCGGCGCCAAGGTCGTGGACGGGAGCCAGTGATGATACGCGCGACCTTGATCGGGGTGTTCGGCGCAGCGCTCTCGGTGTTCTTGTTGCACTGCGGGGCCGACGACGGCAGCGCCGCGGGCGGTGCCCCGGCCGGCGGCATGGGCGGAAGCACTGCCGGCGGCGGCGGCGGCGGACTTGGCGGAAGCGGCACGGGTGGGGGCACCAGCGTCGACGCCGGCATCGACGCGCCGCCCGAGAAGGAAGTCGAGAGCTCGTTCCGGTCCCCCGTGGCCACCGGCAAGTACGTGTGGGCGGCGAACCCCGAGAGCGGGCGGGTCGCGCTGGTCGACGCCACCAGCTACGACGTGAAGATCGCAGAGGCCGGTCATGGGCCGACCTACCTGGCCGCGATCCCCGGCGGCAGCACCAACGCGGCCATCGTGCTCAACGTGAAGAGCCACGACGCGACCCTGTTCCGCGTCGCCGCAGACGGCGCGTTCTCGCAGAAGACCCTGAAGACCCACAGCGGCGCGAACGCCTGGGCGGTGAGCCCGGGGGGCAAGTGGGCGGTCGCCTGGACGGACGCGTCGGCAATGCAGAACCCGGACCCGACCGACGGCTTTCAGGACGTCACGGTCATCGACCTCGCGCCGGGCAAAGAGAGCGCGAAGATCTTGAGTGTGGGCTATCGCCCGGCCCGCATCGGCTTTGCCAGCGACGAGACCCGGGCGTTCGCGGTGACCGAGCCGGGCATCTCGGTGATCGATCTCGGCGCTGCGGGCACCAGCGTCAGCGCGCTGGTCAAGGTCACCGACGACCCCCTCGACAACCCGGCGGCTCGTGACGTCACGCTCACGCCCGACGGCGACTGGGCGCTGGTCCGGCGTGACGGCAGCGCCAGCGTGTCGTTCGTGTCGCTGAAGACCGGCACGCGCACCGATCTGCCGCTCTCGGGCCACGTCACCGATCTCGATCTGTCGGACGACGGCCAGCGCGCGGTGGCCGTGGTGCGCGACACCTCGGAGGTGTTCGTGCTGCCGGTGCCCGGTGCCGCCAGCGACCCGAACAGCATCGACAAGCAGGCCATCGCCGGCGAGCTGTTCGGCAGCGTGGCACTCTCTACCGATGCCAGCGTGGCGCTGCTCTACACCAACGCGGTCGCCAGCGACCACCTGACCATCTTGAATCTGGTGCCGGGCCCGGGCTATCTGTCGCACCGCACCGTGGCGCTGAAGGCGCCGGTGGCCGCCGTGTTCCCGGCGCCAGATGCCCAGCACGCCCTGGTGCTTCAGAAGACCCTGGCGGGCAGCACCAAGGCAGGCGCGTTCTCGGTGGTGTCCACCGTGGCCCAGCTGTCGCCCAAGATCTTGGGTACCGACGCCCCGCCCAACGCCGTGGCCATTCAGCCCGCGCCCAAGAGCGAACACGCGCTGGTCACGGTGCGCGACGATCTGAAGAAGGTCTTCGGCGTGTACCGCGTCAAGCTCTCGACCCAGCAGGTGGACTTCGACAAGCTCGCGAGCCCGCCGCTCGCCACCGGCATCGTGGCCGCTGCCAACAAGGGCTACGTCGCGCAGCTTCACCCCGAGGGGCGCATCACCTTCATCGACTTCGCCACCGGCGAGGTGCGCACGCTCACCGGCTTCGAGCTCGGAGCCAAGGTCGTCGAATGAGAGGAACTGGGATGAAACGCTCGCTTCTGACCGCCATCACCCTGCTCGCCGTCGCTGGCTGCGGCGATCGCCCGGCCAGCTGGGACGAGAAGGCCCAGCTTCCGCTGAAGACCGCGGGGCTCACCGGTTCGGTGGCGGTGGTCGACACGGCCCTCGACCGGGTGCTGATGCTCTCGGCCTCGTCGGACCGCAGCCTGCACGTCGCCGCCCTGGGCGTGGGGAAGAACGTCGTCACCACCGAAGTCTCGCGAGATTCGGGCTCGCTGTTCGTGCTGTCGAAGGGCGTGCAGCCGCGGCGCAACCCGGACGACGAGCTGCCTTCGCTGACCATGATCGACGGCAGCAGCCAGCCGAAGGTCACCGCGCGCTACACCCTCACCGATCCACTCCAGGGCATCGCCGTCGACCCGCAGGGTGAATGGGCGGTGGTCTACGACGCCGGCGGCATCGTGGTGAACCCCAACGAGCTGATCTTCGTGAAGCTGTCAGATCCGAATTTCGAGCCGGTGTCGAAGACGCTGCGCAGCTTCGGGGGGCGCCCCGAGCGCCTGACCTTCACCAGTGAGCTCAGCGTGCCGAACGGCCCACCCCGGCGCTTCGCCCTGGTCGAGACGGGGCAAGACGTGTCGCTCATCGACCTCTCGGATCTCACTCGCGACGAGGTCACGCTGATCTTGCCCAAGACGCCCTCGGGTGCGAGCGGCGCGCCCGCCGAGGTCGCGTTCCACGATGGCGATCCGGCCGACCCCGCCGACGCGCGCATCGCCGTGCGCCTGGCGAACGACCCCAACGTGATGGTGGTCGACCTGGCCACGCCGCCGGCGGGCGACAAGAAGCCGTTCAAGGCCACGGTGAACGTGGCCGACGTGGGCGGCGTGCCCAGCAGCATTGCCTTCGTGCAGACCGACGGCGGGCTGCGCTTGGCGGCGCTGGTGCCGTCGACCCAGAGCGCGACCTTGATCGACCCGGCGACCACCTTCCCCGAGACGGTGGACTTCCCCAAGCCCTATTCGCGCATCACCCGCGTCACCGACGACGTCTCGAACAAGCCGCAGAAGAGCGACGTGGCGCTGCTCTGGAGCGACTCGACCACCGGCATCGCGTTCTGGTCTCTGGGCAAGACCAGCGGCACGCCCTTCCGCAGCGTGGACGACTATGACATTGGCATCGCCGTCTCGAAGGTGAAGAGCGTGCCGGGTGACCAGTTCGCGCACCTCAAGATCCTCGAGAGCACCACCGCCAGCGAGTTCTACGTGCTCGACCTCGACAAGCGGCAGAGCTTCCCCATGCTGACCAACGCCGGCGGGTTCCAGCTGGGCGTGTCCCCCGACGGCCAGCGCGCCTGGGCGCTTCGGCCCGGGACACCCGATTTTGCCAGCATCGATCTTTCCAACCTGCACCCCACCTCGATCCAGGTCGAGCGCGACGTGGCAGCGGTCTACGACATCGAACGCCGCGACTCGGGGCGCGCCGCCATCGCACTCCACGCCAGCGAGCACGGCTCGGCCGTGTCGCTGGGCGCCACGGTGCTCGACGGGCTCGACCCCGACACCGCGAAGAGCCGGTTTCATCCAGGCCTGTTGCTCGGAGGGCTCCAGAAATGATCCGCCGTATCGTGCTTGCCGGTGCGCTGTGGTCGAGCGTCGCAGCAGCTCAGGGCGCGCCGCCCGCGGGTGGCGAGCAGCCGCCCGTCGACCAGAAGCCCGCGGTTGCCCCCCCGCCCAGCGCGGCACCCGCCCCGACGCCTGCCCCCGCGGCCGCGCCGGCGCCCGCCCCTGCGGCGGCCGCTCCGTACTCACCGTGGCTGTCGCCGCCGCGGGCCGAGCCCACGCCGCCGCCCGCCGCGCCGGACGCGCCGCCCGAAGCGCCTCTGCCCCCGCCCGCGCCGCCCGGCTGGCAAGTCTGGTTCGGTCTGCGCACCTCGTTCTTCGGCGATCGGGGCTTCGATCCCTTCTCGAGCAACGACGTGTACCCCACCGGCGGCATCGGCGCTTCGCGCAGCCTGTACCTGTCGGGCCCCCTGTCGTTCGCCGCTGCGCTCACCTACGACTTCGGCAACAAGGAAGGCGAAGCGCGGGGCGAGCCGACGTCGCTCGAGACCCATCGGCTGACGATCGGTCCCGAGGCGCGCTATCACCTGCTGCCGCAGCTCTACGCGTACGTGCGACCGGCCGCCGGCGTGCAACGTACCATTGCCAGCATCGACGACGGCTCGACCGGGGCGACCCTGGCCGCGAAGGACTGGCTCTTCGCCGCGGACGGCAGCGCCGGGGCCGCGTGGGCGTTCCTCGACGTGCGCAGCAAGCGTGTGCCGCTGATGTTCTGGCTGATCGCCGAGGGCGGCTACGGCTTCACCCAGTCCAGCGAGCTGAAGCTCGAAGCGGGCGAAGGCTCTGGCGCCCCAGAGCGCACCGCCGCGCTGGATCTGGGTGAGCTCTCCACCACCGGGCCGTTCTTCCGGGTCGCCGTCGCCGGCACGTTCTGAAAAAAGGGCGCAACTCGCCCGCACCCGCGGCCGAAGAGGGTCCCATCGGAGGACCCAATGAAGAGCGTGATGTTCGGTGTCGTGGCCTTGTTCGCGGTCGGGTGTGCGGGCTCGCAGCCTGCGGTGGCGTATCGTTCAGCCGAGGCTCCGGCCCGCCCGGCCCCCCAACCGGCCGTCGCGGCCGTCTCCAAGGTCGTCTCCGCCCAGCCCATCGCCCACGCCCCCTCTTCGGCGACCCCTCCGACCCCCGTTGCGCCGCCCGCCGCCGGGGCTCCCCTGGGCGCAGGGCCCGAGGCGGACGACTGCGCGCACATCCTCAAGCACCTGGGCGAAGAGTCACAGCTGCTCGCTGCGCGGACCGCCGACGGGTCCTCGCAGTCTCTGGTTCGGGCCACCAAGGCTTACCTGGAGGCCGTTGCCGTGGTCGACCCGCAGCACCCCAAGCTGCACCACGGACTGAAGGTGCGTGTTGCCACCATGTCCACCTGGGCCACGCGCGTGGGTAGCTTGATGCTCGAGCCGACCGTGGACGAAGACGAGGTCAAGAAGGACGTCGGAAGTTTCCAATCCTCGGTCGACGCCATCGGCGAGTACTGCGCACCGTTCGTGGTCGTCCAAGGTGAAAAGAGCTGACGGACGTTTGCGTCGACTCGCCGCGCAGCCTATATGGGACCAGGAAGGTATGTACGCATGAGGCAGGCCTGAGCCCATGAACGACCCGCGCTTCGTCCCGCCGCCGGTGCAGCCCGCGTATCAGCAACCCCCCACCGAGGGCCCCGGCGCCACCAAGAGCGATGCGACCACGGTCTTCATCCTGGGGCTGCTCGGCATCATCTTGTGTCAGATCCTGGCGCCCATCGCCTGGGTCAAGGGCAACACCTACGTGCAGTGCTGTGCAATCGCCGAGGTGCCGCCCGACGGCCTGGGCGTCGCCGGGCGCGTCATGGGGATCGTCGGGACGGTGCTGCTGGCGCTGACGGTGCTGTGGATGGTCTTCGTGTTCGGGATGATGGCCATCTCGCGCTGACCGCCCGCGGCCCACGGTTCACTCTTTCGAGCAGCCCGCGTTCACCTCGACCTCCGAGCCCTCGACCTTCAGCTTCGCAAGGTCGCCGTCGTTCGGGTGGACGACCAGCGCGCGTTCGCGCTTGCCCCCAGGCGGGATCACGAACGGCTTCTCCTCGATGGTCTTCCGGCCACCAGACCACACCAGCGTGTAGCTGGTGAAGGTGCACGGGCTGGTGGTTGGGTTGTCGAAACGGATCTTCACCCGGCGGTCATCTGGGCTGCTCTTGCCCGGCAAGACCTCGATGATCTGTGCCCTGGGAACGGCGGGCGCTGCCTCTTCGGCAGGCGCGGCCGGTGGCTCGGCCGCCGCCGGCGCTGCCCCGGCGGGCTCGGGCGGCTTGGCCGCTGTGGGCGGTGGCCCGCCACACGCGGCGAGCAACCCGAGAACGAGGCACGACCCCTGAATCAGCCGGTTCATCTTCCGCGTTTTACCACGCATCCAATTCGCTTGATGCCCCTGAGAAGGTGGCTAACGGTTCCGGGCCATGAGCACCCCGATTCGACGCGTCGGTGTCGTCGGCGCCGGCGTCATGGGCGCCGGCATCGCCGCCCACCTTGCCAATGCCAGCGTAGACGTCGTCCTCCTCGACATCGTTCCGCCGAACCTGAGCGACGCCGAGAAGAAGGACCCGCGCGCGCGCAACCGCTTCGCCGAAGGCGGCCTCGACAAGGCGACCAAGTCGAAGCCAGCGTCCTTCTTCCACAAGAGCCGTGCAGCGCTGGTCCGCACCGGTAACCTGGACGACGATTTCGCTCTGCTCGCCGGCTGTGATCTGGTGATCGAAGCGGTGGTCGAGCGCCTGGACGTGAAGCGTGCGCTGTTCGAGCGCCTCGAGAAGACGCTGGGCCCCGACGCCGTGATCGCCTCGAACACCTCGGGGCTTCGCATAAAGGACATGCTCGAAGGGCGTAGCGCGAGCTTCAAGCAGCGCTTCCTGGTGATGCACTTCTTCAACCCGGTGCGCTACATGAAGCTGCTCGAGCTGGTGGCCGGGCCCGAGACCAGCACCCAGGTCCGGGCGCGGGTCGAGCACTTCGGCCGCGAAACGCTGGGCAAGGGCATTGTCTGGGCGAAAGACACGCCGAACTTCGTCGGCAACCGCATCGGCACGCACGCCATGCTCTGGGGCATCCAGCAGATGCTGGCCGATGGCCTGGCGCCCGAAGATCTGGACGCCATCACCGGCGAGCCCATGGCGCACCCGAAGAGCGCCAGCTTCCGCACTGCCGATCTGGTCGGTCTCGACACCGTGGTCCACGTTGCGGACAACTGCCATCAGGCGTTGACCCAAGACCCCGAGCGCGAGGTGTTCCAGCTCCCCGAGTACATCCGCGAGATGGTCAAAGCCGGGCTGCTCGGCAACAAGAGCAAGGCGGGCTTCTACAAGAAGACGGGCGACGACGTTCAGACCTTCGACCCCTACGAGAAGGCGTATCGCTCGCGGGGCGGGAACAAGGAAATCCGCGCCAAGTGCAAGGAGATCGCCGGGGAAGAAGACGCCCGCGCGCGGGTGAAGAAGCTGTACGACGATCAGGGCCCGGCCGGCGCCTTCGCCTGGAAGCTCACTCGTCGCGCGCTGCTCTACGCCGCCAAGATGATCGGCGAGATCACCGACGACGTGACCGCCATCGACGACGCCATGCGCTGGGGCTACGCCTGGGAGCTCGGGCCCTTCGAGACCTGGGACGCCATCGGGTTTCTGGCAGCGCTCGACCGCATGGAGAAGGACGGTCTGACCATCCCCGAGTGCGTGAAGAAGATGAAGGCCACCGGCGCCACCGCGTTCTATCGCGGCGACCAGGTCTTCGATCTGGGCAAGGGGGCGTACGTCGCCCGGCAGTCCGACCCGAAGGCGGCGCCCATTGCGCTGCTTCGCAAGGGGGAAAAGCCCGTGCTCAGCACCTCGAGCGCCGAGGCGTGGGACGTGGGCGACGGCGTGCTCTCGATCACCTATCGCAGCAAAGCCAACAGCCTGGACCCCGACGTGATCGCCATGCTGCACCAGGCGGCGGACCGGGCAGAGCGCGACTTCCGCGCGCTGATCATCGCCAACGAAGGCGAGCACTTCAGCGTGGGTGCCAACCTGTTCGGCGTGGTCGTGGCGGCCCAGCAGCAGCAGTGGGCCGAGCTCGAGAAGATGGTGAACGCGCTGCAGCAGGGCGTGCAGCGGCTCAAGTACGCCAAGGTCCCGGTCGTTGCCGCGCCCTTCGGCATGGCGGTGGGCGGCGGGCTCGAGGTGTGCCTGGCCGCCGACGCGGTCCAGGCCGCGGCCGAGACCTACGCGGGCCTGGTCGAGGTCGGCGTGGGGCTCATCCCGGCGGGCGGCGGCTGCCTGAACCTGACCTGGCGCGCGCTCGAGGGCATCCCCGAGGGCGCCGACGTGATCGTGCAGTCGTTGATCGCGCAGGTGTTCAAGAACATCGCCACGGCCAACGTGGCCACCAGCGCGCTGATGGCGCAAGAGCTGGGCTACTTCCGCAAGACCGACGGCATCAGCTTCGACAAGGCACGGCTGGCGGGCGACGCCAAGGCGCGCGCCATCGGTCTGGCTGAAGCGGGCTATCACCCGCCGGCGCCCAGGAGCTACGTGCTCCCCGGCGAGAGCGGCATCGCCACCATCTCGATGCTGGTCGACACCATGGTCGCGGGCGGCTTCGCCACGGAATACGACGGCGTGATCGCGCGCAAGCTGGCGCGGATCTTGTGCGGCGGCCCGTCGGGCTCCGCGGGTCCGGTGCCCGAGCAGCGCATCCTCGATCTCGAGCGCGAGACGTTCCTCTCGCTGTGCGGTGAGCAGCGCACGCTCGACCGCATGCAACACATGCTGATGCACAACCGGCCGCTTCGGAACTGAGTGGCGGCCGCCACCCGTGGCCGCGGCGATCGCCGCCCCCGTGCTCGGTAAGTCCGTGAAATCACGCCCTGTCCGTCTGGCCCGCGGCTTGCGAAGCGCGGGTTCGGAGGACACCCCATGTTCGAAGCCGATCCCGCGGAGCTCGACGTCTGCACTCTGGACCGCCTGGCGCGGGACGCACCCGCGCGTCGCGAGCTGATCTGGCTGCTCGCCAAGATCAAGGGCGATCACCCCCATGCGCGCGAGATCGAGCGCTTCGACTCGGGTATACGCCGGCGCCTGGCGCCGCTGATGGCAACGACCTGGCACGCCCTGCACGCTGGCGGCGCGAGCACCAAGACACCGACCAAGCTGTACGAGCTCGCGTTCGACCAGCGCTTCGCGCACCACGCTGCGCGCTATGCCGGCGGCCTGTGCCGCTGCATCGAGTGCCTGCCGAGGCCAGCGGGATCAGGCTGATGGCGCATCGAGCAGTGGCAAGTATACTTGGATACGTGGCTCAGATCACATTCTACGTTCCGGACGGCATCGCGCGGCGCCTGCGGCGCGACGCCAAGCGTGCCGGGAAGAGTCTGTCCGCGTACCTGACTCAGCTGGTCAGCGACCAGCGACCTGGCCCGGCCTTCTCGGACGAGTTCTTCACGCTCCAGGGCAGCTGCCGCGGGACGCTTCAGAAACCGGACGATCCGCCGCCTGAAGAGCTGGAGGCCCCGTGAGCCTCCTCTTGGACACGAACATCTGTATCGGGTTTCTCAACCAGAAAGACGCGAAGCTCAAGGCGCGGATTCAGCGCACCGCGCCCGGCGAGCTTCGGCTGTGCTCGGTGGTCAAGGCCGAGCTGCTGTTCGGAGCGCGCAACGGCTCCCGAGCCCCGGAGAACCTTCGCCGGCTGGATCGGTTCTTCAAGGCGTTCGAGTCGCTGCCATTCGATGACGACGCCGCCCACGAGTATGGTTTGCTGCGCACCGAGCTCCGACGTGCGGGCAAGCCCATCGGCGCCAACGACATGCTCATCGCGGCCATCGCGTTGGCGCATCGCGCCACGTTGGTGACCCGTGACGACGACGACTTCCTTCGCGTGCCGGGCTTGCGCGTCGAGAGCTGGTAGGTCGGGAACTTCCCGCGCTCACCGCTGTCCCAACGCCTTCGGGTCATAGTTCGAACGCGGGAGAGTCGTGCATGCAGCCCAGAACGGGTGAAGGCAGTGGTTTGTCCAGCGAGCCCGGGCGCATCACCCGGGCGATGCGCGCGGCGTCGGTCTCTCTGCCCCGCTGCCTGCGGGTCGCCCTGGTGCGCAGGGGGCGCATCGAAGAAGAGCGCCTGTTCCGACGCGACAGCGAGATCACCATCGGGCAGAGCGAGCGTGCGACGTTCGTCCTCGACGAGCCGGCGCTTCCGGCAAGAACACCGGTCTTCTTGCGCCAGAACCTGCTGCTCGTCCCGCCTGGCGTCGCGGGCACCGTCCACGACGGTGGCGCGCTGCTCGAGCTGCCCGCCTCGGGGGCTCCGCGTCGCATCCCGCTCGGCCCCGACGCGCGCGGGTCGCTCCAGATCGGCGACGTTCGGCTACTCTTCCAGCGGGTGGTGGCGCCGGTGCGGCTCACGCCGCAGCTGCCGCTGGCGCTGCTGCGCGATCCCGAGCGCGCCGATTGGGTCACCACCCTGGTCGCAGCGTTCTCGTTCGCGGCGCACTTCGCCGTGATCGGCAGCTTGTATTCGGACTGGGTCGACCCGGTGCTCGACGAAGCCGTCACCATCTCGGGCGTGATCAGCGAGCTGGCGGCGCTGCCGGTGGCTCCGGACGTGGAGCAACCCCAGGCCTCGGCCGACAGCCCGCGCGCGGCGCAGCCGGATGCGCCCCGTCGCACCTTGGGCAAACCCGGCGGGGGCGGTCCGCCCTCGACGGCGAAACCGAAAGCGGCCGCCGGCCTGGGTGCCGAGCTCGAGAAGATCGAGCTCGCGACCCTGGGCGCGCTCGGGACGGGCCGTCCCGCGACCGACGGCGTGCTCTCGAAGCGCGAGGTGGCGACCGCCGCCCTCGACGAAGCCGCGCGCAGCGAGCGCGGGGTCTCGGGGGGGCCGGCGCTGGCCTTCGGGGGCGGTCGCGCGCTCACTCCGGGCGCACCGCGCGAGCTCAGCTCGCTGGGGGACAGCCGCGCGTCCGTCCGGCTGGGCGACACCGGCGGCAAGGTCGCGGTGGCGGGCCCCCGCCCCGAGGCGATCGCTCAACCGCCGGTGGTGCAAGGCAGCACGGTGAGCGACGCCGCAAAGGTCGTGGCCGGCCTGCGCGCGGGCTTTCGCGCCTGCTACAAGCGTGGGCTCGAAGAGCGGCCCGATGCCGCGGGGGGCGTGCGGATCACCCTTCGGGTCGGTGCGGGCGGCGAGGTTCAGGGCGTGACCACGTCCGCGACCGGCTCGCTGCCCCCCAGCGTGGCCTCGTGCGTCGCCGCGCGGGCGAAGGGCGCGGCGTTCTCGCCGCCAGAAGGGGGCGCGGCCGTCGTGGTCGTCCCCGTGACCTTCGTCCTGCAGCCGTGAGTCAGCGCAAGCCGACGATCCGCCCGTCGACCACGTCGATGTTTTCGGACGCCGGGTGCTTGGGCAGCCCGGGCATGCGCATGATCTCGCCCGTCAGCACCACCAAGAAGCCGGCGCCGGCGTTGATCTGGATGTTGCGCACGGTCACGTCGAAGTTGGTCGGGCGCCCGCGCAGGTTCGGGTTGTCCGAGAGCGAGTTCTGGGTCTTGGCCATGCAGATCGGCAGGCCGGCATAGCCCAGGCGCTCCACGTCTTCCAGGTCGCGCTTGGCGGTGGCCGTGAGCTCCACGTCGTTGGCGCCGTAGATGCGCTGACAGATCGTGCGGATCTTGTCGACCACCGGCGCGTTCCAGTCGTAGAGCGGCTTGAACGGCTGTGGGCTGGCCTCGGCGTGCTCGATCAGCGCGCGCGCCAGCTCGAGGGCCCCGTCGCCCCCGCGGGCGTGATGATCGCTGAGCGCGAACGGCACGCCCAGCTTGGCGCAGCAGCGGCGCACCACGTCGATCTCTTCGTCCGTGTCGGCGCCGAAGCGGTTCAGCGCCACCACCGGTGACTCGCCGAAGCAGCGGATGTTCTCGACGTGCTTCTCGAGGTTGGGCAGCCCGGCCTCGACCGCGGCGGCCGAGGGCGCCGCGAGGTCGTCCTTCTTCACGCCACCGTGCATCTTCAGCGCGCGAATGGTGGCCACCAGCACCACTGCCGCCGTGTCCAGCCCGGCGCCGGCGCACTTGATGTCGAAGAACTTCTCGGCGCCCAGATCGAAGCCAAAACCCGCCTCGGTCACCGTCCAGTCGGCGAAGTGCATGGCCATGCGCGTGGCCAGCACGCTGTTGCAGCCATGGGCGATGTTGGCGAAGGGCCCGCCGTGCACGAAACAGGGGGTGCCCTCCAGGGTTTGCACCAGGTTGGGCATCAGCGCGTCTTTCAGCAGCGCCAGCACCGCGCCGGTGGCCTTGAGCTCGCCGGCGGTCACCGGTTTGCCCTCGAAGGTGAACGCCACCAGGGTGCGCTCGATGCGGCGGCGCAAGTCGTCGTACCCCTCGGCCAGGCACAGCATGGCCATGATCTCGGAGGCCGCCGTGATGTCGAAGCCAGTCTCGCGCGGCACGCCCTGCATCACGCCGCCCAGGCCGATGATGATGTTGCGCAGCGCGCGCTCGTTCATGTCGATCACGCGGCGCCACAGCACGCGGCGCGGGTTGATCTGCACCCCCGAGCTATAGTGAATGTGGTTGTCCAGCACCGCCGCCAGCAGGTTGTGGGCGGCGGTGATGGCGTGGAAGTCTCCGGTGAAGTGCAGGTTGATGGCGTCCGCGGGCATCACCTGGCTGTAGCCCCCGCCGGTGGCGCCGCCCTTCACGCCCATGCACGGACCGAGCGAAGGTTCGCGCAGCGCGATGCACACCGACTCGCCCAGCTTGGCCAGCGCCTGACCCAGGCCGATGGTGGTGGTGGTCTTGCCTTCGCCGGCGGGCGTGGGCGTGATGGCCGAGACCAGGACCAGCTTCGACGGGCGCGGGCGCTTGCGCGGCTCGGAAAGGACCGAGAGCTCGACCTTGGCCTTGTCGCGCCCGTAGGGGATCAGTCGCTCGTGCGAGATCCCGAGCTTGTCGGCGATGTCCGAGATGGGTCGCGGCGTGACCGAGCGTGCAATCTCTGCGTCCGTCTTCATGCGCCGATGATACCCCGCTTGCTCGCCGCCAGATCCCAGCGTAAGCGTCGAAGCGAGAGGTTTTCATGAGCGAGATCGTGATCGTCGAAGCCGTTCGTTCAGCCGTGGGCCGCGCCCTGAAGGGCTCGCTCTCCCTCAAACGCCCCGACGAGCTGGCGGGCGACGTGATCCGCGGGCTCTTGGCGCGCGTGCCCGGGGTTCGCCCCGAGCAGGTCGACGACGTGGTCTTGGGCTGCGCCATGCCCGAGGGCGAGCAGGGGCTCAACGTGGCCCGTCTGGCCGCGATCTTGGGCGGGGTCCCGGTCGAGACCAGCGCCATGACCATCAATCGCTTCTGCTCGAGCGGGCTCCAGGCCATTGCCCTGGCTGCGGGCTCCGTCGCGCTCGGCCACCACGACATCGTGATCGCGGGTGGCGTCGAGAGCATGAGCACCGTGCCCATGACGGGCAACAAGATCAGCGCCAGCCCCGAGCTGATGGAAGCAATGCCCGGCGCTTACACCCCCATGGGCATCACCGCCGAGAACGTCGCCAAGCGCTTCGAGATCAGCCGCGCCCAGCAGGACGAGTTCGCGGTCCGAAGCCACGCGAAGGCGGCGGCGGCGCGCAAGGCCGGAAAGTTCGAGGACGAGATCGTCACCGTGCAAGCCATCGAGTTCAGCGGCGGCGAGCGCACCAAGCGCGACTTCCGCACCGACGAGCTGATCCGCGAGGGCACCACGCTGGAAGGGTTGAGCCAGCTCAAGCCCAGCTTCATGCTGGGTGGCAGCGTCACCCCCGGCAACTCGTCGCCGCTCTCGGACGGCGCGGCCGCGGCGCTGGTGATGTCGAAGGCGAAGGCCGCCGAGCTCGGCCTGCGCCCCAAGGCCTACTTCCGCGCGTTCACCACCGCCGGCGTCGACCCGGCCATCATGGGCATCGGCCCCGTGCCGGCCATCAAGAAGCTGCTGCAGAAGACCGGCCTTGGCCTGGGCGACATCGACGTGATCGAGCTGAACGAAGCGTTCGCGGCGCAGGCCGTCTACGTGCAGCGCGAGCTGGGCATCCCGGACGACAAGCTGAATCCGAACGGCGGCGCCATCGCCCTTGGCCACCCGCTGGGCTGCACCGGCGCCAAGCTGGTGGCCACGCTGATCCGCGAGCTCGAGCGCCGCGGCAAGCAGCGCGGCATCGTCAGCATGTGCATCGGCGGGGGCATGGGCGCCGCCGGGCTGATCGAGCTGTGCTGAGCGGGCTCAGCACGAGCCGGCGCACTGCGTGCTCATGCAGGTCACATAGGCGCTGAAGCTCGGCTTGCCGCTGGAATAGGCCGGGCACGCCTTGTCGGCGCACGACAAGAGCTCGCTGAACGATGTGATCGATTGGCACTCGGGCGCTGACGCCAGGCAGTTCATCAGTGCGCCGCAGCTTGGGTCGTTGGCGCACCCCTCGGCCTGCGTGCAGCAGCTCTTGGCCACGCAAGCGTCGCAGGTCGGGTCGCCCACCGACACCGAGCAGGTGCCCGCCGAGCCGCCGGTCGCGCCGGTGCCGCCATAGCCGCCGCTGCCGCCGGTGCTACCCGTTGCGCCGGTGCCGCCAGCGCCACCCGTACTGGTGGTCGCGCCGGTGCCGCCCGTGCCACCGCTGCCGGTCTTGCCGCCGGTGCCCGTGGCGCAGACGCCCTGGCACTTGGCGAGCGGCGAGCCCGAGCACAGACACATCTCCATGCAGGTGCCGCAGGCGCTGCAGGTCGGCGGCTTGCACGCGCCCAGCGCGGCGCCGCCGGCTCCGAGCGAGTCCCCCTCGAGCTCCACCGGCTCGGCGCACGCGCCCAGAACACACAAACCCAACGCGCCGCCGGCGCGCAGCAAACGCCACCCCATCACGAGAAGCTCCTTTCACCGGGCGCAAGACCGCCGCTTTCGCGCGTCGCGCTCCGAGTCGGTTTCGATTCGGCGCTCTCCGGTGCGGGTGCCCCGGGGTGCATTCACGACTCGAGAGCACATCGGCGACGGAACTGCGGGCCGCCGGGCCGGGCTCGCACGAATTGCCGGGGCCGTCCCGAGCTTCCTCCGTCTTCGAGCAGTGGCACGTCCGATGCAGCTTCGAAACCGGTCAGGAGGCCCGTCATGTACTCGATCGCAACCATCAAGGCCGCCGTGGCAGCCAGCTCGATGGTGCTCGGCGCGGGTGCTGTGGCCGTCACCGTGGGGATCCAGCAAAACCCCCTGTTGTTCACCAGTCCTCAGCCACCCGTCATCGAAGTGCCCTATGTGCCGCGCCAGGCGCCCGTGATGCCGTCGCCCGTGGCGGCGGTCGTCATTCCCGAGGTGCAAATCACGGCAGTGCCGCAGAAGTTCGTCGCAGAAGAGCCGATCCGTCGGCTGACGCCGCCGGCCCCCAAGAAGGCGGTCGAGGCACCCGAGGTCATCGATCTCAGTCAAGACCGCGTCATCCCCGCACCGTGCAACGACGGGGAGTACCGCAAGCTCGACGAGCAGCGCGGGGTGCGGCTGATGTGCCCCGGATCCTACTGAGCTCAGCAACGCCCCGGGCGACCTACCGGCGGGCGCTCGGCTCGGTTCGTTTGCAGCTCCAGTCGCCGTCGATGATGGGGAGGCCCCGATCAGTGAAAGACTTCAGCGGACAATAAACACCCCCGCCGGACTCGTACAGGCATGCTGGGCGAGCATCCGATCGCAGTTTCCCGCACAAACACGGGCACGGCAGAGAGGCGAGGTACATCCGGTTGATGCCAATGCCGGTCCAGTGGAGTTTGTTGCCTCTGCGCCAGGTCTCCCACGTGGGTGAGAAGGGTATTGCTCCCTCGCAGGCGGGGTCGGTCCACGGGCTGTCCGTCGACCGGACCCGGGGCGACGCCGCCGGAGAGTCCTTCGGGTGGCGGCCGAGGAAGGCCAGGCCCTCGGCCCATTGGTCCGCGCGCATTCCGCGCATGTGCTTCTCGTATCCGGACCAGCGCACGGCCGGGTAGTCCACGCCGGGTTGCGGGTTCGGTCCCTCGCCACCGGGGGCGATGATGAAGCCCAGCATGCACAGGCCGCAGCGGCACTCGAGCAGGCGCACTCTCACCACGTTGGGGTCGAGCTCGGCGAGCTGCTCGTTCAAAGTCGTCTCGGTCGGCTTCGCCCATGCCTCGTCGATCTCCTCCCCGCGGAATGCCTCGACGTAGCCGTTGAAGATACCGACGTACGGATACTCGTCGGTGGGCGGCGGCGGTACGGGCCTCGGCTTGCGCGTGACGGGTGGACCCGCATCCGGCGCGCTCGGCGGACTCGGCGCGGAAGGTCGTGGCCGCGGCGCGGCGCCCACGGCACACGCTGCAGCGATGCCGCCCGCGAGCAGCGCCCGCGGCCAAACCGTCGCGGCCCGAGGGGTCATTCGAGCGGTGCACCCAAGCACTGAACGATGCAGGAGTCCTCCTGACCGTCGAGGCCCAACATGCACGCGAGGAGGTTGCTCGTCGCGGCACTCGGCTTCGGTCGCGGCTTGGAGCAAGTGCTCGCACACTGAAGGCGCGCGGTACCCAGAGGATTCTCGCTGTAGAAAGCCTGAGCCAGGCAGTCCGTGAGGCAGGCAAGCTCGCCTTCCCCCGAGGGGCCTCCGAGGCTGCACCGATCGGGCGGAAGGCACGCTCGAAGCTCCGTGCAGCAGCGGGCTCTGATGCACGCCTGGCAATCGTCGATGATCGTCGGCTCCGCCGTATCGCAGATCCCATGACCACCGAGGTTCGTCGAGTCCCATTGCGCACCGCCGTCACCGCACTCCGCACCTGCATGGTGCGGGACGCACACCTGGACGTTGCCTTTGCACTCGCGACCTGACGGGTCTCGCGCGGTGAAGCCGACGTGGTAGACGCGTCCGTCGCCGGTCCCCGAGCGTTCGGCGCGGACCCGGACGGGCGCTGCCGAGCCGCCGATGACGGCATCGGGCCCAGCATTGCCCTGTCCGGGTGCAACTTGCGGCTCGTCCTGCTGGACGTCAGTGACATGAATCTCGAGAGGGCCCGCCCCTCCCGAGACCCCGGTGATGTCGACGCCGATCAAGGCTCCGTTGGGTGGCCAGACGGTGGCCGGAGACGCCACTGCCGCCGAACAGTCCGGAGCCGGCGAGAACGCAATCGGGGTAGCGACGAGCTTGGGGTCGGTCAGCCCGCCGTCACCAAGCTGCCCGTGGGAATCGGCACCCCAGCCCCAGAGGCTTCCGACAGCGATCGTGTGGTTCGACCCTGCCGCGAGGGCCGTCGCGGCTCGCAGGAAGCCAGTGGGGTTGCACGGCGCGCGGACCTCCGCAGGCACCGCCCGGGCAGCGAACGTCCCGTCCCCCAGCTGGCCCTGGGCGCTCCCGCCCCAAGCGAGCACGCCACCGAGCGCTGTCAACGCCGTCGAGTGCAGAGCGCCGGCGCGCACCGAGGTGACGTTGACCGCGTTCAGCACCGGAGTGGCGACGTCGCGATTCGTGGTCGTCCCGTCGCCAAGTTGCCCTTCCGAGTTGTCTCCCCAAGCGCGAACGGAACCGTCGACTCGTACGGCCAGGGAGTGGCGGGCGCCGGCGGCGACTTCAGACGCAGAAAGCAAGCCGGTCCCAGCGAGAGGATCGACCACGCCGACGGGGACGGTGGATGACGCGGTCGCGGAGCTCCCCGCGCCCAGCTGGCCGGAGTCGTTCGCGCCCCAAGCCCAAACCCGCCCGTCGGCGCGCACGGCCAGACCATGACGACCCCCGGCCGCGATCCGCACGACGCCCGCCTGACCTGAAACGTCGAACGCCTGCACGCGGTGCTGCTGCGAGTCCGCCACGAAGAGACGGGAGCCCAGGACCGCTGCACCGATCGGCGACTGAAATTGACCGTCTCCCATGCCCGGACCCCCGAGCACGGACAGGAGCGAACCCCCTGCGGTGAAGATCTGAGCGCGTTTGTTTCCCGCCTCGGTGACGATCACTCGACCGAGCCCGTCGGTGTCGACGTCCACCGGCGTGTCGAGCTGCCCCGGACCGGTTCCGAACGAGCCCCATTTGCCCAGGAAAGCCCCGTTCTTCGAGAAGCGCTGGAGGCGGTGATTGCCGGTGTCCGCAACGAAGAGCGCCGAGGTGTCTGGGTCGCAAGCGACAGCGCGGGGACCCGACAGCTGCCCGTCACCGCTGCCTAGCCCCCCGAAGTGGCCAGCCGCACAGGTTCTCTCCGCTCCAACCGCCGAAACCTCGGTGGTGCCCGAGGGGCAGGCCGAAGAGAGCGCCACGTGGACGAAGCGCTGAACGCGGTGGTTGCCGGCGTCGGCTACGAAGACCTCGCCCCCGGTGCCGGCCGCGAGCCCGCTCGGGCTGGCCAGATCCCCGTTGCCGCTGCCGTAGTTGCCCCAGCGAGTCACGAAGCAGACGCGCGCGCCTGACGAGAGAACTTCCACCGTTGCCGGGGGGCAACTCTGGGACGGTGCGACGATCGCGAACTTCTGGACCTCGACCGCTGCGGGGTCGAGCACGTAGAGCGCAGTGCCATCGCGCCGGGCCGCGGCGTGCAACCCGGCCGACCCCAGGAACTGGCCCGGCCCGGTGCCGGTCGCGCCGAAGACCGCAGTGAGCGTGCCGTCTGGCAGGAATCGTTGCACCCTGTTGGTCTGGTCAGCGACGAAGACGCTGCCAGCGTCAGTGGCCACGCCGCGGGGTTGGGCGAACTGGCCGTCCTGGGATCCGAAGCTGCCGAAGCCAAACGCGAAAGTGCTGGAGATGTTCTCCAAGCCACGAACCCTGACCGGCGTGAAGCGCGAGGACCGCGTTCCGTCGCCCAACTGCCCGTCGTCGTTGGCACCCCACGCCCACACGCTGCCATCCACGCCGAGAGCGAGGGAGAAGTCATCTCCTGCGGCGACGGCGCTCACTGGCGGGAG
>JAKLKA010000110.1 GCA_023150915.1 Polyangiaceae bacterium
CGGGGGCTCAGGGGCCCGGCGTATTCAGTGCCGGGCCGGCGACGTCGTGCGGGGGCTCAGGGGCCCGGCGTATTCAGTGCCGGGCCGGCGACGTCGTGCGGGGGCTCAGGGGCCCGGCGTATTCAGTGCCGGGCCGCGGCGGTGAGCGTGTTGCCCAGCAGCATCGCGATGGTCATCGGGCCCACGCCACCGGGCACCGGGGTGATGGCGCCGGCCACCGGCTCGACACTGGCGAAGTCGACATCGCCGCACAGCTTGCCGTGCTCGTCGCGGTTCATGCCCACGTCGATCACCACGGCGCCGGGCTTCACCCACTCGCGTTGAACCATCTTCGCGCGGCCCACTGCCGCCACGATCACGTCGGCTTGAAGACAGACCCCCGGCAGGTCGCGGGTGCGCGAATGCGCCACGGTGACCGTGGCGTGCTCGGCCAAGAGCAGCGCCGCCATCGGCTTGCCGACGATGTTGCTGCGACCGATCACCACCGCGCGGGCCCCCGCGAGCGCGACGCCGGCCTCCGCCAAGAGCCGCATGCAGCCCCGCGGGGTGCAGGGCACGAGCCCGGGTTTGCCGGTCCAGAGCGCGCCGACGTTGATCGGGTGGAAGCCGTCGACGTCCTTGGCGGGGTCGATGGCGTCGAGGATCTTCTCGGCGGCGATCCCCTTCGGCAGGGGGAGCTGGACCAATATGCCGTCGACCGCCGGATCGGCGTTCAGGCGCTGCACCAGCCCGAGGAGCTCGGCTTCGGTCACGCTGGCGGGCAGCCGGTGCACCGCGCCGGCCATGCCGACCTCTTCGGCCGCCTTCTCTTTGTTGCGCACGTAGACCGCGCTGGCGGGATCGTCGCCGGCCAGCACCACGTGCAGCCCCGGGCGGCGGCCACGCTCTGCCAGGAAGGCCTGAACCCCCAGCCGAACCTCGTCCCGAACCGCCTTCGCAATCAGCTTGCCGTCGATCAGCTTGGCCACCGGCGGCGCTTACCAGAGCCGCCGTCAGTTCACCAGCACGTCGGCCAAAGTCACGCTGTCGGGCTGCACCCACAGGCTGACGCCCGCCGAGGCCGTGGGCGCCTTGAACTTGAAGCTCTGCTGGTTGGGCGTCTTGCCGGTCGAGACATTGACCACCACCGCGTAGCCGGCCACGCCCGTCCCCGGGGCGGTGTCGCTCCACGAGCCGCCGGTGTCATAGGCCACCACGTCGGTGCCGTGAGCGACCGTGACGCCCGTGACCGGCACCCCGGTCTTGGCGTTGAGGAAGCGAACCACCACGTGAGCCGCGCCCACCTCGCGCTGCACCGGGATCGACAGGAACGCGTAGATGGTGTCCAGGGTGGTGGCGGGGACCACCGCCAGCTCGAGCGGCGAGGCGCTGGTGTCGACGGGCTGCAGCGTCGGCAGGACGACGCCGACCTTGCTGGGAGTCACCGTCGCCCAGACACCCGGCCCATCTTTTGCGCCTTCGACCGTGAACACGGAGCCGTTGTACGTGCCCTCGACCGCGAGCCCGGCGGCGCCCTCGAGGCTGACGGTGGCGGCGGCGGTGAAGGGCACCGCGTTGAAGAAGTCGTCGCCCGTGAGCTCGACGATGCTGCCGGTGACCGTCACGCCGGCGGCCGCGTCGCCGGTGGCGTCGGAGGCGGCGTCGAGGCCGGCATCGCCGCTGGTGCCCCCTCCCCCGCCGCCCGGCCCCGGCTTGGCGCAGCCGCCCGAATCGCAGGCTTGGCTCGCCGTTTCGGGACGGTCGTTCTTGGGCGAGCAGGCCGAACCCGCGGACACCAGCAGCATCAACCCCACGGCACGCGCGCGCATGGGGGGATTATGCGGCGCTGCCGGCGCTCGGGCCAACCCTCTTTCCGACCCGGCGCGCGTGGAGCACCACGACCCCCGCGACCAGCCCCAGGCCGATCAACTGCGAGGTCGAGAGCCCCAAGAGCCCGCCGCGGTCGTCGCTGCGGAAGAACTCGATACCGAAGCGCGCCAGCGCGTAGAGCGCGACGAACGCCAGGAAGATCTGGCCGTCGTAGCGCTTGCGACCGTGCAGGCCGAGGATCAACAGCGCGGCGATGCCGAACGAGGCCGCCGACTCGTAGACCTGAGTGGGATGCACCGGCAACGACGACTCGAAGGGCGACGCGATCAGCCCGGCCTTGAACTGCGACTCGCTGGCGGGGCTGTGCGACGGAAAGCTCAGCGCCCAACGCGCGCCGGTGGGCGTGCCGAAGCAGCACCCCGCGAGCAGGCAGCCCATGCGGCCGAAACCCAGGCCGATGGGGATGACCATGCCGGCCATGTCCGCCGCCTTCCAGAACGGAAAGCGATCGCGCTTCATCAGGAACCACGCGGCGGCCGACGCGCCGAGGAAGCCGCCGTAGTACGTGAGGCCGCCGGCCCAGAACTTCGCCCAGGCGAAGCAGTCGACCTCGGTCGGGTGACACACCGCCCGAGCGGCGTCCCACACGCCGGCGTAACGCGGGCTGAGACATTCGTCGCGCGTGATCTTCCAGTCGACCTTCGACGGATCGGTGCACAGGTGCACGTAGTCCATGAAGTACCCGTCGGCGATCACGTGCAGCAGGCGCGCGCCCACCACGCCCGAGAGCAGCATGGCGAGGCCGAGATCGACCACCACGTCGGGGTCCTGGCCGACCCGCTTGGCCCACAGCGCGCCGGCGATGGTCGCGAACAGAAAACCCGTCAAGAGCAGGACGAAGTAGCTCGGAAACGGCACCTCGAAGAGCGTGAACAGCCGACCCTGCATCGGGCCTCGGCCTAGCTCGCGCCCGGGGGTGCGGCGGTCTCTGCCGGGCGAATCGGCTCTTCGGGCGGGGGCGGCGGCGGAGGCGGAGCGTCGGGCGGGGCCGCCGCCGCCGGCTTGCGCCGCGAGGTGACCATGTCGACCGCCATCAGCGCGACCCCGATGCAGATGAAGATGTCGGCCACGTTGAAGGTGGGCCAGTGATCGGTGACGGCCCAACCCTTGGCGTACTTGGCGATGAAGCCGTTCATCTTCTCGATCCAGCGCGCGTGGTAGTCGATGAAGTCGACCACACTGGAACGCGTGATGCGATCGGAGAGGTTACCGAGCGCGCCGCCGAGCACCATGGGCAACCCCCACTTCAGCGAGTGTTGCGTGGGCGCGAGCCGACTGTAGAGCGAGACGATGAACGCAATGGCCAGCACGCTGACCAGCAGGAAGAAGGGCCGGCGAATGCTCTCGTTCGCGTCGTGGAGCAGCCCCCAAGCGCCGCCGCGGTTGTACGCGAGGGTGAAGCCCAGGTGATCTTTGATCAGGGGGATGGAAGGATCGATCGCCGTGCGCTTGCTGAGCACCACCTCGGCCCATGCCTTCGAGCCGATGTCGGCGACCAGCGAGAGCGCTGCGACCACCCCGAAGAACAAGAAGCTGGGGCGACGTCGAAGCGCGTCGAGCTCTTCGGGGCTGGGCAGCTTCGGAGCCGAGGGCTCGGGCGCCAGAGCGGGGGCGGCCGCAGGCTCGACCGCGGGCTCGGCCGTGGGCTCGGCGCTGGGCGCCGGCGCGGTTTCCGCCGCGGGCTGTTCAGTGGGCGGCGGCGCAGCGCTGCTCGCGCCATCGGGCCGGGGCGGGTCCGTCTCGTCGCTCATTTCCGGCGCTTACCTACGACACTCCGCCCGCCAGGGCCAGGGCCCCGGGCGACCCTTGTCGCACTACCGCACATCTGTTTAGGTATCCGCATGTCACAAGCTCCCTGGGCCGAGACCCTCGGCGTGGACGCCGTGGTCTCGGGTTGGCTCGCTTCCGGAGCCGTGCGTCGCTGCCTGGCCGCCGAGCGGCTCATCGGCGAGAGCAGCGGGGCGGGCGCCCCCATTCCCGCCGATCTGGCGCCGGGGCTCCGCCATGCCCTAGCGGCTCGCGGCATCCGCGAGCTGTACACGCACCAGGCCGAGGCCATCGCGGCGGCCCGCGCGGCGCGGCACGTGGTGGTGGCTACGCCCACCGCCAGCGGCAAGAGCCTGTGCTTCCACCTGCCGGTGCTCGAGGCGCTGGCAGAAGAGCCGACCGCGAGCGCGCTCTTCCTCTATCCGACCAAGGCGCTGTCGCGCGATCAAGAGCACAGCCTGCGCGAGCTGATCGCCGAGGCGGGCCTCGACTTGCCCGCCACGGTCTACGACGGCGACACGCCGGGCGACGCGCGCCGCGTGGCGCGCGAGCGCTGCCGGGTGTTGCTCACCAACCCCGACATGCTGCACGCCGGCGTGCTGCCGAACCACGCGCGCTGGGCCGGGTTCTTCCAGGGGCTGCGCTATGTGGTGCTGGACGAGCTGCACACCTATCGCGGCGTGTTCGGCTCGCACATGGCCCACGTGATCGCGCGCCTCAGGCGCATCGCGCGCTTCCATGGCAGCGAGCCGACCTTCGTCACGGCCACCGCCACCATCGGCAATCCGCGCGAGCACGCCGCGCGGCTGATCGGCGTCGCGCCGGACGACGTGGCGCTGGTCGATCGCTCGGGTGCGCCCCGGGCCAGCCGGCATTTCTTCCTGTATAACCCGCCGATCGTCAACGAAGAGCTGGGGATCCGCAAGAGCTCGCTCAAGCAGGCGGTGAGCCTCACCGCCGACCTGGTCCGCGCCAAGGTGCCCACACTGGTCTTCGGCCCGTCGCGCAACAGCGTCGAGGTGATGCTCAAGTACCTGCGCGCCGAGGTCGGCGACGTGGCCGGGCCGAACGCCATCATGGCCTACCGCGGGGGCTACCTGCCCGAGACCCGGCGCGCGGTCGAGGCGGGCCTGCGCAACGGCGAGATCTTGTGCGTGGTGGCCACCAATGCCCTCGAGCTGGGCATCGACATCGGCGATCTCGATGCGGTGGTGTGCGTGGGGTACCCCGGCTCGGTCGCCGCCACCTGGCAGCGCTTCGGCCGCGCCGGGCGGCGCGGCACCACCAGCATTGCGCTGATGGTCTGCTCCAGCGACGCGCTCGATCAATACCTGGCCCGCGACCCCGACTATCTGCTGGGCTCGGGCGCGGAAGAGGCGCGCATCGATCCGGGCAACACCGAGGTGTTGATCCAGCACCTGAAGTGCGCGGCGTTCGAGGCGCCGTTTCGCATCACCGGTGCCGGTAATCGGCCTGCGCGCCCCGAAGCGGCCCACGGCGAGCGCTATCTCACGCTCGACTCGGGCGAGACCCGGCAAGCCCTGGAATATCTGAGCAGCCACGGCCTGGTGCACGAGGCCGGGGGCGCGTTCCACTGGTCCGGCGAGGCCTTTCCGGCCAACAACGTGTCGCTGCGCAACATCGGCTGGGACAACTTCGTGATCATCGACGTGGCCACCGACAAGAGCATCGCCGAGCTCGACTGGCGCGCCGCCCACACCATGCTGCACGAGCAGGCCATCTATCAGCACGACGCCGAGCAGTTCCAGGTCGAGCGCCTGGACTACGACAACCACAAGGCGTTCGTGCGCAAGGTGGCCCCCGACTACTTCACCACTGCCCTGACCTATCGCACCGTGGCGGTGATCGAAGAGCACGAGTCGCGACCCTTCGGCCGCGCGCGCATCGGCGCGGGGGACGTGAAGGTGGAAGAGAAGGTCACCGGCTACAAGAAGATCAAGTTCTTCACCCACGAGAACGCCGGCTATGGCGACGTGCACTTGCCCGAGATGCAACTGCACACCACCGCGTTCTGGCTGACCCTGCCCGAGGCGCTGGTGGACTCGCTGGGCGAGCCGCGCGCCAGCGTGGTCGATGGCCTGCGCGGCGTGGGCCGCGCGCTCGAGACGGTGAGCACGCTCTGCCTGATGTGCGATCCGCGGGACATCGGCCAGACGCTGGGCGACGGCTCCGCGCCCGGTGACGATCGCGCGCCGGGCCGCGATCCGTTCAGCGGGCGCACCGGCGGCTTCGACCCCACCATCTTCTTGTTCGACACGCTGCCCGGCGGGGTGGGCCTGGCACCGCGCATCTACCAGCGGGTCGGCGACCTCTTGTCGCGCGCGCGTGCGCTGATCGAGCGCTGCGACTGCGACGCCGGCTGCCCGGCGTGCGTCGGCCCGACCGAGGAGCAGGGCTCGCGCAAGGGCGTGGCGGTGCGCATCCTCGAGGGGCTATCGGGGCCCGGCCACGTCGAGTGGGCGCAGGAAACGGAGCGCGCGGCGCTGGGAATGTGACCGCGTTCGCTTGCGCACCCGCACCGAGAAGCGCAGTTCCGCGCATCGGTTGATGCGCATGCGGGAATGCTCATTGCTTCTCGTTCTTCTTGGCCTCGCTTCGCTCCAAGGTCGAGCGCAGAACAGGCACCGCGGCCAGATCCTTCGGCCTCCCAGCGCGCTCTTTCACCTCGATGAGGCGCCGCAACGAGAGCACCCGCACCTCGAACCCGTCGAGGCGCAAGGTGACGCAATCGCTGAGCAGCTCCTGGTATCCGAGGTTCATGTCGATCGTGCCCAGCACGTCGAGCTCCCCGAGGGCCGTCTCGAGCAACTTGTGACCCGGGGACTCGAGGTGGGATTCATTCGGAGCGATGTGCCGACCTCCCGCATGCTTGAACTCGGCACCGACTTCCCGCAGGGCCGCCAGGAGCCGGGGGAGGTTCTCGCCTGCTCGCGAGTAGACGATATCCAGGTCGAACGTGGACAGCGGTGCTCCCTGCAGCACGCCTGCTGTCATGCCTACGACGATGAACTCCACTCGGTGCCGACACAACACCTCGAGCAGCTTCGCCGTTTCAGTCGACCGACGCATCACCCAAGAGCCGTACAATCGAGCGGGTGTGGGTCTCGAGTGCTGCCAATCTCTCCAGCGGAGTCAGCGACAGCATCCAGTCGATTTGCGTGACGTCCACTCCGCGCGCATCAAATGCCTTCGCGGTTGCGCTGGCGATGATCGCGTCCTCGTCCTGCCGGATCGCGGACTCGATCGCCTGCCAGAGTGCCGAATCGTCACCGGTTTCGTCCAGAGAGCCCGAGCGTTCGCCGAGCACGCCGTCACGCCAGCGTCCGGTCGCTACGATGGCGCCTTCCCGCGAGACCTCGACGCTCTCGCCCCGCCAGAGGATGGTCAGGTCTCCAACCTGCATACCTGACACCCTAGCGCCGGCTGGACGGCTGGACAATGCGTCGCCGGGCTGCCGGACCCGCTATCCCCCACGCGCGTCCACCGCCGGTGGACAGCGGGGGGTAGGTCGCCGGCGCGGATGAATCGACTGCTTGCCGCCCCCCTGCCCTCACCCTACCTTTCGGGGGTCGTGGCCACTTCGCACAGACGGCGTCTCGGGAGATGGCTGACGGCCGCGGGGCTGGGTTTGGGGATCGCGGGCAGCTGCGTGGCCCAGCCCGAGGGCACCTTCCAGAAGCCCACCTCGGACGACGGCGGGCCGCCGCTGGTGATCGACGGCGGCGGTGGCGACACCAAGAGCGAGCTGCCGCCGAGCGATCCGCACGCGGTGCTGGGGGTCGATCCGCCCCACGGCGCGTGGAACGGCGGGCAGACCGTGACGGTGAGCGGCAACGGCTTCACCAGCAAGGCGCGGGTGTGGTTCGCGGGCAACGAGATCCCCAGCTCCGATCTGGTGCCGATCGACGCCGAGCGCGTGCAGGTGGTGGTGCCACCGGGCAGCGCGGGCCCGGTGGACGTGACGGTGCAGAACGGCGACGACGCCTCGACGAAGCGCACGCTGATCGGCGGCTACGAATACGACGCCTTCTATGCCGAGCCGAAGAGCGGGCCGACCTCTGGGGGCACGCTGATCAAGCTCTTGGGTCAGGGCACCCAGTGGAACGCCCAGGTGAAGGTGCTGGTCGACTTCTTGCCGTGCACCGACCTGAAAGTCGTGAGCGGCACCGAGCTCGAGTGCAAGACGCCCAAGAGCACCCCCGGCACGAAGTCGATCCGCGTGACCACCGAAGACGCAGTGAGCGTGGACGTGCTGGACGCCTTCACCTACGGCGACAGCGACAACGGCTACAAAGGCGGCCTGAGCGGCAACCCGCTGAAGGGGCAGCTGAAGGTGATCGCGCTCGACGGCTACACCGGCGAGGTGCTTCCGGCCGCCACCGCCATCGTGGGCACCGATCTGGCCACCGCGCTGGTGCAGAAGACCGACGCGGCTGGCGTCACCCTCTTCCAGGACGGCAAGCTCGGCCCGAAGCAGACCGTCACCGTCGCCAAGAAGTGCTTTCAGCCCATCACCTTCGTGGACGTGCCGGTCGACACCGTGACCGTCTACCTGGATCCAGTGCTGTCGCCGAAGTGCGCCGAAGAGGGCGACCCGCCCCCGGTGGGCGGCTCGCCGACGCTGGGCGCGGCCATCACCGGTCAGCTGGTGTGGAAGAGCAAGAAAGAGTTCGAGCAGCGCGCCGCCTGGAACAACATTCCCGAGCCGAAGAGCGCCGACGAGAAGGCCGTGGCCTACGTGCTGCCGCTGGCCAGCACCCCCACCTACGGCTTCAACCTGCCGAACGCCTCCGACGCGGTGACCCCCGCCGCCGACGGCACCATCGGCTACGAGTTCGTGGTCAGCTCGCAGACCGGCAACGTGAGCCTGTATGCCCTGGCCGGCATCGAGAACCGCGTGGCCAGTCCGCCGTACTTCAAGGCCTACGCCATGGGCCTGGCGAAGGGCGTCTCGGCGGCGCCCGGCAAGGTGACCAGCGACGTGTTCATCGCGATGGACATCCCGCTGGACCACGCCTTCAAGATCGATCTGACCGGCCCGTCGCCGACGCTGAAGGGGCCCGATCGCGCCAAGGTCAGCGTCGCCATCCGGGTGAACGAGCTGGGCTACGCGCTCTTGCCGGTGGGCGTGAAAGAGAAGCTCTTGCCGGTGGTCGGGCCGCTGTCGTTCGTGGGCGTGCCGCCGCTGATCAAAGGCCTGGCCTCGAGCCAGTACGTCTACACCGGCAGCGCGGTCACCGGGGTGGCGGGCACCTCGCCACGCTCGGTGGTGGGCCTCTCGGCGACCACCACCACCGCCGAGGTCGTCAGCCTCGACCCGTTCGTCGAGATCCCGGTCCTGACCACCCCCGGCGCCAACGGCGTGTGGAACGCCACGGCGCTCGCCTGGGGCGCCGCCCCGGGGGGGCGGCCGGTCGACCTCACGGTGATCGTGGCGCAGAGCGGCGGCGGCCTGGTGAGCTGGACCATCGCCGCCCCGGCGGGCGCTGGCGCGACCGCGCTCCCGGATCTGGCCCAGCTCGGCGCCGAGCTCGCGCTCTTGCCCGGCAACATCACCTTCAGCGTCACCCGCGCGAGCATCCTGAACTTCGACTACGGCAGCCTGCGCTATCGGCAGCTCGATGATCGCGGCTGGAATGCGTACGCCAGCGACGTCTTCCATGCGCACCTCTAGGCTCGTTCGCCGCACCCTGGCCCTGGCGCTGGGCGGCGCGCTGATCGCGAGCTGCGGCTTCGATCGCGCGGACCGCTGGCTGGGCGGCGACGACGGCCCGGGGCCGGCCTGCGAGGTGGGCGAGATGCGCTGCACCACCGCCATCGAGCGCTGCGAGCAGACCAACGACGGAGCCGCGTGGACCATGGTCACCGACTGCGCCGCTCAGGGGCTGGTGTGCGTGCCCGACAAGTGGGAGTGCAAGCTTTGCCTCCCCGACTCGCGGCGCTGCGACGGCCAGACCACGCTCTTGTGCGACGGCACGGGCGACAGCGAGAGCCAGGGCGAGACCTGCGACGTGAGCCAGGGCGTGGCCTGCCGCGCGGGGCAGTGCACCCAGCTGTGCGCGAAGGCCAAGGTACAGCGCAGCAACGTGGGCTGCGAATACTGGGCGGTCGATCTGGACAACGCCAACGTGGGCGCGGGCCTGAATGCAGCGGCCCAGCAGTACTCGGTGGTGGTGAGCAACCCCCAACCCGACGTGTTCGCCGAGGTGCTGATCGAGCGGGACGACACCGTGCCCGGGCAGGCGAACGCCCCGCTCAGCGTGGCCACGGCCAAGATCCCCCCGCTGTCGCTGCGCGTCTTCCAGCTTGGCCCGCGCGAGGTCGACGGCTCGCCGCCGGGCGAGTTCGACACCGGCACGCACACCGCCCTCACCCGAGCGGCCTATCGGGTCACCTCCAACTTCCCGGTGGTGGCCTACCAGTTCAATCCGCTGTTCAACGCCGCGGTGTTCTCCAACGACGCCTCGCTGCTCAAGCCGGTCGAGGCGCTGTCGGTCACGCCCGGCCAGCTGGCGCGCTCTTACGTGGTGCTGGGCTGGCCGCAGACCATCGCCAGCACCGACGATCCGAACACCAACTTCAACCCCTCGGATCCGATCGACCTGCGGGCCTTCTTGACGATCGTGGGCACCCGGGCAAACACCAAGATCAAGGTCGAGACCCGCGCGGGGGTCATCGGCGGTGGCCCGGTGCCCACCACGGCCAAGGGCGGCGTGGTCGAGCACGTGCTGGGCCCGTTCGACGTCTTGAACCTCGAGACCGACGACTTCAACGCCGACTTCACTGGCTCGGTGGTGTGGGCCGACCAGCCGGTGGTGGTGTTCGCCGGCAACGAGGCCAGCGACGCGCCGTTCTTCGACAACCTGTCGAAGCGCCGCTGTTGCGCCGATCACCTGGAAGAACAGCTGGATCCGATCCGCACCGCCGGCACGCGCTTCGTCGCCACCATCTCGGCCAACCGCTCGGAGATGGTGGCCAAGGCCGGCGCCAGCATCGGGGTGGTGGCGCAGCCCGAATACTTCCGCGTGATCGCCGTGACCGAGGCGGGGGCGCAGGTCACCACCACGCTGGGCGGCGCGCAGGCAAAGCTCACCCTGAAGGGTCGGGGCGAATACGCCGACATCGCCTCGACCCGAGAGTTCGTGCTCGAGAGCGACGCCCCGGTCATGTTCCAGAGCGTGTCGGCCAGCCAGGACGACGGCGGCGTGCCGCGGGGGCTGCCCGGCGGGGACCCGAGCAGCATCATCATTCCGCCGGTGCAGCAGTTCCGGAAGTCGTACGTATTTTTGACCCCGGACAAGTACAACTTCGACTTCGTGCGCATCGTCGCGCCGCCGGCGGCGTCGGTGGTGCTCGACGGCAAGCCAGTGCAAGAGATCGCCGCGTGCAACGCGGTGCCGGGCGACGGCCTGACCGCAGCCGAGCGCGGCAGCCCCACCCCGCCGTTCGTGGTGTACCGCTGTCAGCTCAGCTTCCCGGTGATCGACCCCACGAAAGAGCAAGACAAGGTCAGCCCCGGATTGCAGGACGACGGCGTGCACCGCATCGACGCCGATCAACCGGTGGGTGTCCTGGTCGACGGGTTCGACGCCTACGTGAGCTATGCCTACGCCGCGGGCACCGAGCTCACTCAGATCGTGCCCGAATAGCCGGTTTTGCCAGCGGCCAGGCCTTCAAGAGCGGCACCGGCGCCCCGGGGCCGCTCTGCCGCACCGCCCGCTCGCAGTCGGCCAGCGTGAGGCGGCGGGGACCGAACACGCTGGGATCGGTGGCGTCGGCGTCCATCAAGAGCGACGGCCGATCGACGCCATAGTCGTCAGGGTGCCCCGGCAGATCGAGCAAGATGTGCCCCAGCTCGTGCGCCACGGCGAACGAGCGGGCCCCGGCCCGGACGCCCGCACGGTCCACGATCACCGCGTTCTGCACCGCCGCGCCCTCGCCGAAGATGAACGACTCGCCGATCCGCCCGGCGCGCGCGAACGCCGGCACCACCAGCACCTCGAGCGTGGTGGAGTCGCCGTCGTCGAAGGCCCGGAGCAGGCTGCGCTCTTCCAGCGTGCCCGCGGCGGCATCGAAGTCGCTGAAGTGGCTCAGCCCATCCGACAGCTCGACGCCGCCGATGCACACGCCCAGAGTGGGATCGCTGCTGGCTCGGTCACCCAGCGGCGCGACGCTGGCCAGCGCGCCGGTCTTGCGGCGGACGATCACGTCCACGCTGCGCAGCGCCGACGGCGCGGTGAGGGCGTTGGGGCTCACCGCGGCGCGAAAGCCGGCGCGGCGCAGCGCCTCGGCCAGGTTCGCGGCCACCGCCGTCGGGGTCTGGCCCGGGCGGGTGGCGACCCGGATCTCGCGCGCGTCGACCGTGAGCGCGACCTCGCCGCCGCTGGCGGGCGTGCCCAGATCGCAGCCGATGGCCACCAGGTGGGCGCCCGGCGGATCGACCACCGCCACGTCGAGCTCGGGCTCGCTGCCGAACACCACGCCGCACTGCCCCCAGAGCGCGTTGGCGGTGCGCAGCTCGGCACGGGCCACCGCGAGCGCGCCAGCGTCGTCGCCGCCCACCGGCGGCTCGCCACCGGGGCTGATCCGCACCAGGCGCACGCGCAGCTTGCCCCGCAGTCGGCCGCCGAGCGAACGCGGGCCGCCCACCCGGAGCGACGCGGTGGCCTCGCCCACGCCGATCAGCAGCCGGCCCCCCACCTCGCCCAGCACCGAGTGCAAGAACGCCTCGGGGTGGCTGCGGTCGACCACGTCGCCGGCCGCACGCACCGGCTCGGTGGTGGCGCAGGCCACCTCGGACGGGACGGCGCCAGGGCACGGGCGCGGCTTCAACGTCAGGTCGCCCAGCGTGTCCAGGGGCGAGCGGTCGGGCTTGAAGCTCGAGACATGAACCCAGCGGGGCAAGAGCCCGGCCGGGCCCGCCACCACGAACGAGAGCGCCTCGAGATCGCCCGCGTCGATGGGCAGCGACCGACTGAGCGCCGCGTGCGAGCGCGCGAAGTCCACGCTGGCTCCCGTGCCGTCGAGCGCCAGCAGATCGAGCACGCGAATCTCGAGCTCGGCGCCCGCCAGCCGGAGCCGCGTCACGCCTGGTGCGATGCCCTGAACCCCGAAGCGGCCGAGCGGCAAGCCCCGCGCCCGATCCGCTGCGATGGGCTTGCCATCCACGATCAGCCGCACGCTCGATCCGTCGACGCCGGTGAGCGTGCGCCGCCGGGTGGTGACCCACACCACGTCGCTCAGCGCGTCACGCGAGGGCCGCGCGCTCTCGAAGTCCGGCGCGCCGTCGTCGTCGTCGTCGTCACGGTCGACCAGAACGGTCAACGTGGCGCCGCCGTCGGCCAGCGCCAGGGTTCGCCCTTCGGGTGCACGGGCCGCCGCGGCGCCCGTCACGGCCAGCGCCAGCGCGAACGCGGGGCCTCTCAGTCGATCCATCCGAGCTGAAGGCGACGATACGACGCTTCGGTCAGCACGGGATCCAGCTTTCCGCCCTCGGCGGCGGCGAGCAGGGCGCTCCAACCCAGGGTGGCCAGCTGGCGACTGGCCGCCAGCTCGGGCCGCAGGCGCTTGACCCGCTCGCGATCGCCCAGGTCCCACAGCGCGGCCGCCGCCAGCCCGCGCACGGCCTCGCGGCGGGGGCTCTCTGCGGCGTGGACCAGCGCCTGGTGCAGGTCGTCGCGCCCGTGATCCCGCGCCAGGTAGAGCGCGGCGCGCACTGCGCCTTCGCTCGAGAGCGCGCTGCTCTTGGCCACGCTCTCGAGCATGCCGCGCGCGCTGGGGGCGCGCGCTTCGGCCAGGCGATACAGGAACGTGGGGTCCCGGTCCGAGCTTGGGCGATCGGAGAGCCGCGCGACCAGCTCGACGTTGGGCCGAACGTCGGGCGGCTCGCTCTTGCCCTCGCCCAGCGCCCACGCGACCAGCGCCCAGGCCGTGCGCGCGCTGGAAGGGCCGCTGTGCGCGCGCTCGGTCGCCTCGGCCAGCGGCGCGCCGTCGCCGGCGCGCGACGCGATCTGCCCCAGCACCAGCCAGCGACCGAGGTGGCGTTCCGCGTCGCGCAGCACGGCCAGCGCCGGGGCCACCCCGATCGACACCGAAGGGTGCGCCAGCAAGGGCACGAACAGCTCGGTGCACAGCTCGATGCGATGGCTCTCTTTGATCTTGGGCGCCAGCGACGCGACGTACGCGCCGTTCGACTCGCCGCGCGCGACCCGCGCGATCTCGGCAGCCAGTGCCAGGTGGGGGTGGCGATTGGCGGCCACGCGCGAGAGCGGCTCGCGGAGCGCCGGGTCGTCGCTGAAGCACGCCGCCGAAAGCGTGGACAGCCCGCCCGCGTCGTCCGCGGCGAGCGCCCGCTTCAGCGGCGCGCCGACCCGCCTGTCCCCCGCGGCCGCGAGCGATCGCGAGAGCGCGGCATAGAGCGGCCGGGTGTAAGAGCCGCGGGCGACCAGCGTTTCCAGCGCGTCGGCCATGACCGAACGAAGCGCCGGCGAGTGCGGGCAGAGCGCGCGCAGCGCGCCCGCCAGCCGCGCCTCTTGGGCGGGGCGGCGCTTGAGCGCCGAGCGCAAATCGGCACTAATCCGCTGATCCGGCCCGCCCGCCGTCGTTCCGGCGGCGGCCATGGCCACCGCCCCCTCACCCGCCGTGTTCCCCATCCGCCTCGAACCAAGAAGGTAGCACCGAATGAGCGGCTGGCCGCTCGCCATCGCCAGAATTTTCTCAGCCTTGCCGAGCCTTTTGATGAGTTGACCGGGCTCGGTCGTCCAAGTACTAAATCCCGAGGAGATCCCAATGCGGAAAGCCCTGCTTGGTCTGGTAGTAGCGACCGTCGTTCCAACGCTGGTCATCGTGGGTTGCAAGAAGAAGCAAGAAGATCCTCCGCCCCAGCAGGGCGGATACGGTCAACCCGGTTATGGTCAGCCTGGCTACGGCCAGCCGCAGCCGGGGTACGGGCAACCGCAGCCCACGGCGCAGCCCACGGCCGGGGGCATGAGCACCCCGGGCGCCATGGCGTTCCCCTGCCAGACCGACGCCACCTGCATCACCCACCGCTGCAACACGGCGGTCGGCAAGTGCGCCTGGCCCTGCCAGACCAACAACGACTGCGCGCCGGGCAACCAGTGCGTCTCACCGGCCTGCGTCCCTGCCATGGGCGGCGCCACCCCGGGCCCCGCGCCCGCGCCCACTCAGTGACCGCGCTGAGCGAAGCGGACTACGAAGCGCGCGCGGCACCCGAGCTGCGCGCGCTGGTCGATGCGCTCGATCGCCTCGACCTCGACGGCGTTGACGCCGAGCTCTCGAACGACATTCTCACGCTCGACTTCGGCGAGGGCGGTCGTTACGTGGTGAACTCGCACCGCGCCGCACGGCAGATCTGGATGGCGGCCGAGCGCGAGGCCTGGCACTTCGACTGGGACCCCGAGCGTTCGGTCTGGATCGCCTACAAGACCGGCGACGAGCTGTGGGCGACGCTCGAGCGCGTGATCGGCAAGAAGCTGGAGCGCACCGTCCGCCTGCGCTAGCGCCGGCGCCGCGCCCACCCCAGAAGCCCCAGGGCGAAGAGCGCGCCAAGCCCGCTCACCGGGCTGGCGCCCGCGGCGCGGCAGCCGCAGCCGTCGTCGTCTTCCCCCGCGCCGCCCTGGGCGGCGCCACCGCTCGACGCCCCGCCACCGCTCGGCGCGCCACCGCTCGACGTGCCACCACCGCTCGACGCCCCACCGGAGCCTGCGCTGCCCGCGCTGCCTGCGCTGCCGCCGCTGCCGCCGCTGCCGCCGCCGCCCGCGCTTCCGGTCGTGCCCTTCAGCGTGGCATCGGGCTTCCAGCCGGGGTTGGTACCCTCGCCCTGATATGCGCCGCGATAGCTGAAGTCGCGCTGCGTGCCGTTGAAGTCCCGGTCGTAGTCGGTGTCGCCCTTCGCCGCCGACAGGTCGACCGTCGCGCCCTTCAACTTGCTGCCGGCCTTCGGGTAGAAGTCCATCTGGCCCAAGATCTTGCTGGGGCTCACCACGTGGCTCGCGGCATCGGCGACCGCGCCGGTCACGTTGTCCACGCCGCCGGTGACCCCGCTCAGCGGCGCCGGCGAGAAGATCGCGTTGCCGGTCACCAGCTTCTGCCCGCTGGGGGCCGCGCCGAACGAAATCCCGCTGGCGGTGTCGTAGATGGTGTTGTCGTACACGAACGCGTCGATCACCGTCTTGCCCTGGTGCGCGGTCAGCCGCACCGCGGGGTGCTTCGAGTCGACCAGCAGGTTGTCGTGGAAGTGGATGCGCCCGCTGCCCTGGAAGAGCGCGTCCCCGTCGTTGTGGAAGAAGAAGTTGCCGTAGATCTCGTAGCGGTCGGAGCTGCCCGGGCCACTGTCGGGAAAGCCGTCGGCCAGCAGATTGGGCCGCGCACCGTCGGGGCTGGGCAGGTTCTGCTTGATGAACACGTTGTGCCGAATCACCGTCACCCGCGGGCCAGTGGGCACGGTGGGCACGTCGGCCTCTTGGCGATGCAGCTGGTGCTTGATCTGCATGCCGTAGCCCAGGGTCTTCTTGAACAGGTTGTTCTCGATCAGGCCCCCTATGAAGGCCCGCGTCCCGTCCGAGTTGCCGAGATAGGCCCCGGTGCCTGCGCCGTCGATCACGTTCTTCCGGATGACCCAGTCCCAGGCGACGATCTTGGTGCTGATGCCCACGATCTGCTGGTTCGTCTGGTTGGCGTCGTGACCGGTGATGGTGCAGCCCTCGATCGTGATGTGGTGAGCAAAGTTCTTGGCCTGGCCGCCCGCCTTGATGGCATCCACGCCGTCGACGTTCTGGCCGTCGAGCACCAGATTCTTGATCGTGACGTAGCTCGAGTCGCGAATGTCGATGGTGTTCTTGCCGCTCACCCCCAAGAAGCGCGCCGGCGCGCCGGAGGCGGGGCCCTCGATCACGATTGGCGCGCTCGGGGTCCCGTTCATGTCGAACAGGTTCATGCCGGACTTGTAGTCGCCGGCCGCGAGCTTCAGCGTGTCACCGGGCTTCAGCGCCGCGACCTTCGAGAGATAGTCCGCGGGCGTGGCGGGCACGTCGGCAGCCCGCGCCGGCGCGCCGCAGAGCAGCCCCGCACCCACCAGCCCGAGCGTGATGGCGCGCATCAGAACCCCGACGTGGGCAGGATCCAGCAGATGGTGACGGCGCCCGTCTCGGCCGGGCACTTGAAGGCCTCTTTGGCGCTGCCTAGCTGGATGTTCACGGCGATCTCGGCCCCCGGGAAGGGCTTGGACGTGGCGTTCAGCAACAGCGCCACCCCGGTGGAGTCGGTCTCGCCACCCAGCTGCCAGCCGGCCACACCGGGGAAGGCCGGCGCCGCGGCCGTGCCCGCGTTGATCTGCACGCCGGGAATGGGATCGCCCAGCTTGCCCACGATCTGAACGAGCACCGTGCCCTTCTCGGGGTCGGGCACGACCCCGGTGGCGCCGTAGGCCTCGCTGACGCCCTGGGCGCGCACCATCCCGAAGGCGTCGAGCGCGTGCAGATCGGACGTCGAATTGGCGGCGATCAGCGTCGGCAGCACCGGCTCGGAGCTGTCCTTGTCCTGATAGATGTGCACCCAGGTCTGCGGCTGCGCCTTGCAGCCCTCGAGCAAGAACTCGGCCGCGCCCGCATCCCCCGCTGGCGCCGCGGCCGAGTCGTACTTCGCGGTCACCCACTTGCAGGTGGCGCCGGCCGCGGTCAGCTCGGCCTTGCCCGCGAAGGGTTGCAGGTCGTCCATGAACACGCTGTAGGTGATCAGGTTGCCGCTCAGCTTGGTGCCCTGGCTGGGATCCGGAGTGCACGGCGCGCCGCCCGATCCGCCGCCGCCCCCACCCCCGCCGCCACTGCCCCCGCCGCTGGTCACGTGGACGTTGTCGGGCCGGTTGTCGTCGCCGCCACACGCCCAGAAGCTGCCTGCCGCCACCAGGGCGAGGAACTGGAATCCAAGCTTGCCCATGCTGCCGATGCTACGCGAGAGCGCCGGCCTCGGCCACTTGCGTTCACTGCTTTTCGACGACAATCAGCACGGTCTCGTCGCCCAGCGCGTGCTCCTTGGCGCCGGCCGGCGCCGCGGCCGCGTCGCCCGAGGTCACGGCGCTGGCCAGACATTCGGTGGCCAGGTGTGCGCCACTGTCGCCCACGATGCGCTGCACGCGCGGGCTGCCGCCGATGAAGAGCCGGACGCGGTCGGTGAACTCGAGCCCCAGGTCCTTCCGGGCTTGCTGCACGCGGCTCACCACCTCGCGCAGCAGGCCCTCGTCGATCAGCGCATCGGTCAGGGTGGTGTGCAGCACCACCACGCCGACCTTGCCGGTCTCGGCCGCGAACCCGGCCGCGGCCGAGACGCTGACCTCGATCTCGTCACCCGAGAAACTCAGGCGCTCACCACCCAGATCGAGAACGATGGCGCCGCTGCTCGAGAGCTGGGCGTGGAGCGCCGAGCCGTCGGCCGCGTCGAGCGCCTGCTTGACCTCTTGCACGCGCTTTCCGAGGCGCGGCCCCAGGGTGCGGAAGTTGGGCTTCAGCTTGAAGCTGACCGCCCCCTGCTCGTGCCCGGGGAACATGAAGCGCACCTCGTGCACGTTCAGCTCTTCCGCGATCAGCGAGCGGTGACTGTCGAGGCGCTCCATCGTGGCGCGGTCGTTGAACACCACGTCGGCGCGGCTCAGCGGTTGCCGCACCTTGAGGCGATTGGCGGTGCGCACCGAGAGGCCCAGGCTGACCACCTGGCGCACCGCCGCCATCTCTCGAGCCAGGCCCTCGTCGATGGCGCTGGCGTCGGGCGCCGGATAGTCGGCGAAGTGCACGCTCTCGACCGCGCCGGGCAGGCCGGCCCGCACCACCAGGTTCTGGTAGATCTCTTCGCTGAAGAACGGGATGAACGGCGCCGCCAGCTCGGACAGCGTGGTCAGGGCCTGGTACAGCGTGGCGTAAGCGTCGCACTTGTCGGCCTCGAGGCCCTTGGCCCAGAAGCGCGGCCGGCTGCGGCGCACGTACCAGTTGGACAGCGCCTCGGTGAGCTCGATCAGGCGCAGCGCCGCGTCGTAGGCCAGGTAGCCGTCGAGCGCGCGCCGCACGTCGCGCACCGTCAGCGCCAGCTCCGAGAGCATCCAGCGATCGAGCAGGCAGCGCTCGGCCACGGGCCGGCCGGCGTGCCCCGGGTCGGTCGGCCGCCAGCCGTCGATGTTCGCGTAGATGGTGAAGAACGAGTAGACGTTGCGCAGCTTGACGTGGAAGTCCTTCTGCAACAGGCGCACGTTGCTCAGGCTGTGGCGGGTGTTGGACCACGGCGGGCTGGCGGCATAGAAGAACCAGCGGAAGGCATCGGCGCCCGGCGCCGGCGTGCTCTCGTCCTCGATCGTCACGCGCTGGGCGGCCGGCACGCGGGGCACCTCGGCCGGGCGTGAGCCCAGCCCGGTCGCGATGGGCTCGAGCCCCAGGGCCGCGCGGTCGGAGTCCGGCACCAGCGCCACGCGCCGAGGCAGCTTCTTGTGGGCCTCGATCACCAGCTCGCGCTTCAGCTCGGGGGCGTCGGGGCGATAGAGCACCACGCGCGCGCCCTCTTGCAGGTCCATGCCCTCCAGATCCTCGCGCGCGATCAGCACCTTGCCCTCGGGGGCGCTCGCGCCGTGGGCCTCGGTCAAGACTCCGAAGTCCATCCGCACCCGGTCGAGGATGATCTCGGGCGGCGTGTAGTTGCCGCGGCTCTTGCTCTCTTTCTTGCCTTCCTTGTCGCCGACGTGCCCGAGCACGATGCAGCTCTTGTAAGGGTGTGGAAAGCCCCGGAGCGCCGAGAGGCCGACGCGCTTCTGTGTGGCCGGGTCGAACACCAGGGCCGAGATCATCAGCAGCGAATAGAACCAGCCGCGGGTCTGATCGATGGCCTCGCAGATGAAGTCTGCCGGAAAGGCGTCGTCGAACTTCTCGATCGAGCCCGGAGCGTGGGGGAAGCCCCACTGCGCGAAGGGCATGCAGCCCGAGTCGAACCAGCAGTCGATCACCTCGGGCACGCGGCGCATCTCGGCCCCGCAGCGTGGGCACGGGAACACCACCTGATCGATCCACGGCTTGTGCACGATCAGGTGGGGGTTCAGCGAGGGGTCGGCCTTCTTGGCCGCGTGGAAGTGGTCGAAGGCCGTGGGCGAGAGCTTCTCGATCTCGGCCACGCTGCAGGGCGCGTGCTTGTGCTCCGGATCCGCCGAGCACACCCACACGTTGAGCGGCGTGCCCCAGAAGCGCTCGCGAGACAGCGCCCAGTCCACGTTGTTGCGCAGGAAGTCGCCGAAACGCCCCTCTTTGATGTGCTCGGGCAGCCAGCTCACGGCCTGGTTGTCGGCCATGGCGTCGGCCAGGCGCTCGGTGGTGCGGATGAACCACGCCGGGCGCGCCATCTGGATCAGCGGGTCGTCGTCCGAGCGCCAGCAGAACGGATAGTCGTGACGATAGAGCTCGTCGAAGATCAGCACGCCGCGCTCGCTGAGCTCGGCCAAGATCTCTTTGTCGCAGTCCTTGACCCAACGGCCCGCGTACTTGCCCGCCTCGGGCTTGAAGCTGCCGTCGGGATTGACCGCGCAGATCAGCTCGACCTCGTCGGGCTGAGCGTAGCGCCGCAGCTGCTTGGCGTGGGCCTTGTTGTCGTCTTCACCGAAGGCCGGCGCCACGTGCACGATACCGGCGCCGGTGTCGAGCGTGACGAAGTCTTCGGCGATCACCCGCCACCACATGGCGTCGTCGCCGCCCTCTTTCAGGGCCACGCGAGCGCCGGCGCGATCGCGGTGATAGGTGTCGAAGGGCGGCACATAGCGCCTGCCCACCAGCTCTTCACCGCGCAGCGTGCGCACCACCTCGAGCTCGTGGCCGATCTTGTCGGCGATCGCGGCGCACAGCTCGCTGGCCACGATCAGCTGCGATTGCCCCAGGCGAAGCGGCTTGGGTTTCTTGCCTTTGCCGGCCTTCTCGGCGCCGATCCGCACCACGGCGTAGCTGGCGCCGGGGCGCACGGCGGCGTAGCCGTTCGAGGGCAAGGTCCAGGGCGTGGTGGTCCACACCGCCAGCGCGGTATCGGGCTCGTCCACCAGGGGGAACGCGACGAACACGCTGGGGTCGTCCACGCTCTTGTAGCCCAGGCCCACCTCGGCGCTCGACAGCGCGGTGCCGCCCTGCGCCCACCACCAGACCACCTTGTGCCCCTGATAGAGCAGGCCCTTGTCGAACAGGTTCGACAGCGCCCACCACACGCTCTCGACATAGCTCTTGTGATAGGTCACGTACGCATCGGGCAGGCTCACCCAGAAGCCGATGCGCTCGGTCAATCGCTCCCACTCGGTGGTGTAGCGGAACACGCTCTCGATGCAGCGGGCAACGAAGGGCTCGACCCCGTACTCTTCGATGGCGGCCTTGCCGTGGATGCGCAGCTCTTTCTCGACCTCGACCTCGACCGGCAGGCCGTGGGTGTCCCAGCCGCCCTTGCGCAGCACGCGCCTTCCGAGCATGGACTGGTAGCGCGGGAACAGATCTTTCATCACGCGCGTCAGCACGTGGCCGTTGTGCGGCACGCCGTTGGCGGTGGGCGGCCCCTCGTAGAACACGAAGTGCGGCGCGTCGGCGGGGCGCAGCTCGAGGGACTTCTCGAAGATCCGTCGTGACCGCCAGAGCTCGAGGATTTGCCGCTCGTAACGCGGGAAGTCGAGCTCGGTGGAAACGGGGGAAAACGGGGTCTCGGCCATGACGTCGGCCGGCGGTATACCCCGGATCGCGCTATCGCAGAATCCCGAGCGCGCCGCACAGCGCCGACGGGTCATCGGCGCCCAGCACCGCGCCCACCACCGCGACGCCCGCGGCGCCGGCCGCCAGCGAAAGCGCCGCGCCCTCGGCCGTCACGCCGCCCAGCGCGTAGACCGGCCGCGTTGCCCCCGCCAGTGCGCCCACGCCCAGCGCCGACCGGCCGTGCCGCGCTTCGAAGATCGGCGAGAGCACCAGCGCGTCGCCCTCGGGCTCGGGTCCGCCGTGCCACGCGCGCGTGATGAAGGCCTCGGGCATCAGCCGCCGCGCGTCGGCGGTGGACACGCTGGCCTCGCCCAGGTGCACCGCATCGGCGCCCAAGAGCCGGGCCAGATCGAGCCGGTCGTTGACCGCGAAGAGCTGCCCGTGGCGGCGCGCGAGCGCGGCAAGCGTTTCGCCGAGCGCCAGCCGCTCGCGCGCCGGCTTGTGGTGCTCGCGCAGTTGCAGCAGCACCGCTCCGGGCCTTGCAAGGCCAAGCGCGCGCCCGATTCGCTCGAGCAGCGTCGCCGCCGGGCCGCGGGAGAAATCACTGATCACGATCAGCCGCGGCGCGATCACTTGGGCTTCGGGCCCGCGGCTTCGAGATCGTCCTTCGCCATCTTGGCCCAGCGGCTGTTCGGATAGCGGGCCACCAGGTACTCGAGGGTCGAACGCCAGGCCGCCGAGTCGCCCTTGGCCTTGAACTGATCGGCGAGCCCGTACAGCGCCTCGCCCGGCGTCTCGTAGCGGCGCTCGGCCGGGCTCGGATCCGACGCGCACTGCATCGGCGCCCAGCCCAGGGCCGCACACACGGCGAAGACCATCACACGCACGGGCTCATGATTCCGGCTCTGCGGAGCCGGCGCAAGCGTCTCGTCCTGCCGTCCGCGCGAGCAGCGCCGCCGCCACCCCCGCGCCGGCGGCATCGGCCAGCAGATCGAGCAGCTCGGCCGAGCGATAGCCGGTGAACGACTGGGCGATCTCGAGCGCCCCGCCGGCGGCGACCACCAGGCCCAGCGCCAGCAAGATCACGCGGCGGACGCCCAGCCGCGGCAGCTCGAAACGGAGCGCGCGGAACACCACCAGCTGCATCAGCCCGAAGGCCAGCGCGTGCATCAGCTTGTCGGCGTGGGGCAGCATCAGCCCGCCACCCCGGGGGCGCACCAGCCCGCCGTAGAAGATGGCGAAGGTGTAGAGCAGCGCCGGCATCACCCGCACGAAGAAGCCGCCTCGTGCTGGCTCCGTTTTTGGCGAGTCGTTCACAGCGCGGCGGTCTCCTCGAGCTCGCGACAGCGCGTCTCGGGCAAGAGCAGCAAGATCAGCGCCACGGCCAGCAGGGGAAACAACGCCGTGACCCGCACGGCGCTTCCCCACCCGGTCTGATGGGCGAACCAGCCCACCGCGGCCGGCGAGGCCACGTAGCCGATGCGCCCGATCAGGTTGTTGCTCCAGGCGAAGGCGTCACCGCGCAGCTCGGTGGGAAAGAGCTCGGTGGTGTAGGCGTTCATCACCGGCAAGAACGCGCTGGCGCCATAGATGCCCAGCATCAGCGCCGCGGTGAGCGCCCAGCGATCGTGGAAGGTGTAGGCGCAGAAGGTGCCCACCGAGGTAAGCCCGTAGATCACCAGGGCGCCGCGGCGCCGCCCGATGACGTCCAGCGCCTTGCCCGAGAGGAAGACCAGCGGCATGGCCACCAGCGCGGCGATGGTGATCGAGAGCCCCACCTGGACGTCCGAAAAGCCGCGCTCGCCCACCGCGAACTCTTTCCAGTAGGTCACGCTGGTCTGGGTGCACACATAGGTCAAAAGCCAGATGGCGCCCAGCTCGGCCACGCGCCGCCGGTAGGGCGTGCGCCAGATCTGGAGCAGCGGCCGCTGCTGCTCGGTCTTCACCTGCTGCTCGAAGCGCTGGGTCTCGCGCAGCGAGCGGCGCGCAAAGGCCAGGATCAAGAGCGGGATGATGCCCACGAAATATGCGGTGCGCCAACCCCACGGAGCCTTCAACAAGAACGGGATCACGCCGGCGCAGACCACCGAGCCAAGGCTGCCCGAGGCGCTGATCACGCCGATCACCATGCCGCGGCGCGCTGCCGGGAACTCTTCGGCGGCGATCACGCTGCTGATGGCCCACTCGGCCAAGAGGAAGATGCGCGCGATCATCTGGAAGGCGGCAAACACCCACACGTTGGGCGAAAACCCGCTCAGGAAGGTGAAGGCGGTGTAGCCCGCGATGGTGACGGTGAGCACCCGGCGGCGGCCCCAGCGGTCGGCCTTGCGCACCAGGAAATAGGCCAACACCGTGCCCAGGTTGATGAACCCGACC
>JAKLKA010000111.1 GCA_023150915.1 Polyangiaceae bacterium
TCGCCGTGCCGATGCCGAGTGCCATGGCCCACGGGATGAGCTCGGGGCGCCACGCCGCGCACAGCCCCGCAGCCAGCGGCGCGAAGCGGCCGCGGCCCAGGGCCAGCGTCGCGAGCGCAGTCACCAGGCCGGTCTCCATCCCCGCGCTGGCCCACGCGCCCAGCGGGACCGAGATCGCGACCAAGCCGAGCGGCGCGAAGCGCCAGCGCCGCTCGCCGCACGAGGCCAGCTGACGCCCGAGCCAGCCGGCGGCGGCGATCCACGAGAGGGCGCCCAGCACCCGCGCCGCGACGAACGCGGCGCTGGGCCCGGAGCGCGCGAAGGGCGCCAGCAGGTGAGCGAACCCGAGCGGCGTCACGGCGTCGACCACCGGTCCGTCGGCGTTGAAGCGATGACCCACGCCCGTTGCCAGATGGTGGGCGACGCGCGCGCTGATCCACGCGTCGTCGACGGTGAAGCCCCAGAGCAGCGCCAGGGAAACCGCGGCGGATCCCGCGCCGACAGCCATGCCCCAGCGTTCTGCCGCGATCACGGCTCGGCCTAGCCCCGTACGGCGGCCGTGTCCAAAGAACGACAAAGCGGTCGCAAAAGTTCGGGTTCACCCACCCCTGTCCCGTACGATTTCGCCCACGGATGAGCGCGATCCACGTAGTCGTTCGGCCCCCACGTGAAACCCCGCCTTCGGCCCTCGAGCCGCTGTCGGGACTCTTCGACGTCGTCGTAGACGGCGTGAACGTCACCGCCCGCGTGGGAGAGTCCCACGCGCTTCCGGTGTTGGCCGAGCTCGCCCACGCCGTGGCGGCGTTGTGCGCAGGGCGGCGGCGGCGGGCGACCGTTCAGCTCTACTCGGACCAAGAGGTCTGGGAGCTGGGGCTCGAGGTGGACGGCGAGGCGGCGCTGCTCTCGGTGTTCCGCAGCGGCCCCTTGCCCGAGGTGGCGGTGCACGAGCGCCGGGTGCCGCTCTGCGAGCTGCGACGCGCGCTGGAGAGCGCGCTGGGTGATGCGCCCGTGGCCGGCGCCGGGCGCGCAGTCGAAGGCGCGATCGCGGCGGCCGCCCGCGCCCTCGACGGAACCCTGGCGGTGGCCCTGCCCCGAGTCGAGCGCCAGCCGCTCGAGCTCGCGCCGCGCACCACGCGCGGCATCGCGGTCCACGCAAGGGCCGAGCTGCGCAAGAGCGCCGCGGGCATCGAGGCGCTCTCGGAACGCAAGCTCGAGCGGGCCGATCTGCACGCCCTCTTGGTGTGCGGCGAGGCGCAGCTGAAGATCCGCGGCAAGAGCGCGCCGCTCGGCAACGTGCACCTGTTCTTGCTGGCCGAGCGGCTTCTGGCGCTGGCCGACGACGCCCTGGACGCCTGGCAACATGGGCGCGCGTTGTTCCGTCGGGTCGAGCTGGGCAGCACTCGCGTGTCGGTGCAGCGCGGCGTGGGCGACCTGCCGCTCTCGCTCAGCGTGCAGAGCCCGGCGTGCGGGTCCGAGCGCATCACGTTCCCTGCGCTCGAGCCCGCAGCCCTGGTGCAGTCGTTCGTGCGCTTCGCCCGTGGCCTGTGCGACGCACTGGTCGCAGCCGATCCGACCCAGGCCCAGAACCTGCGCCTCTCGACCCTGGTGGCCCAGGCGCGGGCGCTCTCCGAGCGGGTCGAAGACGCCCTGGCCGACGACTCGCTGACCAACAGCCAGCCCGAGAGCTATCGCTCGTTCTCGGTGCCACCCCGCCGCGCCGAGAGCCGTGGCCGCTGGGAGCACGGTGGCAAGATGCGCTTCGTGCCGCGCTGGGTCGCGACCGTGCCGAACATCGATCTGCGCGGCACGTTCCTGTGCGGCGATCGCCTGATTGTCGGTTCGGAGCGCGAGATGGCCTGCATTCACCGCGCGCACGGCACCCTGTTGTGGCGCGTGCCGGTGGCGCGCGCCGCCAGCGTGGCCACGCCGGTGGGCATCGCGCGCATCGCGCCCGACGGACGCATCGCGCTGCTCGATCTGGACGACGGCCAGACGCGCTTCGCGCTCAATCTCAAGCCCCGCGCCGGTGGCGGCGCAGCGGGCGCGGTGGTGCACACGCCCGGCCTGCCCAAGCTGCTGGCGGTGGCGGAAGGCGAGCGCACCATCACCGCCATCGATCTGGTCTCGGGCGAGGTGCGCTGGCGGCACACCCTGCGGCGTCCGGGCGCGTACCGCGTGCGGCGGGCCGGCAAGCTGCTGCTGGTGGCCGGAGACTCGGTGCTGGTCGCGCTCGACGTGGCCAGCGGCGAGGTCGTGTGGCGCATGCGCGAGCGGCTGCCGTTCACCGGCGACCTGGCGGTCGATCACGACGCGGCCTTCGCGGTGGTCAGCGGGGCGACCACGGCCCGCTTGCTCAAGCTGGACCCGTGGAGCGGCGAGGCGGCGTGGTCCGCCGAGATCGACGAGCGACCCGCCCCGGGCAACGCCCCGCTCTTGACCCCGACCCGCGTGGTGATCGCCTCGCGCGACCGGCGGGGCAGCGGCCTGTGCGGCTTCGACCGCGCCACCGGCGCGGCGGCGTGGTCGGTCGAGCCGGGGATCGGCGCGCCGACCACCTCGTGGCTGGCGGTGGACAAAGATCTGGTGGGCAACAGCGCGTCGGGCACGCTCTTGTGTCTCGACGGCGACAGCGGGGCCGTGCGGTACAGCCACGTCTTTCCTCGCCATGTGGACGCCGACCAGCCCCGCCGGCTCGAGCCCGTGCTGCGCAGCGGTGCGCTCTTCGTGCCCCAGCACCAGGTCCACGTGGTGCGCCCGCGGGACGGCGAGATCTTGGGGACCGTGCCGACCGATCTGATCCCCGATCTGCTCCGAGTCGACGAGCGCTGTGACGTCTACGTCGCGGAAGAGAGCGGCCACATCGCCGGTTTCGGAGTCGCTGCCAAGCTCACCCTGGTACGCTGACCTGGCCGGCCCATGGCCCGCCTCTCCGATCAACTCGTCGACTGGCTGTCGCGCGTCGAGCTCTTGGCCCGTGGCGCCGAGCGCCATCGACTGGACGCCCTGCGCGCGCTCGAGGCGGGCCGGGCGTGGGACGCTCGGGAGAGCGCGCTTTCGATCGTGGACGAGCTGCCGCGCTCGCGCGTGGGGCTTCTGCTCTGGGCCGACGCCGCCGAGGCAGCGCTGCTCGATCACGAGGTGGTCGAGGCCCTCGAGCGCCTGAGCCGCGAGCTGCCGTTTCGCGCCGACGTCTGGTACCGACTGGCGCAGGCGCGGCATCGACTGGGGCAGACCCCCGACGACGACCTGTTTCGCTCGGCCGAGCTGGCCGAGCCCGCCAGCGCCGCCGACGCCGCGCGCCTGTGGCTGGCGGACCGGGACTGTGCGCGGGGCGACAGCGCGCGCGCCGAGCGCTGGCTGAGTCAGCTCAGCCTGGCCGGTCGCCGCTCGGAGGCGGCTGTCTGGCGCCGGGTCGAGATGGCGCTCGACGCGGGAGACGAGGCTCTGGCCCGCGAGCTGGGCTCGACCCTGCCGGTGCCGCCGGTGCTCGACGCGCGCGCGTGGCTGGTGCGGGCGCGCCTGCTTTCGCTGACCGCGGACCCCTCGGCGCCCGACGCCTGGTCGCGAGCGGTGCTCTTGGCGGCCCCGGGTCTGATCCCAGCGCTTGCCGCCCACGTGTCCCATCAGGCCGACGCTCGGCGGCGGCAGCAGCTGCTTGGCCTGGCGAAGGACGTGGGCATCGCCAGCGACCCGCTGCTGCGGGCGGCGTTCGCCCGCGCCGAGGGCGCGATGGACGCGGCGCTGGCTGCGCTGGGCGAGGCCGCAGACGGCGCCGCGCCCGGGGTGGCGGAACGCTATCTGGCGCTGGCGCTCGAGGCGCGCTCGGCACAGCGGCTGAAGCACGCCTCGAGCCGGGTCGCCGCGCTCTCGCCGCCGGTCGCCGCGCTGGTCGCCGCGCTCGACGCCCAGACCGACGACGCACGGCTGGCGGCGCTGGACGGCAGCGACGGCGAGTGGGCCGAAGCGCTGCGCCGCGAGGTGTTCGCGCACTGGCTGCCCCAGGGCGCGCCGCCGCGCTTCGCCGAGCTGATCGTCGAGCTGCGTCGCTTGGCGCGCGGGCTGGCCGACTTCGACACTTGGCCCGACATCGCCCAGGTCGAGCGCGACCTGGACCGACCGCTCCGGGTGGCCATCGTGGGCGAGTTCAACGCTGGGAAGTCGTCGCTGATCAACGCCTTGATCGGCGAAGACGTGGCCCCCGTGGGCGTGCTGCCCACCACGGCCACCCTGAACCATCTGGTGTGGGCGCCAGATCGCTTCGCGCGCATCGAGCGCAGCGACGGCGGGCCCGACCGGGTGGTGCCCCACGCCGAGCTGCGTCGTGCCCTGGGCGAAGTGCCGCCCGAGCACGTGCGGCGGGTGGGGATCTACGCGCCGCTCGAGCTCTTGCGAAAGCTGGAGCTGGTCGACACGCCGGGCTTCAACGCGCCCGACAGCGCCCACGCGGCCTCGGCGCGGGCCGCGTTTCGGCAGGCCCATGTCGCGCTCTGGCTGCTCGACGCGACCCAACCGCTCAAAGACAGCGAGCGCGTGGTGCTCGAAGAGATCCGCGAGCAGGGGCTGCCGCTGGTGGTGCTGCTCAACAAGCTGGACCGGCTCCCCGACGCCGACGCGCTGGCCCGCGCGCTCGAGCACGTCCAGGCCGGGCTGGCCCGGGCCGGAGTGACGACCGAGGCCGCGGTGGTGGCGTTTTCTGCGCGGCTTGCCCTGGCCGGCAAGGCCGGGGACGCCGACGCGCTGGCCCGCTCGCGGTTCGCCCAGGTCGAGGCGCTGGTCGAGGGCGTGCTGGTCGGTGCCAGCGATGCGCTGAAGGCTCGCGTGCTCCGGCGGCGCTGTCGGGAGATCGCGCTGCGGCTCTCGGAACGCGCCGACGCGCTCACACGCGAGCACGCCGCCGAGCACGCGCGGCGCGCCGCTCTGGTGAAGCGCCTGGGCGACGCCGAGGCGCTGCTGGGCGAGCGCGACCGGATGGTGCGGACGCTCGAGCCGGCATGTGACGCCGCCATCGCCGCCTTCCTGGCCGACACCCGACCGGTCGCCACGATCGTCGAAGATCCGGCCGCACGGCGCTTCGTGCGGGCCCGGGCCCGGGCGGTGCTCGCCACGCCGCTGGTCTCGGCGCTGACTGCGGCGCTGGGCGTCGCCCCGGACGAGGGCCCCGAGATCCGCCGCGCCCTCGCCCCGCGGGTCGAGGCGCTGGCGGCCATGTCGGCGGTGTCCCTCCTCGCGGGCACGGCCGAGCGCCGGGACCTGGTGGTGGCGCTGGCAGAAGAAGCCGCTCGGGCCCTGGCCGAGCTCGGCTCGGAGCTGGGCTTCGAGCCGCCGGTGCCCCTCTTGGCCCGAACGCGCACTCTTTGCCAGATGCTCGCGTGAATCGGCGCCGGCTTTGGCCCGTCTCACGTGCTAGATTCGAGGCATCCATGAGTGCTCTGCGGCCTTTGCTCGGCGGTCTGGCGTGTGCGCTGGCGCTCGCCACCGCCAGCGCCGTGGTCACGCCGGCCGCCGCGGGGCCCTTGGCCGTGGTCGAGGGCGAGAAGCTCGACATCAAGGCCAACCAGCTCGACATCGACATCGACAAGGGGACGGCGCTGCTCGAAGGCAACGTCGAAGCCAAGCTGGGCGAGCTGACCGTCACCTGCCCGAAGGTCGAGATCCGCTACGACCAGGCGCCGCGCGTGCGCTGGGTCAAGGGCTCGGGCGGGGTGCGCGCTCGGGTCAAGGGCATCGATGCAACGGCCAGCTCGGTGGCCGTCGATCTGGCCAAGCGCGAGGTGACGCTCAGCGGCGGCGTCCGGCTGGCCCGCGGCAAGGGCTGGGTCGAGGCCGACAAGGCCACCATCGATCTGGCCACGAAGAAGCTCACGCTCCAGGACGTCAAAGGGTCGATCCCCGTCGAGCCGCCCACTCGCTGATACGCTGGCGGGGATGAGCTCACCGGCGCTGGCAGCCGACGATCTGACCGTCACGCTCGGCGGCGCGGAGATCTTGAGAGGCGTCAGCCTCGCAGTCGAGGCCGGTCAGGTGCTGGGCGTGCTCGGGCCCAGCGGGGCAGGGAAGAGCACGCTGTTTCGCGCGCTCTCGGGCGAGCTTCGTCCCGGCCGCGGCAGCGTGCGCCTGGGGGGCGAAGACGTCACGGGCCTGCCGCTCTGGAAACGCGCGCAGCGCGGCTTGGGCTATGTGCCGCAGACACCAAGCGTGCTCTTCGACCTGGACGTGGACGCCAACCTGAAGGCCTTCGGCCGGATCGCCAGGACCGCGAAGCCCGTCGGCCAGCGCGCCGCCGAGGTCGAGCTGGAGGGGCGGCTGGCGATCCGTGCGCGGGACCTGTCCGGGGGCGAGCGCCGGCGGCTCGAGCTGGCGCGGGCCCTCACCACCGAACCGCGCGTGTTGCTGTGCGACGAGCCCCTGGCAGGGGTGGACCCGACGGGAGCACAGCGCATCGGCCGCATCCTTCGAACCCGCGCCGAAGCCGGCATGGCGGTGCTGGTCGCGGACCACCGGGTGAGCGAGGCGCTCTCGTTCTGCGACCGGGTCCTGCTCTTGCTCGACGGCCGGGTCGAGGTGACCTGCGGCCCGGCCGAGTTCCTGGAACACCCGGCCGTCCGGCGTCGGTACTTGGGGTGACTTTTGGTGGGCCCGTTTTTTGCTGCGACCTGCTAGACTCGCCCACTGACGCGCCCCGGCTCGGGGCTCCCGCGCAGAAACACCATGGAAATCAAGCAGCAGCTCCGCTTGTCCCAGCAGCTGGTGATGACGCCGCAGCTGCAGCAGGCCATCAAGCTCCTGCAGCTGTCTCGGCTCGAGCTGATCGACGAGGTCCGGAAAGAGCTCGACAACAACCCGGTGCTCTCGGACGAGGACATCGAGGGGCGCAGCGGCGGCGACGAGCGCTCGCGCGCCAAGTCGCAGGCCGCCGAGGACAAGCTCGAGCGCGCCGCTACCGAGACCGCCGACACCCGCGAGAGCGAGAAGGCGGCGCGCGAGGTCGACTGGGAGAAATTCCTGGAAAACCGCACGCTGCAGCAGTCGGTTCCGGGCAACCGTGGGGGCTTCGACGAGCTGCCCCCGATCGAGCAGAACCTGACCAAGCCCCGCAGCCTGCAAGACCACCTGCTGTGGCAGCTCTCGACCAGCGACTTCACCGAGCACGAGCGGCTCTTCGCCGAGCTGGTGATCGGCAACCTGGACGAGAAGGGCTATCTGGACCTGGAGGGCGTCGAGCGCCCCGACGGCACGCGCACCCCCGACCTGACCATCGAGGACCTGGCAGAAGAGGCCGGGCTACACCCCGAAGACGCCCCGGACGTGCTCGAGCTGATCCAGAACTTCGATCCGATCGGGGTGGCCTGCCGTGACCTGCGCGAGTGCCTGCTGGTGCAGGCCAAGGCCATCGGCTTCGACGAGATCGAGACCGAGATCATCAACAGCCACCTGCACCACCTCGAGAAGCACAACTACCAGGCCATCGCCCGCGAGATGAAGATCCCGGTCGAAGAGGTGTACGAGGCCGCGAAAGAGATCCAGAAGCTCGAGAGCCGTCCGGCGCGCAACTTCACCGACACCGACGACCGCTCGATCGGCATCACCCCCGACGTCTACGTGGTCAAAGACGGCCAAGAGCTGAGGGTGATGGACAACGACAAGGGCGTGCAGCGCCTGTACATCAACGAGGCGCTGACCAAGAAGCTGATGGCGGACCCCTCGGCCAAGGAGTTCATCGGCGAGAAGCTGCGCAACGCGCAGTGGCTGATCCGCGCCATCGAGCAGCGCCGCAAGACCATCATCAAGGTGGCCGAGTCGATCGTCGAGAAGCAACGCGACTTCTTCGACCACGGCGTGGCCCACCTCAAGCCGATGATCTTGCGCGACGTGGCGGAAGCCGTGGGCATGCACGAGTCGACCATCTCGCGCGTGACCACCAACAAGTACATGCACACGCCCCAGGGCCTGTTCGAGCTGAAGTACTTCTTCAATTCCAGCATTCGCCGCGTGGGGGAAGACGACATCGCGAGCGAGAGCGTCAAGCAGGCCATCAAGAAGATCATCGACGACGAGGACAAGGAGAACCCGTTGTCCGATCAGGCCATCGTCGACCTTCTGGAGAAGGTGGAGGGGATCAAGATTGCCCGGCGCACCGTGGCGAAGTACCGCGAGATGCTCGGGATTCTGTCTTCGAGCAAGAGGAAGCGGCTGTTCTGAGCCCAAACCCTGAGGAGTCACCCTTGAACATCAGCATCACCTTCCGGCACATGGCGACCAGCGACGCGATCAAAGTCTACGCGAGCGACAAGGTGTCGAAGCTTCAACGGTTCTTGCGGCAACCCATGACCGCCAAGGTGACCCTGTCGATCGACCGGCTGAAGCACGTGGCCGAGACCCGGATCTCGAGCGGTGGCGCTCACCTCGAAGCCAAAGAGTCGAGCGCAGACATGTACGGTTCCATCGATCGGGTCATCGAGAAGCTCGAGCGCCAGATCCGCGGCCAGAAGGGCGCCGCCGAATCGAAGAAGAAGCGCGGCCGCGACTCGATCAAGTCCAGTGTGGTCGCCTCGGCCGCGCCGCTGCCCGAGCCCAAGCGCACCACCAAGAAGAAGGTGGCCAAGAAGGCACCGACCAAGAAAGCCGCGCCGACCAAGACCACGAAAGCCCGTTCGTAACCCATTCGCCGTTCCGTTCAATGACGGTGGCAGAGCGCGGAGCCCCATGCGCCTATGCGAAATGCTCGCCGCCCAACGCATTCACGTGGATGCCGAGGGCACGGTTTCGGACAAGAAAGAAGCGCTTCGCCTGCTGGCGGAGTTCATCGCCCCGGTGGTCGGGACCGACGAGACGGCGCTGGAAGAGGCGCTCGCCGAGCGCGAGCGGCTGCAGAGCACCGGCATCGGTGACGGCGTCGCCATTCCGCACACCGCCGTCGACGGCGCGGCCGGGCAGGCGGCGGCGCTGATCCTGTGCCCCCGGGGCGTGGCCTTCGACTCGATCGACGGCGAAGCCGTGAACATCATCTTCGGCGTGGTCGGCCCGAAGCGCGCCACCGGCGAGCACCTGCGCGCGCTGGCGCGGATCTCGCGGCTGCTCCGCGACTCGGACGTGCGCCGGCGGCTGATCGCGTCCGGCGACTCGGCCACGGCATTCCAGCTGATCTCGGACCACGACGCCGATCCGAAGTGACATGACCGTCTACGAGCCCCCGAGCAACGCGATCCGCTCCCTCACGGTGCGGGCGTTGGTCGAGGACGCGGACCTCGGTCTGTCCGTGGCGGTGGTGGCCGGTGGGGCGGGGCTCGACCGCCCGATCACCCACCACCGCATCCAGAAGTCGGGGCTTGCCCTGGTGGGGCACCCGCACGGCATCGTGCCCACGCGCATCCAGATCTTGGGCGAGACCGAGATCTCTTTCATCGAGAGCCTGTCGCCCGCCGCGCAGGTCGAGGCGGTGCGCCACCTGTTCGCGCTCCAGCTCTCGCTGGTGGTGGTCACGCGCGGGGTGTCGCCCCCGAGCGTGCTGGTGGACGAGGCCACCCGCAGCGGCACCCCGCTGGCCGTCGCCCGCGAGCGATCGTCGCAGGCCATCACCGCGATCCACGCGGTGCTCGACGAGCGCCTGGCGCCGCGGGCGCGCGTCCACGGGGTGTTGGTCGACGTGTTCGAGGTGGGCGTGCTGCTCTTGGGCAAGAGCGGCATCGGCAAGAGCGAGTGCGCGCTCGAGCTGGTGATGCGCGGTCACCGCCTGGTCGCCGACGACGTGATCGAGTGCGACTTCAAGCCGCCGGGCATGGTGTTCGGCCAACCGGCGGTGCTCTTGCGGCACCACATCGAGGTGCGCGGCCTGGGGATCTTGAACATCAAGGATCTGTACGGCGTGACCGCCGTGCGCGAGCGCAAGCGCATCGACCTGGTGGTTCACCTCGATTCGTCCCACGGCGAGTCGGGCGCATACGACCGCCTGGGCATCGAGGACCGCCACCGCGAGATCTTGGGGGTGCCGATCCGCGAGGTCTCGGTGCCCGTGCGCCCGGGGCGGAACATGAGCTCGATCATCGAGATCGCCGCCCGCGACGAGCTGCTGCGCCAGGCGGGGCACAACCCGGCGCGCGAGTTCATCGAGCGCGTCGACGCCGAGACGACCCGCTCGACCCGCGCGGCAGAGCTGGCCGCGGCGACGCGCCAGCCGCGCCCCACCGAGAGCTCGGCGCCACCCCCGGTGGTGCCGCAGGGGGACCGGAAGAAATGACGGACCCGACCCTGGTCGTGGTCTTGACGGGGATGTCCGGGGCGGGCAAGTCGACCGCGCTTCACGCGCTGGAAGACCTGGGCTTCTTCTGCGTCGACAATCTGCCCCCGCCGGTGTTGCCCTCGACCATCGAGGCGCTGGAGCAGGGCGATCTGCGGCGGCTGGCGTTCGGCATCGACGTGCGGGTGCGCAGCTTCCTCGACAACCTGGGCAGCGTGATGGACGCGATCGTCGCGCCCGGCCGCGAGCTGTCGGTGCTGTTCCTGGACGCCTCTGACTCGGCGCTGTTCCGCCGCTTCTCCAGCACGCGGCGGCCGCACCCGCTCTCGACCTCGATGGAGCCCCACGCCCCGCTCGACGTGCTCGAGGGGATTCGCATCGAGCGTGAGCGGTTGTCGGTGCTCCGGGCCCGCGCCACGCGCATCCTGGACACCACCAGCCTCAGCGTGCACGACCTGCGGCGCGGCGTGTTCGACGTGTTCGGCCCCGGCGCCAGCCGTGCCCCCAGCATGCGCACGCGCTTCTTGTCGTTCGGCTTCAAGTACGGCGCGCCGATGGACGCGGACCTGGTGCTCGACGTGCGCTTCCTCGACAACCCATTCTTCGTGCCCGAGCTGAAGTCGCTGCCGGGCACCGACGACCGGGTGCGCGACTACGTGCTCGGGAAGCCCGAGACCACCGAGCTCTTGGCGCGGCTCTCCGACCTCTTGGCGTTTTCGATTCCGCGCTTCGAGCGCGAGGGGAAGAGCTACCTCACGGTGGCCATCGGCTGCACCGGGGGCCGTCACCGCTCGGTAGTTCTCGCGGAGCGGCTGGGGCAGGACCTGTCGCGCGCTCTTGGCCGCGCCATCGACGTCGTGCATCGCGACGTCGAAAAGGCTAACCTCGAAGAGCGCCCCGAGCGGGGGCCAGGGGGCGACGATTGAGCGAGGCGAGGGGCAGATTCGAGATCAAGAACCGGCTCGGACTGCACGCTCGCGCGGCGACCAAGCTGGTGCAGCTGGCCTCGCGATTTCCCTGCGACGTCACGCTCTCGCGCGAGGGGCAGGTGGCCAACGCCAAGAGCGTGATGGGCGTGCTCTTGCTGTGCGGGTCGAAGGGCTCGTCGCTGGACGTTCAGGCCACGGGTGAAGGGGCCGCCCAGGCCGTGGACGAGATCGGGCGGTTGATCGACGGGCTGTTCGGAGAGGGGGAGTGAGCGTGGACGACCCAGAGCCAGCAAAGGCGCGAACCCTGGACGGCATCGCCGGCTCGCCCGGGCTGGCCGTGGGGCGGGCGGTGGTGGTCAGCGCCAAGCGCGCCGGCGTGCGGCGCGTGCACGTCGAGCGCGGCGACGTGCACGACGAGCTGGCACGCTTCGACGCCGCCGTGGCGGTGGCGGCTCGGGCGCTGCGCGAGGTGGCCGAGAAGGTGCCCCGCGGGCGCGCCGAGTCGTCGATCCTCGAGGCCTATGTGCTGATGGTCGAGGACGAGACCCTGCGCACCGACGTCGAGAGCCGAGTGCGCACCGAGCTCAAGTGCTCCGAGTGGGCGCTCGAGTCGGCGGTCAGCCGCATGGCCGAGCAGCTGCGCTCGTCCTCGGATTCGTACCTGGCCGAGCGCAGCCACGACATCGAGTTCGTGGGTGAGCGCATCTTGATGGCGCTGGCCGGGCAGCCGCGCACGCCCGTCTTGCCGGATCTGGGCGAGCCGGTCATCGTGGTGGCGCGGGACCTGTCGCCGGCCGAGACCGCCAGCCTCTCGCGGGACCGGGTGCGGGCGCTGGTGACCGAGGCCGGCACCCGCACCAACCACACCGCCATCTTGGCGCGCGCGATGGAGATCCCGGCCGTGGTCGGGGTGCGCGGGCTGATGGAGCAGGTCGGCACCGGGGATCGCCTGATCGTGGACGGCCACCGGGGCCGGGTGATCATCGGCCCCGACGAAGCGACGGTCGCCGACGCCCTGGCCCGGGTCGAGCGGCAGAAGAAGGTGGCGCGCGCCATGTTGGTCGAGCGCGACCGCGCCGCGACCACGCTGTGCGGCGTGAAGGTCGAGCTCAAGGCCAACATCGAGCTGCCCGCCGAGGCGGTCGCGGCGGTGGAGCACGGCGCCCAGGGCATCGGCCTGTATCGGACAGAGTTCTTGTTCGTCGATCGCACCGAGCCGCCGACCGAAGACGAGCAATACGACGTCTACCGTCACGTGCTGGAAGCCGTGAGCCCCCGGCCGGTGACGCTTCGCACGTTCGACATCGGCGGCGACAAGTTCGTGACCGCCTTCCAGGTGCCGTCGGACATGAACCCGGCGCTGGGGCTGCGCGCCGTGCGCCTGGGCTTGGCGCGCCCCGAGCTGTTCTCGGCGCAGCTGCGCGCCATGGTCCGCGCCTCGGCCCACGGCCCGCTGGGCATCATGATCCCGATGATCGCCAGCGTGTCCGAGTTGCGTGCCGTCCGCGCGCTGCTCGACCGCGCCATCGCCGACGTGGACCGCGACGGCCACGCGCGCAGCGCCAGCTTGCCCCTGGGGGTGATGGTCGAGGTGCCGAGCGCGGTGATCATGGCGGGCGAGCTGGCCCGCGAGGCCGCGTTCCTCAGCATCGGCACCAACGACCTGGTGCAATACGCGCTGGCGGTGGACCGCGGCAGCCCCAACCTGGCCTACCTGGCGACCCCCTTCGACCCGGCCATCTTGCGGCTGATCCGGGCGGTGGTGGTGGCCGGCGACGCCGCCGGCAGCGAGGTCAGCGTGTGTGGCGCCATGGCCAGCGATCCGGTGGCGGCGGTGCTGCTCATCGGCCTGGGCGTTCGGGCGCTGTCCCTCGAGTCGGCGGCCATCCCCAGCGTGAAGGTGGCCATCGGCCGGTTCAGCGTGGCCGAGGCGCGCCAGGTCGCCGAGGGCGCGCTCTCGATGGCCACGGCCGGCGCGGTCGAAGAGCTGGTGAAGGGGAGCCTGGCGGTGCGCTTGAGTGATCTCGTCGAGCAAGACTGAGCAGCGCTAGAAACGCCGTGTGCCCCTGTCCGTAGTCGCCACCCCTTCCAGGGGGCGGGCGCGCTGTCGTAAGCTGCCCCTCTTCTGCAAGACGCATCCCGCGCACCGCGGGGGGGATACGAAGAGCACCGTTCGGGTTCCGCCCGTGGGCTCGCGACCTGCCTGGGCGTCGGGGTTGCCGCGCTGCTCGGGTTCCCGGCCACGGCTCGGGCCGAGACCTACACCGGCGCGGACTTCACCACGCTGGCTCGGCAGTCCATCGACGTGCTGCGCATGCAGCACTACCGGCTGCAGGGTCAGATGGAGCGCGACCAGACCGAGTTCGCCTACGAGGGCGTCTTGCGGACGATGTCTGCACGCTTTCAGCTGAACGACGGCCGGGTCGTCACGGGCCAGCTCGAGCGCATCGGCGGGGGCTACTGGTGGGGCCACGGCCACCCGCGCACCGGCGTCGCGTTCTTCTCGGCCGCCCAGATGGACGCAGATCGACTACTACGGCGACACGCTGTCGGCGACGCGCGACCGGGTTGCTCAGGGCTTGCCGGCGCCGCCCCGCAAGCTGTCCGCGCCGATCTACGAGATCCCGGCGGTGGTCGACGATCTGGCAACGCTGGGGATTCGACTGCGCGCCGTGACCCAGGTTTCCCCCGAGCCGCTGCTGCGCCTGGCCGAGGTCGGCTACGCCTACCGAGGTGACCCGCTGCGGGTGGGCGGGCGCGCCGTCGGCTTTCGTCGTGGGGACGCGTACGTCGCCAGCGGCGAGGGCTTCGCGGGCTTCGGCACCACCGCCACCGAGGACAGCCCCGGGTTCTCGGTGACGGCGTCGTACAGCTACAATGTCCCCGATTCGGTGACGTTCTACGCCATCCCCAACGCGAGCGTGTTCGGTTTGCAGTTCACCGCCGGCCCCGAAGAGCTCGCGCGGCCGATCATCCCGCTGGTGAAGCGAGCCAAGAACGAAGGGCGGGATCGATGAAGCGCGCGGCGTGGCTCGTGGGCGCGCTGGCAGTGGGCTGGGCGGCGTGCTCCAAGTCCGGCGAGCTGACCTGTGAGCAAGACGGCGGCTGTGGCCCGCAAGATCGCGCGCGGCTGATCGAGGCCATCGACGCTGCGCTGGCCCCCGGGGCCGTCGTGCTCTCGTCCCTGCAAGCGGTGCCCAGCCTCGGCACGATCCAGGGGCGTGTGTACGATCGGCGCGACGGCGGCGCGCTGGTCGTTCTGTGGCTGAAGGGTAGCCTGGGCGAGACCCCCGGCGCCGACGTGGAGAAGACGTCGGCCGTCGCCTTCGTCGGGCCGAGCGGAACGGTCACGCCGCTTGGCACCCAGGCGCCGGCGTTCGGCCTGTTCCAGGGGCCGCCCCGCGGCGTGGAATACGGTTCGGGCGCGGTGTTCGTGACCTGCGAGGTGGGCCCCACGGCCACCGCGTGGATCGCCGACCCCGCGGCGGGCACGCTGACCTCATCGAACCAGGCTCCGCTCGGCGCCTGCAACCCCTCGAACAGCCCGGTGCGCCCCATGCTGGGGCGCGGCTTCGACGCGTCGCGATTCGTCGCGGCCAGCGGTCAGGAAATCGGCATCTATGCCTACTCGGGGACGACGCTGCAGAAGCTCCAGACGTTCCCCGCGAACGGGAGCTTCTACGCCTGGGTCGAAGAGATCGCACCCGGCGTGGTGGCCTGGGTCTCGTGGAGCAACCTGCAGGGCGACATCAACGGCAAGTGGACCTATCACCGCAGCGACACCGGCGCGGGTCCGAGCTTCGCGAACAGCGCCAGCATCGTCGTGGACGCGTACGACCAATCGGGGCTCGAGACCATGCGGCGCGAAGCCGACGGGTCGCTGCTGATCGCCACCGGCGACGTGAAGGCCGCGGCCTCGGGCACCGGGCTCTTCCGCTGGCGCGTCGAGTCCGACGCAAGCCTCACCAAGCTGGGCGACAGCCCCGCGGCGCCCTTCGGCCAGTGGCGGCCGCTCTCGGCCTGGGCGGCCGTCACCACGGACTTCCAGCCGAACCCGCGGATGACGAACCTGCAGACGCCCGCGGGCCACGCGGCCGCAGCGCTGGGCGACAGCACGTTCTCGCTCTTCAAGCTGCGCGACACGCCGTGTGCCGACGACTCGCTGTGCCAGCGGATCGGCGAGACCTACACGCTGGCCGTGGTCGGGCCGCCCGGGCAGCGGACCGCGATTCAGGCGCTCTGGACCTGGGCCGCGCTGCCGAGCGACCTCGCGGCGGTGGTCGTCGCCGTGCCCACGACCGAGGGCGCGATCTCGGGGCCGCCACCGCCCGATGCCAGCCTCGACAGCGCGCCGATCGACAGCGGCGTCACCGATGCGAGCAGCGAAGAAGCCGCCACCGCGTCGTGCCCGGCCGGGTGCGGCGCCGCGGGCTGCGATCCCCTGGGCGGCTGCGCCGTCGAGGCCGTCAAGTCCGGTCCGGTGATCTCGATCAGCACGGGTCACGGCGTGGCTTGGCTGCAGCGAACCGTCGGCTCGCTCAGCTCGTCACTCTGGTGGATCGCGCCGGGCGCGCCGCTCACCAGCCTCAGCAGCGTCGCCAGCGGCGGCCAGGTCAGCGGACAAGATCGCGTCATCGCCGACAACCTGGGCGCCGTCTTCCACGACTACTTCGCGCTCTACCACACGGCGCTGCCCCCCACCGGCGCGCCGACCTCGGTGGTCGGCTCGGGCGCGGTCCCGGACAGCTTGCGCCTGATCGGCACCACACCGACGCACGTGTACACCGCCCAGACCGCGACCCCGCCGGTGGCGATTCGCCGCTGGGCGCGCGGCGCCTGGCAGAGCGAGCTCTTGGCCTGCACCGCCGACTGGGCAGACGGTGCCCTCGACGCCTCGGAGCGGGTGTTCGCCGCGGTCGGCAGCGGCCTGATCCGTCTCGACGGCAAGCTGCAGACGGGGAGCAACTGCCAGGGCACCAACGCGGGCCTGCCGCTCGACTCGGGCGGGAAGGTGCCCGGCGTCCAGCGCGTGGCGATGGGCACGTCGCACGCGTACGGCCTCACCGCCACCCAGGTGTTCGCCTTCGATCCCGCGGGCGCCGTCGCACCCGTTGCCGTCGGCCCTGCGCAGAGCTTCTCGTCGGGCGAGTTCCCCTTGGCGACCGACGGCGACGCCGTGATCTACGTCGCGGCCGGCGCGCTGCCCGGCACGAAGAGCTACTCCGTCGTCGCGGTCGAGTCCCCCGGCGCCAAGCCCCACGTGCTCGCGACGGCGGTCGACACCGTCACGGCCATCGCCAGCAGCGGGACCCACGTGTACTTCGCCGACTCGCGTGGGTTGGTCCGCGTTCCTCGCACGCTGGGGCCGTGAGGCGCCGCGCGGGCGTGGCGGGGGCAGTGGGGCGGCCCGGATCCCGGCCATTCGGCGCGGTGGTCCGGCCGAGCACGACTAGCCCTTGGCACGCTCCCGCCCCCTTGGTAATGGCCTGCCCTCGATGAGCTGGCGGGCCTTTCTGTACCTGGTGCTCGCCCTGATCGGTGCGGCGTCGCTCACGGGCTGTCCCGAAGACCCACAGCCCGTGCCGCTGAAGGGCCAGGCCAAGCTCACCCTGCTGCACACCTCCGACATTCACTCGCGCCTGTTCCCCTATGCGCTGCAGATCGCGCAGAACGACGCGGCCCTGGGCCTGGGCGCAGCCGACTCGATCGCCACCGTGGGCGGCGTGGCGCGCATTGCCTCGGCGGTGGCCCGCGAGCGCGCCAAGAGCGACCGCGTGCTCCACATCGACGGCGGCGACTGCTTCCAGGGCGCGCCGGTCTTCAACTTCTTCGACGGCGAGGCCGAGATCCGCGCGCTCAGCGCCATGGGCGTGGACGCCCAGGTGATCGCCAACCACGAGTTCGACAAGGGCGCGCTCAACGCCCGCACCCAGCTCTACAAGTGGGCGAACTATCCGGTCTTGGCGGCGAACTATCTGCTCGACGACCCCGACAACCCGGTGAGCCCCGGCCTCGAGAACGTGCTTCAGCCGTTCACCACGTTCAACGTGCGCGGGCTCAAGGTCGCCGTGATCGGCATGGGCAACCTGTCCAGCCTGTCGTCGCTCTACGAGCGGCCGAGCCGGCTGGGGCTGACCCCGCTCGAGACAGTCGACGTGGCGCAGGCGTACATCGACCTCTTGCGCCCGCTGGTGGACGTGATCGTGTTCGTCACCCACCTGGGGCTCAGCTCGGATCAAGAGATGATCCGCGGCACCACCGGCATCGACATCGTGCTGGGCGGCCACAACCACATCGTGCTCCAGCCCCCGCAGATCGTGGAAGATTGCGGGCGCGCCGACGAGACCGGCCAGCACTTCATCAGCCTGAAAGACGCCGACGGTCACCCCGTGCGCCGCAAGTGTCACTCGCGGCGCGTGCTCCTGGCGCACTCGGGGGCCTTCAGCAAGTACCTGGGGCGGCTCGACGTCTTGCTCAGCAACCAACCCACCGATCTTCAGTTCCCCTACGACCCCATCAACGGCTTCGAGGTGGCGAGCCACCAGTACGCCATCACCCCCATCACCAACGACCTGCCGATGGACCGTACGGTGGCCGAGGTGCTCGAGCCGTATCGCGAGGGGCTCGACGCGCTGGTCGATCTGGATCTCTTGGTGGGTTATGCGCCCGACGGCGCGCGGCGCTTCGGCACCGGTGGCGGTGACTCGGCGCTGGGTAACCTGATCTCGAGCGCCATGTGGCGGCGGCTGGGCATCGAGACCGACTTCTCGCTGACCAACACCACCGGCATTCGCGCCGATCTGGTGCCGGGGCCGGTGACCATCGAGCAGATGTTCAACATCTTTCCCTTCGACAACAGCATCAGCAAGATGCAGCTGTCCGGGTCCGAGGTCCAAGAGCTGTTCGACTTCGTGGCGCGCCGCTCGGCCAGCCGCGGTTGCGCCACGCAGGTGCAGATCGCCGGCGCGCGGCTGGTGGTCAACTGCAAGGGCTGCACCACGCAGAAGCCCCAGCCGTGCCAGACCAACGAGCAGTGTGCCTCGAACGAGTGCGTCGGCGGCGCCTGCGTGATCAAGGCCTGCGCCGATCGCATCTACATCGGTTCGAGCCAGACCCCGTGCGCCAGCGACGTGGACTGCAACAACCAACCCAATGCCTGCGACCTCGGCCGCCTGGACAAAGAGGGCAAGGGGCGCTGCCTGACCCCGATCGATCCCGCGGGCTCGTACGAGCTGGCCACCAGCACCTATCTGGCCCAGGGCGGCAGCGGGTTCGTGGTGCTGAAGCGCAACACCACCCAGCTCGATACCAAGATCCAGCAGCGCGACGCCCTGATCGATTGGGTGCGCGGCGGCACGCCCTGCGGGTGGAAGCCCGAGCACGGCACCAGTGACGGCCTGAAGGCGTGCGACGTGGACGCGGACTGCAACAGCGTGGGCGCGGGCTACGTCTGCGCCTGCGCGAAGAACGCCGCCCAGAAGCCCGACGGCACCTGCTTCTCGAACGGCGGGTGTGGGGGCAGCGGCCGGTGCGTGGTCAGCCGCTGCCGGCAGAGCGTCTCGGACTTCTACGTCGCCGCGTGCAAGAACCCCGAGACCTCGGTCCAGCTGGCCAGCTGCGCGTCCAAGCTGGACACCTGTCAGATCGGCGGCGAGCAGTGCAAATACCTGGGCTGCGTCGATCGGAACCTCGGCAATTTCTCGGACGGTCGCGTCCAGATGGTGGGCAAATGAGGGCCCCGGGTCTCGCTGCGGCGTTCGTGCTCGCGCTCGGATCGAGCGGCTGCACCGAGAAGGTCGATCAGCCCGAGCGCGTCCAGAGCCTGCGGGTGACGGTCATCGGGGTGAACGGTGCGCCGCTCGACACCAATCCCGCCGCGCCCCCGTTGCCGCTGCCCAAGGGCCTGGCCGAGCTCGACTTCGACGTCGAGGCGCTGCGCCCCGACGGCAGTCGCGACACCGGGTTCGAGGGCTTCGTGCGGGTGAGCGTGGTGCCCGGCGCGGTGGTCGAGGTGCTGGGCGCCGGTGCCCAGGGTCGCAACGTGGCGGTGCTGGGCGGCCTGGCCCAGGGCGTGAAGGCCCGGGTGAAGAACGCCCGGGGCGGCACCCGGCTGTGGGTGGAAGACGTGGGGTACTACCCCGGCGATCCGGCGAAGCAGCCCGGCTGCGCCAACGGCGTGGATGACGACGGCGACGGCGACGTGGACTTCCCGGAAGATCCGGGCTGCGCCTTCGCCAACGACAACAGCGAGAACGCCGGCACCTTCGCGGCCGGCGTGTCGCTGCCGGTGCCGTTCCAGCGCCCGCGGCTGGGGGACCTGCAGGGGCGCGGCGCGAGCACTTCCTACCCGCTCGAGTCGGTCGAGATCGAGACCCACGCGCCGGCCGAGATGATCGTGACCCGGATCGCGGCCGATGGCTTCTACGCCACCGACGTCACCGACACGCTGGGCCACAATCACATCTTCGCCTTCACCTTCAACACGCCGCCGTTCTTGCGGGTGTGCGACCGCATCACCTCGCTGGCCGGCACGGCGGTCGAGTTCTTCGGCTTCACCGAGCTGTCGTTCCCCGCGTTCGAGCGCCACGCCTGGCGCTTTCCGACCGCCACCGATCCGGGGGACGGCCCGTGCAAGGTGCCCGACCCGGTCAGCATTCCGCCCGAGGCCACCGGGGACGCGGGGCTGCTCGAGAAGATCGAGAGCGGGCTGGTCCGCGTCGAGAACGTGACGGTCGGCGCCTTCCTGGGCCCGTCGAACCCCGAGATCCAGCTGGCCAACGGCCAGTCCGACTGCACCGTTCCGCCGCCCATCGTCTTCAGCCCACCGGCCTCCAACTGCGATCTCGACGGCTCGGGCTTCATCGACTTCGACACCCAGGGCTCGTGCGAGGCCGCCTGCGCCAACGCCTGCGGCGCCGACGTCAACTGCGTCGAGTGGACCGGCTACGTGTCGCGCGGCAACTACCGCGTGGTCTTGCCGGGCTCGAAGAGCATCCAGATCAACACGCGCAGCATCTCGGGCTTCGACCCGGTGAGCATGCGCGGCAAGCCCATTCAATCGCTGACCGGCACGCTGCGCAACTTCAGCGGCGGCGACCTCAACTGGACCATCGAGGCGCGGTGCAGCGACGACCTGGTGTGCAGCGAGCCTTCGCAGAAGGCCTGCGTCGACGGTCCCAAGGCCCCCGTGAGCTCGCAGATCGCCTGTGTTTCCCCGAGGACGAGTGATGACCCGAATGAAGCATCGAACTGAGCGGCTGACGGCGCTCTGGGTTCTGGCGGCGCTCTCGCTGCCGGGCGTGGCGCTGGCGCAGCCCGCCGCCGATCCGAAGCCCGAAGGGGAGGCGCCGGTGAAGCCGGCGGACGTCTCGCTTGACGAAGAGCCCGAGAAGAAGGCGCCGGCGCCCGAGAAGAAGCAGGCCCCCGCGGCCGCCGCGGCCAAGGCCGCCGAGCCGGCCGAGAAGCAGGCCCCGGAGCCCAAGGCCAAGGCGAAGGACGAAAGGCGCGCCTACACGCCGTTCATGGACACGCGCCTGTCGTGGACGTTCGGCGATGACGACTTCTTGCACAAGACGGGCGAGGCCTTCCCGCTGTCGCCCAACGCCAGCACCGGCGATCGCCCGCAATACCGCCTGTTCTTCGACAGCCTGAACTCGCGCTTCTCGGGGCGCGAGAACGTGTCGCACCTGGTGCTCTACAGCCGGCTGCCCGGTTTCGTCGACAAGATGGACACCGAGGCGGCGCTGGTGATGCGCGTCAACATGACCGAGCTGGCGGCGCAGTCGAACAACGTGAACCGCGTGCTGGAGGACGCCGGCACCTACTTGCGCGTGTTCTACGAGACTGGCGGCGACAAGAAGAGCCCCGAGGGGCTCGGCGCCACGTTCTATCCCATCGACACCGATCGGTTCCGGCTCGGCTACCTGTACGACATCACCTGGGGCGGCACCAACGCGCGCGCCAACCAGTCGATCTTCCCCCGGCTGCAGGGCAGCGCGCCGGGCGCAAAGGTGCAGTTCGACGGCCCGGGCTTCTACGCGTTCGCCGGCTTCAAGACAGCGAGCATCATCGAGGTGCAGAAGCGCATCGTCGAGGGCAGCGGGGGCGAGGGCTCGACCACCGACACGGTGCGCGTGGCCGAGACCAACTACGGCTTCCTCGGTGGCTTGGGCGCCGACGCCACCGAGTTCATCCACTTCGACGTGGGCGCGGGCTACTTCCAGCAAGGTCGGTTCGAAGATCCCGACGTGCTCGGCAAGCGGGTGTTCACCTACGGCTTCACCGGGCGCGCGGTGTTGCACCAGGACATGCCGGTGCCGCGGTCGGCCGACTTCCTCCTCTATCGCAACGATCCGAATGCGCCCCTCGAGCAGTTCAAGCAAGAGAAGTACGAGCCCGGCAAGCTGGCCTGGGCGCTCTCGGCCGAGGCCACACAGCTGCACCAGAACCTGAAAGACTTCGACGTCCCCGGCGCGACCGACATCCAGCTGGCGCGGGCGGCGGCGGTGCAGGCCAACATCAAGTTCGGGTACCTGCGCACCAGCCTCTCGGCCATCTACCGCGATCTGCCCTTCGTGCTGCGCAACCAGCCCAGCTTCATCCCGTTCCAGACCCTGCCGAACGCCGCCAAGACCGAGAACGAGACCTTCTTCGCGGCCTCGGTCGACTACTTCATCGAGAGCCTGCGGCTCACCCCGGGCTTCGGCGCGGGCCTGCAGAACCCGGCCACCTTCCGCAGCGAGAGCGTCGACCTGTTCGGGCAAGACACCTCGCGCACGATCGTGGTCCGCGAGCAGGGCAACCTGGCCTTCTTGCCCGCCGGCGAGAAGCGCGTGCCCATCCTCCAGGCCCGCGGCAGCTTGAAGTGGGACATTTCACCGATGATGAGCGCGATCGGCTGGATGCAGTTCCGGCGCGACAACAACATGACCCGCCTCGAGCTCGACCCCAGCGGCACCGTGCTGCTCCGCAGCTTCATCAGCCCGAACTTCGTGGGCTATGGGCTGGCGATGCAGGCGCGGTTCTGACGCGCTCAGTTCGGATCTTCGCCGAACAGCACCACGTCGCACTCGGTGAGGACCGAACAGCCGCCGGGACCGCCGCTTCCGGGCTTGCGGAGGAAGCTCTGGCGCAGGAACGCGCCCAACGCGAGCTGCGCACCTGCGGGCTCGGCGGACGGCTCCGCCTCGTAGACCAGAGAGCAACCGACGATCTCGGCGTGGGCGTCTGCCTGGCTCGCGAGGTCGGCGAAGGTCACGAGGCGTGGAGCCGCGCGGGACACCCCGCGAGCTCACCACCCGACCCGCGATTGGCTTCGACGAGTGCCTCGCCGCCCCGCCGGTGCTACAAGCCCGCGCCATGAAGCCGATGGATTTCCGCGGTCGCTGGGTGCTGGTGACGGGCGCCTCGTCGGGCCTGGGGCAAGAGATGGCGCGGCAGCTCGCGCGGGAGCACGGGGCGAACATCGTGGCGGTCGCGCGGCGCGCCGATCGGCTGGACGCGCTGAAGCAAGAGCTCGAGCCCAGCGGGGTGAAGGTGCTGCCGCTCAGCGCCGACCTGCAGAAGCTGGGCGACGTCGACCGCGTGGTGGACCGCGCCACGGACGGCGAGCCGCTGTACGCCGCGGTGCTCAACGCCGGCATCACGCACTTCGGCGACCACCACGAGCTCGGGTGGGACGGCTTTCAGCGCATGCTTTCCACCAACGTGACCAGCGTGGTGCGCTTCACCGAGCGCCTCTTGCCCTACCTCGAGAAGCAGGGCGAGGGCGGGGGAGTGATGCTGGTGTCCAGCATGGCCGGCCTCTCGCCGGTGCCGTACCAGGCGGCGTATTCGGGCACCAAGGCGTTCCTGGTGCACTACGGCTGCAGCCTGTACCACGAGCTTCAGGGCAAGAACGTGAGCATCACCACCTTCGCGCCCGGCGGCATCGCCACCGAGATGACCGAGGGCGAGCGCTTCAACTCGCTGCGCAGCTGGCTGATGCCGGTGGACCGTTGCGCACGCTCCGGGCTCGATGGCTTTCGGCAGCGCAAGTACCTGCACGTCCCCGGCGTGCTCTACAAGCTGCTCGCCACGCTCTCGAACGTCGCGCCCGAGCCGTTCTCGTCGTCGCGCGTCGCGGCGGAATACCGCGCGTCCCTCGCGGCAGCCAAGCGCGCGGAGTGACCCGCCCCGCGGGGTCTGGCCACGGCCCGTGTCCCGCGCCTGGTGTCCACGGGGCGGACAGGAAGCGCGGAACACGGCCGTGTTCCTCACCTGGTGTCCGCGTGGCGGACAGAAAGCGCGGAACACGGCCCGTGTCCCGCGCCTGGTGTCCATGGGGCGGACAGGAAGCGCGGAACACGGCCGTGTTCCTCACCTGGTGTCCACGGGGCGGACAGGAAGCGCGGAACACGGCCGTGTTCCTCACCTGGTGTCCGCGTGGCGGACAGAAAGCGCGGAACACGG
>JAKLKA010000112.1 GCA_023150915.1 Polyangiaceae bacterium
GCGGCGCAACCGGCGGCAGCGGCGGCGCAGCCGGCGGCAGCGGCGGCGCAACCGGCGGCAGCGGCGGCGCGGGTGGCTCGGGTGGAAGTGGCGGCGGCGGGGTGTGCAGCACCGAGAACGACTGCGTCGCCAGCGCGTACACCAAGCTGGTGACCACCGAGGCCGACTGCTACTGCGTGATGTGCCCGACCGTGGCGCTCTCGAAGACCGAGGCTGAAGCACGCGCCAAGGCCTGGACGCAGGTCTGCGCGGCGTGGGCGAAGAAGAACCCGTGCCCAGTGCCCTCGTGCATGCAGCCGCCGCCGGTCACCTGCAACGGTGGGCAGTGCGCGTTCGGCGGGTCCGAGGCAAGCTGTACCAACTCGGGCGGAACGGTCAGCAAGGCGCTGTGCTGCGCGAGCACCGGCGACTTCCCCAACATGTGTACCACCGGGCCGTGCGGCTGTGCGCCGTCGTCCAGCCACGACGTGAAGATCTGCCAGTGCCCGGGTGGCAAGTGCTTCGACGGCACGAAGTGCCAGTAGCGCAGCGAGCCGTCAGCCCTTCTGGAACACGAAGAACCCGCCGAGCGCGACGAACCCGAACCCCACCAGCTGCCGCCAGCCCAGGGGTTCGCGCAGGTAGAGTGCGCTGAACGCGGCAAACACCGCCAGGGTGATGATCTCTTGGATGGTCTTGAGCTGCGCGGCGCTGTACGTGCCGTGCCCGATGCGATTGGCGGGCACGGCGAAGCAGTACTCGATGAAGGCGATGCCCCAGCTCACCACGATGACCGCGAAGAGGGAGGCCGACTTGAACTTCAGGTGCCCATACCAGGCAAAAGTCATGAACACGTTCGAGATGCACAAGAGCACGATGGGCAAGAGCGCGGGCACGTGGGGCCTCCTCGAGTCAGGTGAGCTCGCAGGGCGCTAACGGGGGTTTTTCTGCGAAGCAAACAAGGCTTCCCACGTCCAGCCGCTGTCGCCTATGCTGCAAGATGGTCAATTTTCTCGGGGGGCCGGGGTGCAGCGGATGGCGGAGCAAGCGGACATCGAGCTGAAGGCGTGGGCGGGCACTGCGGGGGAGCTGGGCGAGGGGCAGGGCCGCGCCTTTCGCGGGCGGGTCCAGAGCATTCTCGCCGCCGTCGCCGATCTGCCGCTGTTTCCTGCCTGGTCGCCGCCGTTCTTGCGACAGAAGCTGACGCTCGCCGCGGCGCGCGCCGCGGGCGCCTGGTACTACCGCGCGCACCGACCCCTGCTCGAGAGCCACCGCGCGGGGCACTACGCCGAGCTCTTCGCGGGGCTGGCCCGCGGCCTCGGGCTCCCCACCAGCACGGTCTACGGGCTGAACGCGTTCGAGATCGAGAGCGCGCTTCCGACCGTTCGCGTCGGGTGCACGGCGCTGGCCCTGTCGCCCGAGCTCACCGATCACGGCCGGCCCCTGATCGCCTAACATCGCGCTCTCACGGGCCGGTGTGGAGCTGCCTGCGGCCAGCGGCGATGACGCCGACTCGGAGCCAGGCCCGGCTCCGCCAAGCGCTGCCGACTCGAGCTTCGTTCGCGACGAGCTGCTCTCGGCCGGGCACCTTGCCAAGAAGCACGTGCACCCGCGGCTCGCGAAGATGCTGGAGCTGGCCGGCATGAACACGGTGTTCGACCGCGCGAGCGGCGCCTGGCCGCCCGAGGCAAGCGGGTGGTGTTGCTCGAAGCGGGCCCGGTGGTTCGCCCGCACGAGATGAACGAAGAGGCGGGGCTCACCCTCGCCAAGCACTTCTTCGAAAATGGCCTGCGCGTCGCCCGCGGCAACATCTACATGCCCACGCTGCAGGCTCGCGTGCTGGGCGGCGGCTCGGTGTTCAACTGCGCAATCTGCGCGCGCATGACCGACAAGACCTTGACCGAGTGGCGCGTGGAGCACGGTCTGGACTGGCTGACCACCGACGAGGCGAGCCGCCACTATCGGGCGGTGGAAGACTTGATGGGGCTTCGGCCCACCGAAGCCGAGGTAATGGGCGAGCGCAACCGACTGTTTCGCAAGGGCTGCGACGCCCTGGGGTGGCGGGCCGACCCGGTGCTGCGCAACACGTCGGGCTGCCGCGGGTCGGCGCAGTGCTTCACCGGGTGTCCCAACGGCGCAAAGGCGTCGATGGATCGCCGCGGCATTCCTGAGCTGCTCGACGCCGGCGGCACGGTGTACACGTCGGTCCCCGTCAATCGGCTGTTGCGACGCGGCGCCAAGGTGGTCGGCGTCGAGGGCAGCGTGGCGGGGCGCCCCGGGTGCAGCGTCGAGGTGCGGGCACCGGTCACCGTGCTGGCAGCCGGGGCCCTTGCGTCACCCCTGATCGCGCGCGCCAGCGGCATCGAGCACGGCGCCCTCGGCGCTGGGCTTCGCTTCCACCCCGGGGCGTCGGTGCTGGCCCTGTTCGATCACGAAGTGGCGCCCTGGGTGGGCGCATCGCAGGGCTACCACTGCCTCGATTTCTGCGACGAGGGGATCAAGCTCGAGACCCTGTGGGCCACCCCCGAGCTGATGAGCTTTCGCATCCCGAGCGCGGGGCCCGAGCTGTCCGCGCTCTTGGGCGAGTACCCACGGGCGGCCGTCTGGGACGTGATCATCTCGGGCGAGGACTCGGTGGGCCACATCGATCGCTTCGGCCGCGCCCGGTACGACGTCGCGTTGGGCGACGTTCGGCGCATGCGCGACGGCATGGCGAAGCTGGCCGAGATCGCCCGCGCCGCCGGCGCCCGCGAGGTGGTGTCCGGGCTTCGGGGCGTGCCGGCACGATTGCCCGCCGACTCGGCGGCCGAGGTCATCCGCCAGGTGCCGCTGGAAGTCACTCGTTTCCCCATGGCCTCGAACCACGTGTTCGGCACGATGGCGATGGGGGCCGATCCCGAGCGCTATGCCATCGACGCGAGCTTCGCGGTCCGGGGCACGGAAGGCCTCTTCGCTTGCGACACCGGCATCATGCCTTCGAGCCCGCGCGTGAACCCCATGCTCACCATGTGGGCGCTCTCGCATCGGCTGGCGGAAGTTCTTGCTGACCGATCGTGAACGGGCCCCCCGGCTGACGGCTCACCAAGTGTAGCCGCCGCCGGCGGTGACGAGCACGAAGTCCGAGACGTAGAGGGCCATGGCGGTGATGGTCCAGCGCGTCAGCTTCGCCGTGCCGGCGTTGTACTTCGGGAAGCTGAGCGTGAGCGACGGACCGTGGGCCACACCCGTGGTGGTCTCTTCGTTCTCGGTGCCACCCACCGTGGTCTTGGTGAACGTGGCCGCCCCACCCGCGCGATACCCCAGGAACACGCCGAACCCGCCCTGCTGCAATGTCTCTGGGTCCATCGTGCCGAAGCGCATGTACTGGTAGCCAGCGGTCACCGAAGCCGAGACGTTGGCCTGCTCGTACTCCACCTCGGTGCCGCCGGTGTCGACCTTGCCGAAGCCACCCTGGAAGGTCCCCATCAGATCGAGCCCCAGGCCGCTCCACCCACCGCCCTCGGGCCCGGGAAACCGCCCGCCCGCCATCAGTCGCATGCCGCCCTGCAGCGAGTAGCCGGTGAGCGTGACGTCGATGTCGCCGGTACCCTTTCCGTAGAGCCCCGACACCTCGAAGGCGCCGCCAACGGCGTGTGACGGCGGGGTCTGCACGCGCTGAACGCTCTCGCCCTTCAGCCCAAAGCGCACGCCACTGCCATCGACGCGCGTCGAGGTGTCTTCGCGGCAGATTTCGCCGGGCTGGCCCTTGCAATCGCGCGTGGTCGAATGCTGCGCGCCCGCCGGGCCAACTCGAGTGGTGCCGGCGGCTCCGAACAGCGCGTTGCGATCCGGAACCAGCGCCACCACCTTCACCTGGGCCCAAGCCCACGTCTCTTCGCGCTTGTCCGGGTGCTGAAAGGTGACGAACGACCCGGGCTCGTGCTTCACCACCCGCACGTAGAGCACGCGGTTGTCGGCCGTCACCAGCACGTCCCAGTTCTTGGTGGCCTCGCCGGGGGTCGGATAAGCCGGCGTGCCGGTGGCCGGCGGCGGCGGTGCCGGCGGCGGCGGGGCAGGCGGCGCCGAGGTGGGCGGGGCAGGCGGGGGGTCGGCGGCCTGGCCCAGCGCCGCCGGGCAGACCAGAACTAGAGCCAAGGGGAGCAACAGGCGCGGGATGGTTTGCATGGAACCTGCCACCCTATTCGGCGGCGGCCCCGATTCGTAGTCGGCAAATGCTGACGGCGCTGGACGGTGTTGCGCGCCGGGCCTAGGTTTCTGCGCGTGTTGCGCGTTCTGGTCGCCGACGACCACGCGATGCTCCGCCGGGGGGTCCGTTCGTTGCTCGAAGAGCAGATACGGCCTCGTCGAGCGCGCCCAGGACCAGCGCGGACAGGTCGCGCTGCTCGCCCAGCGCGCTCTCGGCTCGGCGCTGCTCCGTGACGTCTTCGGCGGTGACCAGCACCTGGTCGCTTCCCACCCAGTCGAGCGAGAGCAAGACCGCACGCCGCTCACCGCCGGGCCGAGTCAGCTCGACCGGGACCGCGCGCACCGGCTCGCCGCTGAGGAAACGCGCACGAAGCTGTTCGCGCTCTGCAGGCTCGAGCAGGCCGGTGTGGGTCAGCCCCAGAAGCTCGCCTTCGCTGCGCCCGGCCAGCGCAGCGAACGCCGCGTTCACCGCCACGATGGTCGAGTCGGAAGCCCGGGCCACCAACTGCGGCACGGGGCTCTGACGGAAGGCGGCTTCGAACGCGATGGTCATCAGTGCCGGAACACGCCGAAGCTCATGCTGCCGGCGACCGGCGCGGTGTGCGCGGCAGAGAGCGCAATGCCCAGCACGTCGCGAGTGGCACGCGGGTCGATGATGCCGTCGTCCCACAGGCGGGCGGTGGCAAAGAACGGATCGCTCTCTTGGTCGATCTTCAGCTCGATCATCTTCTTGGCCATGTCGAGCTGCTGCTCGTCCACGGCCACGCCCTGCTTCTCGGCGGCCTCGCGCCGGATGATCTCGAGCACGCCGGCCAGCTGCTTGCCGCCCATCACGGCAATGCGATGGTTCGGCCAGGTGAAGAGCAGGCGCGGATCGTATGAGCGGCCGCACATGGCATAGTTGCCAGCGCCATAGCTGGCGCCGGTCATGATGGTGAAGGCCGGCACGCGGCTGTTCGAGACGGCGTTGATCAGCTTGGCGCCGTTCTTGATGATGCCCTCTTGCTCGTATTTCTTGCCGACCATGAAGCCGGTGATGTTCTGCAAGAACAGCAGCGGCACGTCGGCCTGGTTGCACAGCTGGATGAACTGGGCACCCTTGTTGGCGCTCTCGCTGAACAAGATGCCGTTGTTGGCCAAGATGCCCACCGGGTACCCGTGGATGAAGGCCCAGCCGCAGATCAGCGTGCTGCCGTACAGCGATTTGAACTCCGAGAAGCGCGAGCCGTCCACGATACGCGCGATCACCTCGCGCGAGTCGAAGGGCACGCGCACGTCGGCGCTGGCGATGCCGAGCAGCTCGTCCGGGTCGTAGCGCGGCAGCTCGACCACCGGCCGGGGGCGCGGGCCGGCCTTCCTCCAGTTCAGGTGGGCCATGATCTCACGCGCCAGGCGGATGGCGTCGAGCTCGTCTTCGGCCAGATAGTCACTGACGCCCGAAACCGAGCTGTGCATCTCGGCACCGCCCAGGCTCTCGTGATCGGTCTCTTCTCCGGTGGCCATGCGCACCAGCGGCGGGCCCGCCAGGTAGACCTGCGCCTGCTGCCGCACCATCACCACATAGTCGCTCATGCCCGGCACGTAGGCGCCGCCGGCGGTGGAGCTGCCGAACACCACGCACACCGTGGGCAGGCGCTCTTCCGACCTGCGGGTCAGATCGGCGAAGCCGCGCCCGCCGGGCACGAAAATTTTGTGCTGATTGGGCAGATCTGCGCCGGCGCTCTCGATCAGGCTGATGCCCGGCAGGCGATTCTGCTCGGCCACCTCGGCCAGCCGGCGCGTCTTCTTCACCCCCAGCTCGTTGATGGCGCCGCCCTTCACCGTGGACTCGCTGGCGGTGATCACGCACTCGACCCCGCTCACCACGCCGATGCCGCCCACCATGCTCGCCCCGGTGGCGTGATCGTCCACCTCGTGTCCCGCCAGCGCGCACAGCTCCAGGAAGTGCGCGTCGCGATCGATGAGCAGCTCGATCCGTTCGCGGGGCAAGAGCTTGCCAGCCTGCTTGTGGCGCTTGACGTACTTCTCTCCGCCGGCGGCGCGGGCGGCATGGCCGGTGCGGCGGGGGGTGGCGGCAGCTCCGGCGCCGATGCCAGCAGCGGCGGCGCCTCCGGGTCCGACGCGGGCTCGGACGCGGCCGACGCAGCCCCCGATCCGCCCGCGCTGACCGAGGTGCAGGTGATCGCCGGGGGCGCGGGTCACTTCGTGACCGACGTGTCCATCCACCCGGGAACCGGCCACGTCTTCGTACTCGGCTATGGCTCCACGTCGCCGGGCTACGAGAGCTTCATCGCCGAGCTGAAGCCCGGGCAGGCGGCAGAGCTGCCGCGGCGGCACTTCACCTCCACCGACCAGGCGTACGCCCAGGGCCTGGTGGTGGGCGGGAACGGCGGGCTGTTCCTGTCCGGGTTCTTCGCCAAAGATCTGAAGATCGGCAACAAGACCTTCGCCGAGCCGTCGGGGTTCGGCGGCGTGAGCGCGCGGATCATGCCGCCGAGCGACACTGTCGAAGCGCTTTCGATGCTCGGCGCCGGCAACCAGGCGTTTTACGGAAACGCGGCGCTGGGCTCGGGCAGCGTGAGCGCGGGTTTCGTCAACGGGGGAACCCTGCTGCACGGGCAGACCGTGACCACCGACGTCGACGGCGATGCCATCATCTCGGCCGATTTCGACGGGCAGCCGGTGGGCAAGCACGCGGTGTTCGGCGGCGGCGGAACGCAGCGCTTCTATGACGTGGCCACCGACGGCACTCCCAAGATCTTCGCGGTGGGCGAGTCGGCAACGACCGGAACCGCCCTGCAGATCGTGGGCAAGGGCGCGCTTCAGGTCGCCACGGTGGTCGCCTACGACTCGACCTTGAAGCAACTGTGGGCGCGCGCGCTGGGCAGCGCCAGCAACGACGCCTTTCTCGATGTCGCGGCCGGCGCCAGCGGAAAGCAGATCGTGGCCGTGGGCTACGCCAAGGGGCAGGTCGATCTGGGCACGGGCACACCCCTGCCCAACGCCGGCGCAGAAGATCTGCTGGTGGCGCAGTTCGACGGCGGCGGCAAGCTCACCTGGGCGCGGACCTTCGGCGGCGCGGCGGACGATCGCGCCTATTCGGTGGCCGTGCACCCAAGCGGCGACGTGTTCGTGGGCGGTAGCATCAAGAGCGCAAACGTCGACTTCGGCAGCGGCAAGCTCGCCAAGCAAGGCGCGGAAGACGGCTTCATCTTGCGCCTGGATCCGTCGGGCAACGTTCGCTTCGCAACGCTGTTCGGCGGTGCGGGGGCCGATTCCATCGGCGGGCTCACCGCCAACGACGAGCGCGTGGTGGCGGTCGGGAAGTTCTCGGGCAAGGTCGATTTCTTGGGCCAGTCGGTCGCACCAGTCAGCACGAATCCTGCCGTCTTCGACTTCGCGGTGCTCACGCTGAAGCCGTGAGGTTTGGTCACCGCCGGCGCGCGCCCCACGCCAGCGCCCCGGCCAGCAACAAGCCCAGCGCCACGAGCGAGGTCGAGCGGTCTTCGCCACCCACGGCGCATGCACCGCAGCCGCGCTTCCGATCGGGCTGTGACCCGCTGCGGCACCAGACCTCGTTCCACACCGAAGCACCGGGGGCGCGGCACGCCTGGCGATAGCCCTGTGCGCCGAGCTCTTGGCACTTGTTCGGCTGCTCGTACGACGCGCCGCAGTCCAAGCACTGGTCGTGGGGGCCCGCGATGCGCTGCGCCGTGCACTCGGGCGGCGGCGGACCGGGGCTGGGCCCAGGGCCGGGACCCGGGGCCACGTCGGCCCACGCGGGCGCGACCACCAACAGCGCGACAATCAACGGGCGAAGCTTCACGGTCATTCGAGGTTACTCTGTCTGACGGGGTTGAGGCATAATTCGGGCGGGTGCGACATGTCTGACGGTGAATCGAAACGAGTGATTCTCGCGCGGCGCGCGCGCTTCGTCGCGGCGGCGCTGGCCAGCGCGGGGATCGCGGCCGGTGCCATGGCCTGCGGCCAGACCGAGTCGGATGGGCCCGGCGGCACCGGCGGCATCTCCACGGGCGGCAAGGGCGGCAGCGGGGGCTCGGGCGGCGTCGCCGGGGGCGGCGGCACGGCGGGCTCGCCCAGCGGGGGCTCGGCCGGCGCCCAGCCCTGCCTCGAGCCGCCCTACGACGCCGGCACGGATGCGCCTCAGCCCTGCCTGGACCCGCCCTACGACGCCGACACCGACGCGCCCCAGCCGTGTCTGAAGATCCCGCCGGACGCCGGCTCGGATTGATCGCGGGCGGTAGACTCGTCCGGTGGCCTTCGAGATCCGCGCCGGCGCCCTGCTCGCGGGCAAGCTGCGCTTGCTGCGCCCACTGGGCCAGGGCGGCATGGGCGTGGTCTGGGTCGCCCGCCACGAGGCGCTGGACACCGACGTCGCGGTCAAGCTGATCCGCCCCGAGCGCGTCGCTGCCGATCCCGCGCTGGTGGCCCGCTTCGAGCTCGAGGCCAAGGCCACGGCCCGCATCGCTCATCCGAACGTGGTGCAGGTGATGGACTTCGGGACCGTGGACGGCACGGTGCCCTTCATCGTGATGGAGCTGCTCGAGGGGTTCTCGCTCGCCGAGCTTCTGGCCAGCGGCGGCCGGCTGAGCTTCGCCAGCGCGCGGCTGCTGGTAGAGCAGATCGGTGGCGCCCTTGCCGCCGCCCACGAGCGGGGCGTGGTGCACCGCGACATCAAGCCGCACAACGTGTTCATCGTCCAGAAGAGCAGCGGCGAGCCGCTTCGGGTGAAGGTGCTGGACTTCGGCATCGCCAAGCTGCTGGGCGGCGCCCAGGTGCCCGGCGCCAGCGCCGCCCTGACCGAGACCGGCACCATCGTGGGCTCACCGCCGTACATGAGCCCAGAGCAGATCGAGGGCAGCCGCCACATCGATCTGCGCACCGACCTGTGGTCGCTCGGCGTGATCGTGTACGAAGCGCTCACCGGCAAGCTGCCGTTCCAGGGAAGCTCGTTCGTGGCGGTGGGCGCGCGGGTGCTCGAGGGCAAGTACACCCCCGCACGCGAGCTGCGCCCCGGCCTGCCCCGGGCCGTCGACGACTGGCTGGCCAAGGCGCTGTGCGTCGATCCGGACGGGCGCTTCCAGTCTGCAAGCGAGCTGGTGGCGGGGTTTCGCGAGCTGGGCCAGCCCGCCGACGACCCGGTGCCGAGCGCGCGCGCGTCGCCGCCGGCAGCCTTCGCGACCACGGTGGAAGCACCGATCGCCGCCGGACCCACCGCCAGTCACGCACCGGCCATCGAGAAGGCACCGCGCCTGGGTCGCCGCCGCGCGGTGACGGCCGGGGTGATCGCCAGCGTGGCGCTGGGCGCCGGAATCGCCGTCTCGGCGTCGGGCGCCCGGGGCCCCGGCACGTGCCCGGCGGGGATGAAGCGAATCGACGGCGGCGCCTTCCGCATGGGCTCGCCGGCAGAGGGCGAGACGCCCAGTGACGAGACGCCCGCGCACACCGTCAGCCCGGCCGCGTTCTGTCTGGACGTGACCGAGGTCACGGTCGGCGCCTACGCCGACTGCAAGTCGTGCGAGCCGCTGGTGGGCAGCGTGCAGGGCGAAGGGCTCACGCCCAACGGCGTGACCTTCTGGAGCCAGTTCTGCAACCGCGCCGATCAGCGCGACCAACCGGCGAACTGCGTCGATTGGGAGCGCGCCCAGGCCTACTGCGACGCCCGAGGCAAGCGCCTGCCCACCGAAGCCGAGTGGGAGCTGGCGGCGCGCGGCACCGGCGCCGCCACCTACCCCTGGGGCGAAGCACCGCCCACGGGCGAGCGGGTCAACGCGTGCGGCGCCGAGTGCAGTCGCATGCTGACCGAGCGCCTGGCCAAGAGTGGACGCGCGCCGTGGCCGCGGATGTACGCCGACGATGACCCTGCCCCGGCGACGGCCCCGGTGGGCTCGCGCCCGGCGGGCGCCTCGCCGGCAGGGATCCTCGATCTGTCCGGCAATGTCTGGGAGTGGACCAGCAGCCACTATTGTCGGTACGACTCGCCCGAGTGCGGCGACTCGCGCCGGGTGATCCGCGGCGGCGGCTGGGACACGGTCGAGAGCCAAGACGTGCGCGCGGCGCGCCGCCTGCCCAGCGCGCCCACCGCCCGCAGCTGGAGCGTGGGCTTTCGTTGCGCGAAGTCGCTGTGAGCCGTCAGCCGCGCTTGAGCCGGCGCAGCAACTTCCCCCGCGACACGCCGAGCTTCTCGGCGGCCGCCGTCACGTTGCCGCCCTGGGCCGCCACCGCGGCATCCACCATTTCGCGGGTCAGCGCGAGCTTCGGCGCTTCGCTCTTCCCCAGGACCTCGTCCAACGCCCAGAGCCGCAGCCCGGGCTCACGGTCGACGCGGCGCACCGCCGCCAGCACCGCGTCGAGCTCGCGCACGTTGCTGGGCCAGGGCTCGAGCAGCAGTCGCTCCACGGCTTCGACCTCGATCTGCTCCGGCGGCGGCGCCCGCGTGCCGGCACGCGCCCACAGCGCCTGCACGATGCTGAACACGTCCTCGTTGCGATCGCGCAGCGCCGGCACCTCGACCGTGGCCAGCGCCAGGCGCGCCCAGAGGTCGCGGCGAAACTCGCCGCGCTCGACCATGGCGCCGAGGTCACGGTTGGTGGCCGCCACGAACAGCACGTCGACCTTCACCGGCCGCTGCGCGCCCACCGCCAGCACTTCGCGGTTCTCGAGCAACCGCAAGAGCTTGGCTTGCAGGTCCAAGTCGAGCTCGCCAATCTCGTCCAGAAAGACCGTGCCCCCGTCGTGTGCGACCACGATTCCGGGCGACGCCGTCTTGGCGTCGGAGAACGCCCCGGCGACGTGGCCGAAGATCTGCGACTCGAACACCCCGCGGGCAACGCTGGCCACGTTGACGGCGGCCAGCTTCTGGTCACGACCGAATGCTGCAGCGACCGCCCGCGCCACCAGTTCTTTACCGGTGCCGGTCTCACCGTGCACCAGCACGTTGCCGGGCTGCGCGCGCTCGAAGCCGGCGATGGCCTCGGCGACCTTGCGCAACCCGAACGGCCCGACCAGCCCACCCACGGGCGGCGCCGGGTCGAACCCACCCAGCAGCTTCTCGCGATACACCAAGAGCGTGCGGCCAATGCGCAGCGTGGCACCGCTGTCGAGCGGAACTCGCTCGCGCGGCGTCAGGCGCTGACCGTTGACCCAGGTGCCGTTGCGCGAGCCTGCGTCGGCCACGCTGAGCACGCCGCCGGCGCGGTCGACCTCGAGGTGCGCGCCCGAGACCTCGGTGTCGGCCAAGCCGTGCTTGTCGAGCCACTCGCGCCCCACCACGCTGCCCGAGTCGGGCACTGCCAGCGCGGCCGGCTTGGGGTGAGCGCAGATCAGCGCCGCGCGACGCTGGCCGGCCCGGGGCGGGGCCGGGCCGCGGTGCTCGAGGGTGCTGGCAGCGTCCGCACTCATGCGTGCCCGAAGGGTGCCACGGGCGCATGCCCAGAGGGAACACCCGCAACCGCTTCGCGCCGCGCTGACACGGCATCAGAACAGCGGCCGGCCGTCGAGCCCGCAGCCGGGGTCGCCTTCCTGACAGGTGCGGCCAGCTCCGACCACGGGCTCTCCGGACGCCTCACGCGAGCCGCCGCCGCTCTTCTCCGAGAGCTCGTGGCTCAAGTTGTCCAGCGCGCGTTCGTAGGCGATAGCCGCCTCGCGCCCTGCGGTTTCCGCCTTGGCGGCCCGCGCGGCCGCGTTCACCGCGACCAGGCGCTTGGCGTGGTTCTTCGACGCGGCCCAGGCCGCCAGATCCGCGCCGCGTCGATCGAGCCGCGCAACCTCGTCCAGCAGGTCGATGCGCGCCTCGAGCACGTCCAGCGCGTCGGCGAACGCTCGCAGCCGGTCATGGCTCGGCGCACGCGGGTCGACCGCCGCGCGGGCCGAGTCGGCCGTCTGCTGGGCGGCCTTGGCGTCACCCGCCCGCGAGCGTGCGAGCAGGGTGGCGTGACGGCGCTCCAGGCTCTGCAGCTCCGAGCGCTTGGCGTCGTCGCGCTCGCGCACCAGCGAGTGCTCGCGCTGCAGCAGCTCTTGCGTGGTGCGCTCGTGCTTCGACGCACGCCCTGCGGCGTCCCACGCGCCCAGCCCGCCCAGCGCCACGACCAGGGCCAGCGCCGCACCCATCACCAACTCGCGCCGGCGGCGGCCCGTTTCGCGACGCACGCGCAGCTGGGCAAGCTCGTGAGCACGCACCGCGTTGTCGGCCTCGAGCCGCGCCTTGGCGTCTGCCTCGATGCGGGCCACCTCGGCCGCCACGTGCTCGCGAGCGTCGAGCCGGGCGCGCTCGGCAGCTTCGTCCGTCGCGCGGCGCGCGCGAGCGTCCGCCTCGGCCTTGGCCTCGGCTGCCTGCACCGCGAGAAGCCGCTCGTGCTCGGCCTTCTCGGCGTGCAGGCGCTCGGCACGCTCGCGGGCTCGGCCCTGGCGCTCGCGCTCGATGCGCGCCTCTTCGATCTGGGTCAGCTCGGCCAGGGACAGGGCAACGGACGTCTCGGTGGTGGTCATCGGGGTCTCCTTCTCGGAGACCGGCGTTTGCAGCCGGCGTGCCGCCGTCATTTCCCGGAAAGACCCGGGTTCCGGGCCGATCGCGATCGCGGGCGATCGCCTGGAGCCCGATCGCGATCAACGCTGGCAGCGGGGGCAGAAGCAGCTCGAGCGCTGGCCGATCACCACCCGCCGGAGCGTCCCCCCGCAGCGCGGGCACGGCTCGCCCCCGCGGCCGTACACCCGGTGCTGGTCCTGGTACCCGCCGCCGCTGCCATCGGGGCGCACGTAGTCGTCGATGCTGGAACCGCCAGCGATAATCCCCGCTTCCAGCACGCTGACGATCGCCACCGCCAGCCGCGCGCACTCGGCCCGGGTCAGGGTGCGCGCGCGACGCGTGGGTTTCAGCGCTGCCAGGAACAGCGCCTCGTCGGCGTAGATGTTGCCGACGCCAGCCAGCACCTTCTGATCGAGCAGCAGGGTCTTCACCGCCGCCCTGCGTCGCCGGGACGCATCGAACAAGTGGTCGCCGGTCACCGCCAGCGCGTCGAGCCCCAGCTTGTCGAGACGCGGGTCGCTCTTCCCGGGGGGAAGCCAGCGCACCTTGCCGAACTTGCGCGCGTCTCGAAAGAGCAACGAGGGCCCGGGGTCGGCGAACGACAGCACCAGATGGGTGTGCGCGTCGGGGCGCCCCGCGTCAGACGACAAGAGCTGCCCGGTCATGCCCAGGTGCAAGAGCAGCCGCGAGCCGTCGTCGAGCTCGGCCAGCAGGTACTTGCCACGGCGCAGCAGGCCTTCAATCACCCGCCCTTCCAGGCGTCGGCGCAGCGTGGCGGGCGGCGTCAGGAAGAAGTAGCTGGCGCGCGTCGTCGCGACCTTCGCCAGCTGGCGCCCCAGGACCAGCTTCGCCACGGCGCGGCGGGTGACTTCGACTTCGGGCAGCTCGGGCACTAGTTCTGGGCCGTGACCACCCGCGGCTTGCGCACCAGGTAGAAGAAGTCGCGCAGCGAGCGCTTGCGGATGTACTCGTCTTCGTCGAACTCGAACCCAGCGGCCAGCGGCACGGCCTTGCGCGGACCGCCGGCTTCTTTCGGCTCGAACAGCACGAACTTGGGGTAGCTCCAGTTCACGTCCAGCTGCCCAACCGTGACCGCGCCGGCGTGGCGCATGCCATCGGCGATGGCCTTGGCGGTGGTGTGGTTGCTGATGCCGACGTAGAGCACGTCGCGCGCGGCGTTGATCCCGATGGCCGAGCGCCGGATCACGGTCTCACCGTCGAGGGTGGCACCCCAGAGGCGCGTGTCGGGATCGGCCAGGCCCGGGTGGATCTTCTCGTCTTCGTACATGCAGCCCGGCATCTGGCGGAACCAGCCGATCTTGGGCTCGGACGCGGCGATCTTCTTCCAGGTGGCCAGGGTCAGGCTGCCATCATCGAGCTGAGCCATGGTGCACGCGGTCTCGCGGGGCTTCACCAGGGTGACACCGTCGTACTTCATGCCGAAGTACCCGTGCTCGGTCATGAAGCCACCGTTGAAGGCGGCGAGCAGCTCTTCGTGATCTTCGTCCGGCACGCGCGCCCTGCGCGCCAGCGCCTTCGACTCTTTCTCCAGGCTGTAAGGCTCGCGGTAGCCGGGCATCGCCTGCAGGCGAACGCGCCGAAGGTCCACGCCCACCACGAACACCTCGGCCCACGAACGGTTCTTGTCGGGGTGCAGCAGGGTCTTGTACATGAACGCAGGCTCGTCGGGCCGGCGTGGGTCCTTGATCTTGACCCACTTGCCGTCGCCCGGCGCCGACCACTTCTCGTGAATCGGTCCGACGTCGGTCAGCTGCCACTCCGGCGCGGCGCCGTCCGGCACCCCGGCGTCGGCGGGCTTGGCCTCTTCCGCGGGCACGTCCCAGTAGGCCTTGGGTTTGTCGTCCTTGCGGTACCAGCGATTGAACCTGTCCTCGACGCCGTAGACGAAGTCCTCGAGCTTGGCGACGTTGTCGGTGCCGACCACCGCGCGCAGCGTGTTGGCCAGCATGGGGCCAAGCCAGGGGATCTTGTGCACCGCGATCCACAGCCCGATGGCCAGCACCGGCACGCCCACCACCAGGGTGGTGAGAACCCGGCGCCGCCGGCCCTTGCGACGGGTCTTGGGGGGGGTCGAGCCCATGCGGCCGCGATCGTAGCCACGAACGCTGGAACACGCCCGTTTGTGGCAAAACGCCCCGCGGCGTCGGGGACCGTCGGCAGAGACACGAGCGGCCTCGACATCACGGCGAACCTCACCTTCGCGCTGGGAGGGCGGCTCCCGCGTGCAATCCCGGACGGCCCGCTGGTCGGCGGACCGGCGGTTCGCAGACGCAAGCGGCGTCGTTGCAGACTTCAGACCCGTCGTCGCCTCGGCGCGGTGCGACGCCCGACCGAGGGTCGTCGCGGGGCCTCAGCCGCGCGGGGTCGTGGTATCGTTCTCCGGGGAGCACACAGGAGGCGAGGATGAAACGCACGCACGCGCAATTACCAGGCCAACCGCGACGGCACTGCTCGTGTTCGCAACGGGCTGCACTGAGAACCAGCTGGCTCGAACCGACGCGCTGGGCGGGCCGGGCCCGGTCAAGCCGGCGGCGCTGCAGCTGGACCCCGCGGTACCTGGAGGGAAGAAGGCCACAGCTACCCTCGACGACTCCGCGCTGACGCCGTTGCGCGACGATCTGGTCGCTCTCTTGGACCTGGGTGGCGGCGCGCCCAACGCAACCATCATCGTGAACCCAACCGTCGATGCCGTGCCTGTGACCTGCACCCCGGGCTTTGGGCATGCGTGCATGGTTGCGCCGCTCTTCGTGGGCAACGCCGTGTTCCCATTCGACCCGGCGCGGATCGATCCCCCGGGCCCCGGATCGACGATCGTGGCTGGGCTCGTCCCGCCGGTCGGGATCGACCTCACCGAGTTCACACAGAGCGGAGTCGTCGTGCCCGACAGCCCGTTCGATCAACTCGGACACCTCGTGCAGAAATCGAACTACCGGCTCGACGTTCGATTTCATCCCGAGCAAACCGCTGTGGATTCGCGGAACGGCGACGCCGGGGTGTGGATGCCGATGACCGTCAGCACCGACGGCAGCACCCTGCACGTCTGGTGCGAGAGCAAGAACCAGAAGTCCGAAGGTTCACTCGGGGTCAACCGCTGCACCGAGCTGATGTCCGAAATACACAGCGGCATCGCGGAGCAGGTCGGAGAAGTCCAGAACTGGACCTTCGGCGCGGACTACTTCTGCAACCGCGTCGAAGCCTACATCACCCTGAACCGGTTTCACCTCTGGCTGGGTCTCGTGCCAGAGACGGCGCCGGGCTGCACCGCGACCGCGTTTCGTGACGATCTGGATTGGATGCAGAACCTGCCGAACGGACGGCGATACCAGCAGGGCTGCCTGACTGTGCGCCCGAGCGTCGCCGCCTACGCCGACGTGAAGCCGTTCAACGCGCTGTTCAACTACGACGGCGACGTCGGGGTGGACACCTACGTCGACTACTCCAAATGCTCGGGAATCGTCGAATTCTCGTGTGACAACCTGGTTGATTGCGACACGAGAGCAGATGAGCGCGCGGCCAAGCAGGTGGCAGCGCAGCTACGCTCCAGCATCGGCGACTCGCTGGGGGACGAGCTCACGCCATACTTCAGCTATGCCGGAGGGCAGAAGAGCCCGTTCAACCAGCCCGCGACCGGAAACGGGTGCAATCCTTTCGCAGATGCTGCATGCCAGCAGATGATCCGAGACCACGGCGTGCCTGCATCGATCACGCGTGTCGCGTACGGTTGGTTCGGCAACGCGTTTGGGGATTTCACGCCGCCCAAGGCGGGCTTCCCGCCCACGCCCAAGAGTTACCCCGTCACGGCGGTCCACACGAGCGGGTGTCCATCCGGGACGCACCCGGCCCAAGATACGGCGGGTCGCGATCTGTGCAGCTACTGCCTTGGCGCGGGGTGCATGTTCGAGCCTGCTGTGGGCGCATGCCTCGGTCTCAACCCCAATCTGTGCAAGACCGAATACCTCCCGCGGGTGAAGCAAATCAGCTTCGATTACGCGACGGACGCCGACGCGGACGGCGTCGATCAATTCTCGGACAACTGCCCGGCCGTCGGCAATTCGACGCAGCTCGACAAGGATGGCGACGGGCTGGGGGATGCCTGCGACGAGTGCCCTTGCGACCCGTCCGGCAACGCGGACGCCGACGGAGATGACGTCTGCACGGTCGCCTGCAACGGCCCCGGCGACAACTGCCCTGCCGTGGCGAACCCGAACCAGGAGAACTGCAACATGGACGCCGAATTGGCGCGCAACGCCGAGCTCCTAGGGGACGCCTGCGATCCGGTGCCCTGCCCGCTCTTCACGCCGGTCTTCAGCAAGGCCAGCGTCGTCGGAGAGCACAAGGGGCCGCTCTACACCGACGTGAAGGTGAAACAGTCGCTCGACCACATCACGATCGAGCCCATCGGGTCGCGTTCGAAAGCGACAACGACCCTGACCGAGGTGCCGGTGGACGTGGCGCAGACGCACTACCGGTATTGCATTGAGGGTCAGGCGGTCGGTGCGCTGTGCTTCGTCGACACCGCGATCAACGACACCTGGCTCAGCAAGGCTTCGAGCGCGGCGCTGGAAAACACCCTGACGCTCTGGCACCGGGTCACCATGAACGGCCTACTCGGCGTCCCGAAGGGTCTCACGACCTACCAGACCGGCGCAGCCTTCTCCCGGACCTGGGACTACGCCGCCGATTTCAAGATGTGGAAGGCCAGCCCGTGGGGCGCCTCATGGATCCCAGATCTGGTCGCGGCGGCAGCCCCATCGAACACCGACACCTTCTTCTCGTTCAAGGGCCGGTTCTGGATCCACGCCGCCACCGGCGTGGGCACCACGGACCTCACCAAGGACACCGGCCTCCACGCGCTGAAGAGCAACCCCAGCCAGCCCGCGGACAGCCAGAGCAACCACTACGAGCCGCTCACGCCGTTCAGCAAGTATGCCTTCTACCAGGCTGCCGGCATCATCGAGCCGCTGTTCATCGACCGCGAGTGCTACTGGTGCGGCGCCGCGGTGACGTTCAAGCCGGTGGACGACTGCCCGTATTGCACCCTCGAGGCCGTCAGTGAGTTTTCCTCACCCGTCTCGCGCGTGGTCGTCAGGAACGGAGACGGAAGGGTCGGTGTCGTCTCGACTTCGGGGGCGCTGTCGCCGCTGCGCTCCAACGTCGCACCGGGTCTCGCGGCGAAGCTGGGGTCAGCCGTGCTCTGGGTCGATCAAGCCGAGGCCTCGGCCTACGGCGGCAAAGGCCTCGTGTCGCCGGTGTCCGTCGGTGTCTCGCCTGTGGACGGCTCGCTGGTCGAGCAGGTCTACTCTGCCAGTGGCCAACTGCTCGGGCAGGCGGATCTCGTCACCGATCCCGGCGACGGCGTGCCCGCGCTCGCGGCGGCTGCGCTGGCCACCTCGACCCAGTCCCCGAGCCGCAGCGGCTTCATTCCGGTGTACAGCCGCTCCCGCGCTCGCGTGTTCCTGGTCGGCGGCTCCGGCGCTTCCGGCCGAGACATTGCTTTCCGACCCCTCGAGGCGGACGGACAGTGGCAAGACGTGCCCCCGGGCCACATCACCCTCGGCACGCCCGTCGCGGCCACTTTCAACGCCACCGACGGGAACCTGTGGATCATGGACGAGATCAGCGGACCAATCGGCGCGCGCGTTGCTCGCCTGCTCACGGTCGATCCGGACAGCGGCGAGTCCGAGCTGCTGGGCCAGTGGCCGCGGCTGGGGTTGTTCGAGCAGCACTACCTCCGGACCGACCGGGACGGCGCGATGTTGCTGTTCGCTTCGAGCAAGAAGCATCACCTCAACGCCGTCGTTCGGCTCGAGCTTGCCGACGGCAAGCTCGCGTCCGTCGGTTTCCGGATCCGCCCGCGTGCGCTCGCGCTGCCGCCCGTGGTCGACGCCGCCGGGTACTGGCTCGTCACGCGCAAGCCGACCGGGAAGCTCGACGTCGATCGGCTCGAGGATCTGTCATTGGTGCCAGCGCCGGGTCTTGCTCAGGTGGGGCAGTGCTGGTGAAGCGCGCGGCGGGGCTCGGCCTCGGAGCCCTCGTCGCTTCCTTCGCCCTCGCCTGCGGCTGCGGGTCGGAAGAGCGCGCGGGGCCGGCTGGCACAGGCGGGGTCGCCGATGGCGGCGGCACGGGCGGCACGGGAGCCGGCGGAGGCGGCACGGGCGGTGGTCTCGGAGCCTCGGGCGGCGCACCTGGCGGCGGCGCGGGGGGCACGGGCGGAGGTTGCCCCGGCGGCTCGCCACCGTCCGACGCGCCGCCAGACTGGGAACTCTACACCGGATACTGCGACTGCCCGATCTGGATCCCCGGCAAGCAGGGGAAGATGCCGGATCCCGTCGAGTGGGAGCCGTGTCCGTCGCCGGGGCCGCTGGTCGCGAGCTGCAAGCGCATGAAGACGCCGTGGACCAAGACCACGGCGCTCTCCCATGCGTTCTACCCAGTGTTCTGGTTCGACAAGGCGAACGGCCGCGCCGTGCTCCAGTTCGCGAGAACCTACCTGGACGATGACAAGAGCAACAAGCGCCGCCTCCGGCTCGTCGCCGATCTCGACGGGCCGATCCTGAATGCGTTCTTCGAGGACTCGACTTCGTGCACGTTGTCGGAGCAGTCGGTGCAAGGCGGGAGGTACGCATTCGGAGTTACCCCGACCACACCGCCCCCGAAGCCGGAACAGATCGAGGGAGTCGTGGCCGGCGAGATCGGTAAGCCGGTGCCTGGCACGGGGCTCGCGTCCCACGTGGAGAACCTCTACGCTAACTGGCGCGCCTCTTCGGGCTGGCTGATCCGCTGGCAGTCAGGGCTCACCGGGCGCCACTGGGGCTCCGATCAAGTCGTCCAGATCCAGAAGGCGTCGCTCGATCCGGAAGGAGAGCTCCCCTACGGCCCGCGAGCTGTCGGCGACACCGTCTTCTGGGAGGTCGGTGGCCAGACCAAGCACGGCGTCGTGTCCTGGACCGAGGCCTCCGGCCAGCAGAACCTGATCCGCTGGCTCGGCGACTACACCCAAGGCGCGGGCAACTTCAACACCGACGGCGTCGACATGGTTTGGAGCCATGGCACGGGCAAGGCCCCAAGCGCGTCGAAGTACCCGACCGTGTCGATCAAGACCGCGCCCTTCACCACCGACCCGGCGGTGCGGAAGGCGAAGGAGAAGCGCCTGCGCTCCGATCCGGGCCAGCTGGGCGTCACGCCGTTCGGCGTGGGCTGCGGATATGCGAGCCACACGTTCGACGACGACACGACGAACTCCGTTGATCTGCTCGTCGTTCGCCTCTCGGACGGCGTCTCGTGGGTCGTGAAAGCGCCGCCGGTGTCCACAGGCGTGATGTTCATGAACGCCCTGGGTACGAGCTGCAGCGACGTCTTCACCCAGGTCCAGTTCCCGGACGAAGCGAACGCCATCGTCCGCATCCCCCTGAGCGCGCTCGGCCCGGCGATCCCGCCGGATTGAGCGCGCCGCAGGGGCGTGCCGTGCTTGCGGCGAAGCACCCGTCGGGTTCGAGAGCCGGGCTGACTGCTCCGCGGGACATGGCACTGCGCGAAACGTGGCGGTGCGCCGCCGAGCGGCGTCACGGTAGTCTCGGCGCACCCCCAACCGGGGCCGCGCGCACCTTCGCGTGCGCGCGTGCTCGCACGGCTCGGGCTGGGCGGCCGCGGAGAGCTGGCGCGCCTCGTGCGGCGGCGTCGGCGCACCAGCAGCCTGCCGGCGAGCCCCCACCCCAGGTGTACGGGTAGGCCAGGTTCGGCGCGGGCGCCGTGTTGCAGCATCCCATCCACACCTTCACGTTGCACGAGCAGGGGTCATCGCTCGGCTTGGGCGCGCGCTTGATCTTAGCGGAAGCGTAGGTCTAGAAATGGCTTGTGGCACCGACCACGGCGCTGCCGTCACCGAGGAGGTCGGAGCCCGCGAGCGGCACCCACGCGCCGTCAATCACCACGGCCAGCTGGGCCCCCGGCCTGCGCACCCCGGGGGACGTGGCCCGTGCCGGTCGCGGTCGCTAGCTCGGAGCACGGGCCCGGCGCGCGAGCGCCACTCGATGACCGCCACGTTAACAAAACGCGTCGCTCACCGCGTTGACCCGCGCTCGATGACCCACGGGCGGCCAAAACGCGTCGCTCACCGCGTTGACCCGCGCTCGATGACCCACGGGCGGCCAAAACGCGTCGCTCACCGCACCCGCGCTCGATGACCCACGGGCGGCCAAAACGCGTCGCTCACCGCGTTGACCCACAGGCGGCCAAAACGCGTCGCTCACTGCGTTGACCCGCGCTCGATGACCGCCCCGTGGACAAGAGGCGCGGCTCACCGCGGTGAGCCGCGGTCGATGACCCCTACGCGGCGATTGCGCCGTTGGCTTTTCGGCCTCCCTCCGCCACAGAACATGCCCGTTTGTGGCGAAACACCCTTCGGGGTTAAGAACGGGCCTGAATGCTCCGAGGGTCCACTCGCCATGCCCCGGCCCTGGCCGTGGTCCTCGCCGCCGCTGCGCTCGCACTGCCATCGAGCGCGGACGAGCCGAAGCCCCCCGGCGCGGGCGCAGGCGCAGCCAGCGCCGACGCACCGGAGTCGGAGGTGGGGCGCCTCCCCGAGCTCACCCCCGCTCCCGCCCTGGGCGCGCTGTTCGGCCGGACCATCACCCGGGTCGAGGTGCTGCCGGTGGGCGGGCGCTGGGAAGAGCGCCCGAGCCTGCGCTTCGTGCGCGCGGGCGACACGCTGACCAGCGAGCTGGCCCGGCGGGCCATGCTCGAGCTGACGGACACCGGCCGCTTCGCCAACGTGAGCGCCGACGCCGAAGCCGACGGCGCGGGCGTCGCGTTGCGCCTGAAGGTGGTCCCACGCCGCATCGTGGCCAGCATCCGCGTGGCCGGCGGCGTGCTGGACACGGAAGAGACGCTGCGGGCGGCGCGCGTGCGCAGCGGCTCGGAGGTGACCGCCGCCGAGCTGGCCGGCATTGCCCGGCGGGTTCAGGACCAATACGTGCGTCGCGGGCACCCGACCGCGGCGGTGCGGATCGACGCCATCGACACCGATGACCCGCTGCGCGTGGTGCTGCTCTTGGACATCGTGCCGGGCGAGCCGAGGCGCGTGGCGAGCCGGCGCTTCTTCGTCTGGCCGAACCCCAAGGTGGAAGGGCTGGCCGAGGTGCTGTCGAGCTACGCGGTCGGGGTGCGCGACCGCGCCGACGACGACGACCTGGTCGCCGCCAATCGCGAGCTCGAGAAAGCGCTGCGAGCGCGCGGGTGGCATCGGGCGGCAGTCCGCCACACGCTGGCGCCCACGGCCGCGGGCACCGAGCTTCGAGTCGACGTGAAGGCGGGGCCGCTGGTGCGCCTGAAGTTCGAGGGCATCCAGCGCTTCGACGCGAGCCAGATCGAGCGCACACTGGAGCTGGAGAAGAGCGACGACCGGGGCCCCGCCGCCCTCGCCGAGCGCATCCAGAGGTTCTACGTCGAGCGCGGCTTCCTGGACGTGGAGGTGAAGAGCGAAGAGCGCGGCGCGGCCGACGCACCGATCCACGATCTGGTCTTCAAGGTGCGCGAGCAAGCGCAGATCCGCATCGTGGGGCGCGAGTACCCGTGCCTGAGTGGCTCGCGCAGCGCCCGCGAGGTCGGCAGCGAGGTGGACAGCTTCCTCTCGGAAGAGCTGCCGGGCAGCGGGATCTTGTCCAGCGTCGATCCGCGGGTGATGGATCAGACCTTCGGCCCGCTCGGCACCACCGGCGCCCGGCCCGTGCCCTTCGAGCCGAATCCGTGGATGACCTACGTGCCCGAGGTCTACGAGCGGGCGATGAAGCACCTGCAGGACCTGTATCGGTCCGAGGGCTACCTCTCGGCGATGGTGGGTCCGGCGCAGCTCATGCGCCGGCGCTGCGACCCGCACTCCCCCGCGGGGCGGTGCGTGCCGCTGGGCTCACGCCGGCGGCCGAAGACGGCGTGTACTTACGACGAAGTCGGCCTCCCCCAGGAAGAGCCGCCGCCGGACGCCGCCATGCTCTGCGTGCCCGACCCGAAGAAGGGCGTGAGCTGCGAGCCCGACGCGGTGCTGCACCTGCCGATCAAGCTGGGCCCGCGCACCTATCTCTACGACGTGGGGTTCGAGGGCAACAAGCTGTTGGTCGAGAAGGATCTCGAAGAGCTGGCCGAGCTGTCGCTGGGCAAGCCCGCATCACAGGTCGAGCTGGACAAGGCGCGGCGCCGCCTGCTCGACGCCTATGCGGAAGAGGGCTTCGCCTTCGCCGAGGTCGACGCGGCACTGGAGCTTTCACCCGACCGAACCCGCGCCCGCGCCGTGTTCACCATCAGCGAGCGCGAACGCGTGAAGGTCTCGCGGATCGTGATCGTGGGGGCGCGCGTCACCAACGAGAGCCTGATCCGCAGCCGCGTGGCCCTCGAGGTCGGGAAGTTCTACCGCCGCAGCGACGTGCGCAAGACGGAAGAGCGGCTGGCGTCGCTGGGCGTGTTCGGCACCGTCACGGTGGGGCTGGAAGATCCGTACGTGCCCGCGAAAGAGAAGGCCGTGGTGATCACGGTGCAAGAGCGGATGCCGCAGTACTTGGACATCCGCCCCGGGTTCTCCACCGGCGAGGGCTTCCGCATCGCCTTCGAGTACGGCCACCGCAACCTGGGCGGCGAGGCCATCCCGCTCACGCTGCGCGTGCAGCTGGGCTACCTGCCGAACGAGCTGATCCTGGAGGAAGACGTCCGCAAGAAGTACGACGAGCTCGACGTGGGGCAGCGGCTGGAGCGGCGCAACAGCGCGCTGGTCGAGTTCCCCGACGTCGGCCTGGGCCCGCTCTTCCGGCTCTCGGTCGAGGGGCTGGACGTGCGGGACAACGCCCGCGACTTCGGGCTGACCAAGGACGCCGGCATCGTCACCCTGACCTACCGCCCGGTGCGGCAGTTCTCGGCGTTCGTCGGCGGCTCGCTCGAGCTGAACGACGCCAGCATCTTCGGCAGCGAGCAGAAGGGCGCGCTGGAGCAATACGTGCAAGCCAACCCGCGGCGCGCCGGGCTGTTCCGCGTGCCCGAGGGGACCACCTTGGCCGTGGCCGAGCGCATCGGCTTCTCGTGGGATCGTCGCGACAACCCCCTGGGCGCCACCAAGGGGACGCTGGTCACTTCCAGCATCGAGCACGTCCGCGCCACGCCCTTCGGCGGCGAAGAGGCCGGCGAGGGCGTGTTCGACGCGACCACCAGCCAGTTTCTGCGGCTCACGCAGCGGGTGGCCGGCTACATCCGGCTCAGTGACAAGGGGCTGGCTCTGGCCGGCAGCGTGCGGTGGGGCATGAACCAGCAGCTGATCGATCGCTCGCGGACCTACCCCGATCGACTGTTCTTCTTGGGCGGCGTCGACTCGGTGCGGGGCTTCAATCAGGACTCGATGATCCCCGAGGACATCGCGCAGCAACTGCTCGACCCAGCGAGCGGCCTTCAGCTGAGCCAGGTGGTGATCCGCGGCGGCGATGCCTTCGTGAACCCAAGGCTCGAGCTGCGCGTGCCCCTGTCGGGCAACGTGCAGACCGGGCTGTTCCTGGACTCGGGAAACCTGTGGCGCGATCCCGAGAAGGTGAACCCGCTGAGCCTGCGCTACGCGGTCGGCAGCGGGCTGCGCATCACCACGCCCATCGGTCCGCTGGTGTTCGACTATGGCTTCAACGTCGATCGCGTGCTCGACGAGCTCTACCCGCAGCGCACTCGCCAGCGCTACTGGGAGCCGATGGGAGCCTTCCATTTCAGCATCGGCCTCTTCTGACGGGTGGCACGCCCGATGCAACGGCGCCAGCCCGAGGGAGGTCGCGAATGACCCAGGGGACCGACGTCGTCGATGCAGAAATCCGCCACTCGCTCCGAGTAATCAAGGCAGAGCGCAACCTGAAGCTGGTGGCGTTCGTCATCGTCGCGGTCGCCACCGTGGCCGCGCTCTTCGTCGGGGCGTTCCTCGGCCTGGTGTGATTCACGCCAGGCGTCGCAAAAAGCCTCACTCGAAGACGGTCCCCGCGTAGCGCTTCGCCAGATCGGCGACGGTGTCGTCCAGGAACTGCGCATAGTCCGCCTGGGCCTGCGCAAGCGGCACGCCCAGCTCGGCGGCGAACGTCTCGGCGAAGTCGTCGCCGTCGCTCACTTTTCGCATCACCGAGAGCAGGCGCGCCTGGACGTCGGCGATGCCCCGCTTCACCCGCAAGTATTCGATGAAGAAGCCGCTCAGCGCTTGATCGTGACCCACCTCTCCCAGGTTCTGGGTCTGGTCTTCCAGCCCATAGCGCTGGAAGGTGAGGTCGGCGTCCGAGCCATCGGCCACGTCCAGCCAGTCCACCACGAAGCCGGTGGGTTGGTCGTGAAGCTTCTTGCCGAACTGCGACCCGCTCAGCACCGCGATGCCCTCGATCAGCCACCAGGGCAGCCAGGCGTCGTACGGGGCGGCGCGACCGCTGACGATGTGCGTGAGCTCGTGGGCCAGGGTGTCGTCCAGCTCGACCACGTTGGCAAGCCCGTCGGCCGGCAAGATCACCGCGTCGGTCGCGGAATGGGTCGCCGAGAAAGCCACGCCGTATGCGCCGGGCGCCCCGGTGGCCTGATCGAAGGTCGCGCCGTCGACCACCACGATCCGCACCCGTGTGGACAGGTCGGGCTGGGCAACGTCGTGCGCGTCGAGATCGAAGAGCAGCGCCTCGCACGCGCCCTGACCGAAGTCGATCACCTCGCTGTCGAGCAAAGGCGAATCCTTGGGCGTCCAGACCTCGATGCGCCGCGAGGTCGCCGCCAGCTCGAGGTTCGGAGCGGCCGCCGTCACGTCTTTGGGCAGCGGGCGGTCATCGGCTTGGGGGTCGCCCTGGCCGCAGTCGAAGCCGAGCCCGGCGAACCCGCCGACCGAGCTGCCGCCCGCGCCGGCGGCCCCCGCAGCGCCGCCGCTGCCGGCGAGCCCGCCGCTGCCCGCCGCGCCCCCGGTGCCACCTGCCGGGTCGCCCGACGAACAGCCCAGCGCGAGAGCCAGCGCGATCACCGCGAACGCACGCACCACCGGTCGACGATAGCACCGCTTTGGGCGATGATCCGCGGGCCCCATGAAGATCGACTTCGCGCGCTTCGCGCGGCTCACCTTCGCGATTGCCGCGGCTTCGTGCGACCGGCCGCCGCCCGCGGTTCCGTCCCACGTGGCAGCCGCACCCGCCGACACCGCCGGCAGCCCCGAGCCCGAGCCCGCGGGCCCCGGTGATCCCAGCCCGGCACCGCCGCCCCGCACCGAAGACTCGCCCGCCGATCTGTCGCGGTGCGCCAGCCTGAGCCCCAGCTGCGAGGGCCTGATCCAGGAATGCCAGTCGCTGGCCGGCACCGGTGACCCGGGTGCCGAGGGCTACTACCCCGGGTATCGCCCGCGGATCGCCGAAGAGATCGCCACCTGCTGGTCGGCGAGCCTGTCGCCACCGCAATGTCGAACCCCGGCCATGGGCAAGTGTGTGCGCGACGCCGTGATGCGTGCGCCCATCGACCCGACGACCTCGTCCGAGTGCGATCAGCTGATGGCGGGCTGCTCGCGCATGGGGGTCAAACCGGTCTATTCGAAGACCGACTGCCAGAAGGCGCTCTCGTCGGTCACCGGCCGCGCCCGCGAAGACGCCGCGCGCGCCATGGGCCCGTCCGGCGAGGGCTGCACGCTCGAGTACGCGCTGCCGTACTATCCGTTTGGGAACGTGTGGTGAGCGGTCACTTCACGACGCCCCGGAGCCCGAGGAACAGCCAGTTGTGCGTGGCCTGGCTCTCGATGTCGCGGGACTCGCCGTTGTCCCCGATCTTGGAATAGATGGTCGCGAAGCGACCGAACGTGAACGCTGCGAAGGGACCATAGGTCGTGGCCCCGGAATCACCGCCCAGATCGAGCCCCCCTTGCAGCATCAACAGCTCGGCCCCGCGATAGCGGCTCGTGACCTCGCCTACCTTCACCGAGAACCACTCGTAGCCGAGCCCCGCGCCCAGCCACGGATCGAGCGACCGCCCGGGTGAGAACGCATACTGGGCCTGCGCGCCCAGACGGATGTCGTTGACCGTGCAGCTCTGCTTGTCGCACGCGTCGGCCAGATCTCCGGCGGGGATCACGACGCCATACGAAAAGTAGAGCCCCGCCATGAAGCGGGGGGATATCTGCCAACCCAGGTCGACCCAGATCGGGATCTGACCGGCGACGCCCTCCGAGAGCTCGGCGCCTTCGACCGTGGTCGTCTGGGTCACGCCACCGAGGCTGGAGGTCTTCGTCCACGAACCATGTGTGTCCCCCATCGGAAGCGCGAACGCCAGCCGGAGACCGAAGTGAATCCCCGAGCTAGCAGTGCCCGCGCCGTCCTCCCCTGCGCCGTCCCAGCCGCCGTCGTCCGAGGCGGCGCCCGCGACGCCCGCCCAACCGAAGAGCCCGCCGAAGAGCCCGACACCAACGACCCGCGCGGCAGTCCGAGCACCCATGTCCCCGAGCGTTTCACGCTGGAGTGGGCCCTGTCTACCCGGACGAAACCCCTCTATCCTGTCTTTTCGAGTGACCACCGCTCGCCCGAAGACCAATCTCGCCGCGCCGACGACGCCGTTCGTCGGGCGCGACGACGAGCTGGCCGATCTGCACGATCAGCTGAAACGCTCGCGGCTGGTGAGCGTGCTGGGGCCGCCCGGTGCCGGCAAGACACGGCTCGCCACCGAGTACGCCCTGCGCTACGGCAGCGCGTTCTCGTCGGAGGGGGCTGGCGGGGTCTGGTTCTGCGATCTCAGCGAGGCCCGAGATCTGGACGACGTGGTTCGCGCGCTGGCGCACGCGCTGGATCTGGCCCTGACCGACGAGCACACCGAGAAGAAGGCGGTCGAGCGCATCGCCGCGGCGCTTGCGGCACGCGGGCCCACGCTGCTGGTGCTGGACAATTTCGAGCAGCTGGTGCCGCTGGCGGTGCCTGCCCTCGAGAAACTGCTGCGGCGCGCGGCCGAGGTCAGCGCCATCGTCACCTCGCGCGTGCGGTTGGACGTGGGCGGTGAGCTGGTTCACGAAGTGGGCGGGCTCGAGCTTCCGAGCAGCGAGCGCGGGTTCGAGTGCGACGCGGTTCGGTTGTTCTTGGACCGGGCCCGGGCCGCGCGCAGCGACTTCCAGCCTTCGGCAGATGAGCGCGCCATCGTCGCCGAGCTGGTCACGCGCCTGGACGGCTTGCCGCTGGCCATCGAGCTGGCCGGTGCACGCATGGGTGTGCTGGGCCCCAAGCAGCTGCTCGATCGCCTGGGCAAGAGCCTGGATCTGCTCCGCGGCGGCAAAGGGCGATCGCAGACGCTGCGCGCCACCATCGACTGGTCGTGGAACCTGCTCGAAGCCCACGAGCAGCGGGCGCTGGCCCAGGCCTCGATCTTCCATGGCGGCTTCTCGCTCGAGGCCGCCGAGGCGGTCATCGACCTGGGGGGCGGGTCCGATGTGCTCGACGTGCTCGGGGCGTTGCGCGACAGCTCGCTGCTTCGCACGCAGGCCACGCTCGAGCTGCCCGGCGAGGTGCGGTTCGGCCTGCTCGACATCGTCCGCGCCTACGCCGAAGAAAAGCTGGAGGCATCGGGCGAGGCCGAGGCAGCGCGAGCCCGGCACGCTCGCTACTTCGTGGACGCCGGCACGCGCTGGGCAAGCCGCGTCGAGCGCTCGGACGGCCCAGAGCACCTCCGCCGCCTGGCGGTCGAGCTGCCGAACCTGATGGCCGTGCACCGCCGGGCGCTCGCGACCGACGCGCCGGGCCCCACGGCTCTGTCGAACGCCCTGGCGGTGACGCTGGCGCTCGAGCACGTGTTCTACATGCGGGGCCCGACGGCGCCTTGCCTGGTCATGCTCGACCAGGTCTTCGAAGAGGTGCTCGACGGCGTCGAGCCACGGCTGCTCGCGCTGGGCCTCAAGGCCCGCGGGCGGGCGCTCAGGGACCTGGGTCACGCGGACGAGAGTCTGGAAGCCTTCGAGCGCGCCCTCGAGATCGCGCGCCGCGCTTCCGACCGCTCCACCGAGGCACGCGTGCTGGGTCACGTCGCCTTCACCCGCATGCAGATGGGCGAAGACGAAGCCGCGCTGGCGCTCTTGGACGAGGCGACCCGCACCGCGCACGAAGCGGGCGACCTTCGCAGTGAAGGCATGCTGCTGGCCAGCGTGGGCATCGTGCGGGTGCGCCTGGGTCGCCTGGACGACGCGGCCCGCGCCTTCGACGCCGCTCTGGCCATCGACGAAGAGGTCGGCAACCGCTACGGGCGCGCTGCCGCGTTGGCCGCGCGGGGCGAGCTGCATCGGGCCTGCGGCCGCTTGGAGGCCGCGCGCTCGGATCTGGAGGCGGCGCTCGAGGGGTACCGCGAGTTCGGCGAGCGCCGGCACGAGGGCATTGCGCAGACCGAGCTGGGGGTGCTGTACCAAGAGCAGAAGCGCTTCGCCGAGGCACGCGCCTGCTTGGAGCGTGCGCAAGAGCAACATCGCGAGATGGGCAGCCGCATGTTCCAGGCCGTGGCCCTGCTCACCCTGGGCGATCTGGAGCGCGAAGAAGCTCGGCTGCCCGAAGCCCGCGCGCACTACGACCGCGCGCTGCGCATCGCCCGCGAGCTGGGCGACCGCGTGCTGCAGGCCCGCTGCCTGGCCAGCCTGGGCGGCACGCATGCTTCGCTCGACAAGGCCGACGCGGCGCGCGAGTCGCTGCAAGACGCCGAACGCCTGGCCCGTGCGCTGGGCGACCCGAGCGCGATTCGCGTGGTCGATCTGGAGCGCGCTCACCTCGATCTGCGCGAGGCTTCGCAGGCTGCCGCGCGGGGCGAACGCGAAGCGGCCGCCAGCTTCGAGCAGTCGGCTCGAGAGCGCCTGGAACGGGGGCGCAGCGTGGGCCCCTTGCCAGCGCGGCCGGCTCCCGAGCGCCTGGCGTTTCGGCTCTTGGAGCACGTGCTGACCGACGGCCCGCCGCCGCCCAGCCGCGAGCTGACGCCGTCGGGCAGCGCCCCCCGCAGCGAGCTGGGTCGCTACGAGCTACTCACCGAGATCGCGTCCGGCGGCATGGCAACGGTCTATGTGGGTCGCCAGCGCGGCGCCGGCGGTTTCGATCGCCTGGTGGCCGTCAAGCGCATGCACCGGCACCTGGCCTCGGTGCCCAACCTGGCGGCCGCCTTCATGGACGAAGCGCGGATCGCGTCCCTGGTGCACCACCCCAACGTGGTGGGCGTGCAAGACGTGCACGAGCACAAGGGCGAGCACCTGCTGGTGATGGACTATGTGGACGGCACCAGCTTGGCAGCGCTGATGACCCGTGCTGCCCAGGCCAAGCAAGCGATCGCGCACCCAGTGGCGGCCTATGTGGTGGCTCAGGCGCTGCGCGGGCTGCATGCGGCCCACGAACAGGTCGACGTCGACGGCGCGGCGCTCGGCATCGTGCACCGCGACGCGACCCCTCACAACATTCTGCTGGGTGCCGACGGCTCGGTGCACATCACCGACTTCGGCGTGGCCAAGCTGCACCAGCAACGCACCGCCACCGAAGACGGCACCGCCAAGGGGAAGTTCCGCTACATGGCCCCCGAGCAAGTCCGCGGCGAGCCGCTCGACCGGCGGGTCGACGTGTTCGCGCTGGGGGTCGTGGCGTGGGAGCTGATCACGGGCCGGCGCCTGTTCGAGGGCGAGAGCGACGTGGTGGTCGTGGCGCGCCTCAGCCAGGGCGAATACCCCCGCCCATCCAGCATCGATCCGAAGCTCGACCCCGCGCTCGGGGCCATCGTCGAGCGGGCACTGGCCAAGGGCCGCGATCAGCGCTTCCCCACGGCGCTGGCGTTCGCCGAGGCTCTGGAGGGCTGGGCCCAGAACAGCGGCGTCGCCGCGCGCGAGCCCGACGTCGCGCGCGTGGTGGAAGAGTTGTGCGGCGCAGAGCTGGCGCGCCGTCGACGCGCGGTGAGCGAGGCACTGGCCAGCGCACGCACTTTCGGTCGCAGCCTGCCCCCGCCGCCCAGCTCGCCTTCCAGCGCCGACTCGGCCACACGCCACCTGAGCGCGATCAGCGTGGGCGACAGCGGGCGCTGGTTCGAGCTGCCGGGTGCGGCCCGCGTGAGCCTGCAACGGCGGCGCGCGCTGCGCTTGATCCTGAAGGCGCTGCTCGAGAAGCGGCTCGCGGCACCCGGCGCGGCGCTGGACCAGCAGGCGCTGCTCGAGGCCGGCTGGCCCGGTGAGCGGGTGAAGCACGAGGCGGGCACGCTGCGCGTCTACAACGCGCTCTCGACGCTGAGAAAGCTCGGTCTGCGCTCGGTGCTGCTCAGCCGCGACGACGGATATCTCCTGGACCCGAAAGCGGAGTTTCTGGCGGTTCGGGAACACGAGTCGACCTGATCGAAAGACTTTCATTTTCTTTCACGGGCCAGGGCCGATCTCGCGCTGCTCGGCTGCAGCACGGCGCCAAGCTAGAGGCGAAGCGCGGGCGGGCGTTCCTTCGAAAGCGCCGGTCACCCAGCGCCACCGCCTTCGAGCGGATTGGCGACTCTCAACCCGGGAAAGCGCGCGAAGTCGCCGTCGGTCGTGCAGAGGAGCAACCCGTGCTCGATGGCAAGGGCGGCGAGGTGCGCGTCGGGGACCAACTTGGAGCTCGTGATAGAACGCATGAGGCCGTCGAGGATCTCGCGGTGCCGGTCGCCGGGGTGCGGCACCCAGGCCGGACCGCAGTCGAGCCAATCAGCCACTCGCTTCCAAGCCTGGGCCACCGTCGCGGGCCGCTCGAAGACCCGGGGATTCGCGGCAATTCGAACGAAAGCCAAGAGGCTGGTCCACGGCAGTCCGACGCGAGTTGGACCGTTGAGCTTTTCGTCGAGCCAGGCTCGCGCTGCGTCATGCTGCTCGAAGGAGTCGATGGCAGCGTACAAGAGCAGGTTCGCGTCGAGCAGGATCACCGGTACCCTTCCCCTTCGGCGATGGCGAGCAGGTCGCTCACGTCGTCGATGGCGCCAAGCCGGCACGCTCCGAGGCTCAAGGGTTTGGTGCGAAAGCGAGCTCTGACCGAGGCGGGCCGCTGCTCGAGCCGAGTCAAACCCTCGCGCAGCGCGGCGTTGACGATTTCCTTGAACGTCTTGTGCTGCGTTCGCTCCAGCTTCCTCACCAACGCCGCGACGTCGTCGTCCAGAGTCAGAGTGGTCCTCATGCATCAACACATAAGACTGTTGATGCTTTGATGCAACCCGCTCCCGCTTCTCCGGAAGGCGCTGGAGTCTCGGCGGCGGTTCGGGAGCACGAGGCGACCTGACCGAAAGACTTTCATTTTCTTTCACGGGCCAGGGCCGAGCGCGGGGCGTACCCAATGATGGTGACGCACCGATTGCCTTTGCTCGTGGCCCTGGTTTCGACCCTGTCCGCCCTCGGCTGCTCTGGCGGCGCGGATGACCCCGTCTCGAAAGATCCGCTGCCCCCCGACGTGCCCGAGGTGTGCGACGCCCACGCCCTCACCGGCACCGCGCGCTTCACCGAGCGTTCCGCCGACTGGGGGCTCTCGGCGAAGACGGCGCAGGCCTGGGTGCTGACCTCGGCAGATCTGAACGGCGACGGCTACCTCGATCTGGTGGGGCACGTTCCCGCCGGCAACGTGCGCGGGAAGGCCGACGGTGACCGCTACTTCACGGTGCTTCTCAACGAACCCAAGCCCGGTGGCGGCCGTCACTTCGTCGACCGCACCATCGAGAGCAACTATGGCGCCACGCGCGACGGCGCCGACGGCGAGCTGCGTGTGGCCACGGGCGCGGTGTTCGGCGACGTCGACAACGACGGCGATCTGGACGTGCTGAGCCTGACCAGCAGCGGCACCCCCGCGAGCCCGCCGACGCCCGCCGACCTGGACCGCACCGAGCTTCTGCTGAACGACGGCCACGGCAAGCTGAGCTTGGCTCAGAGCGCCGGCGTCACCACCGAAGCGGGCGGCTCGGTGTGGAGCGCGACCCTCACCGACTTCGATCTGGACGGGTCGCTGGACGCGTTCTTCGCCAACTGGCTGACGCCCAGCGGTTTCTTGAGCGAGCAGCAGCTCTTCCGCGGCAACGGCCAGGGCGCGTTCTCGGACGTGAGCGGCGCGGCCGGGCTGATGGACGCCTCGGCCATGCGCGGCGCCTGCGGGGTGACGGCGTGTGACGTGGACGACGACGGCCAGCCCGAAATCCTGGTCAGCGCCTATGGCCGCATGCCCAACATGCTGCTGAAGAGCGACGGCAAGGGCGGCTACTTCGACACCGCCGTGAGTGCCGGCTTCGCCTACGACCAGGGCGTGGACTACCACGATGACCAGGCGTTCCTCTGCTGGTGCGCGTCGAACCCGACCGAGGCCGACTGCGCGGGCGCTGCCGCGCCCATGGTGCAGTGCTCGGGTGTGCCGAAATGGTCACCGGGCTACAGCGACCAGCCCGAGCACCTGGGCGGGAACACCTTCAGCACCGTGTGCTCGGACATCACCGGCGACGGCAAGCTGGATCTGTACAACGCCGAGATCCAGCACTGGTGGGCGGGGCAGGCCTCGGATCCGTCGGCGCTGCTGGTGAACCAAGGCAACCTCGCCTTCGACCGGCCCAGCCGCGACAAGACGGGCATGCAGTGGGAGCACGTCGGCGTCTCGTGGGACGAGGGCGGCATCGACGCGGCGGCGGCGGATCTGAACAACGACGGCCGCGAAGAGGTGGTGGTCGGCCGCAGCGACTATAGCGAGCAGTACGCGCTGATCTTCCAGCAGCTGGCCGATGGCACCTTCCACGAGGCGGCCAAGGGCCTGGGCATCGATCACCCCTGCGCGGCCTCACCCATCCTGGCGGACTTCGATCGCGACGGCGATCTGGACGTGGTGATGGCCTCGAGCCGGATGCGCCAGTGGTGCGCCGACGCCTGGGAGCGGAACGAGATCCGCTTCTACGAGAACGACGCCAGCAAGTTCGGCGGCTGGCTCGCGGTTCGACTGGTCGGCGACGGCGTCACCGCCAACCGCTCGGCCATCGGCGCCAAGGTGGTGGTGGACGCGGGCGGCACCAAGCTCACCAAGATCGTGCAGGGCGCGTACGGCCACGGCGCGTCGCAACAAGACAGCGTGCTGTTCTTCGGGCTGGGCGCCTGCACCACCGCGGCGTCGATCGAGGTGCGCTGGCCCAACCAGGGGCGCACCGTGGAGCGCTGGGAGAAGGTCACCGCCGGGCGCGTGATCGAGCTCGCCATGGGCGACCCGAAGGTGCGCGAGCCGCTCAAGCAGTGACTCGGCGCGCACCGGATCATTTCGGCGACCAGCTGGGCATGGTGTCGCCGAGCGCGTTGGTCGTGAGCCGATTGATGCCCGTACCATCGGCATTCATCGAGTAGATCTCGTAGTTGGCGGCGTCGTCCAGGTTCCCCGCGAACGCGAGCTTCGAGCCGTCGGGGGACCAGGTCGGGTACCAGGTCCAAGCATTGCCGTTGGCGGTGAGTTGCGTGACAGCGCCGCCGTTGGGGTTCATCACGAAAATGTTCATGGCACCCGCGACGCTGCGTGCAAACGCGATCTTCGAGCCGTCAGGAGACCACGCGGGGTGCGTCCCACCGGCGTCGGCCGCCGTGACCTCCACTTGGGCGCTGCCGTTCGCGTTCATCACCCAGACGCCGCGGACCGTCTGTCGCAAGCTCGAGAAGGCGATCTTGGCGCCGTCCGGAGACCAGCTCGGGTGCATGTCACTGCCAGGGTCCCAAGTGAGCCGAGTCTGTCCGGTTCCATCGGCGTTCATGACGTAGATCTCGTTGTTCCCGTCCCGATTGCTGGCGAACGCGATCCGCCCTCCGTCGGGCGACCAGACCGGATCCCAGTCTTCATGACCGCTGCTGCCCGAGAGCTTGGTGAGGCCAGAACCGTCCGCGTTCACCACGGAGATCCCGATGCCCGACGGCACACCGGTGCCGAACACCAGCTTGCTGCCGTCCGGGGACCAACTGGGATCTTGATCGAGCACGGCGTTGGTGGTGATCGACACCTGGCCGGTGCCGTCGGGGTTCATCAGAACGAGCTCCGGGTCCCCACCCGCGTGGCTCACGAACGCGATCCGTTCGCGCGCGGGGCTGCCGACCTCGAGCGAGAAGACGTCGAACGGCAAGATCTGGGTCACCGCGAAGACCGTGAGGTCGCTGGCGTTCCCTGCCGACTCGGCGGTGAACGGGATGTCGAGTGTGGTGGCGCCGGCACTCGCGTCGACGCGCTTGATCTCGGTGATCGGCGGTGCGCCTTGGGGCGACTGCACCAGCACCAGTTGCTTGACGTTGTATGGGCCGATGCCGGGGAAGAAATTCACGCTGGCGGGGTCGAGCTTCACGTGGACCGTCACCGGGTCGCCGACGGCAAACACGCTCGGCTCTGCCGTCACCGTCCCTTTGGGAGACCGCGCGAGATCGACCGAGCCCACCAACTCGAGGGCGCTCAGGGTCTCGACCCCCAAGAGCTCGAGCGCTTCGTCCAGCTTCTTGCCGACGCCCGCGCGCGACTCGAGCGTCAGCTGGTAAGACGACTTGTACTGCGTGTCGGCGATTTGATCGGCTTTGTTCGCAAAGCTCCCCTTCAGCTCCGGCCCCATCTTCGCGTAAAACGTGTCCAGGCGCAGCGACCGCCAGAAGGGGTTGCCAATGGCGAGCTCGACGCGCCCGAAGCCCTCGACGCTGGGCTCGAAGCGGACGCCGGTGAACGTTGGCACGTTCCACTGTGGCTCGAGCTTCGCGTCCCCGGTGAGCGAACGAACGAACTCGCAGCTGCCACCCACCGGACACTCCACTCCGATTTCGGCGGTCGCGGTCGCCTCGGCCTGGATGCCCAGACTGGCCGACGCCACCGACACCTTGCCGCCAAGCTCGAAGCCGACCTTGACCGGGACCAAGCCGGCGACGAAGAACGAAAGCAGACCCCCGATGGGGATGCGGATCGCGAACAGCTCCTTCTCGCATTCCACGCTGCCTTCGAAGCCCGCGGTGACATCCACCCCCACCTCGATGCGCGGGCCGAGCTGGCCCTGCACCACGAAGCGCTCCAGCCCATGGTCACCGCTGAAGCGGAGATCGAGACCGAAGCTCTGGCTCACCGTGAACACCGGGCTCGTCCCAATCTGGATCGGCAGGGCCACGTCGGCCTTGCATTCGAACACGCCCAACTGAAATGTGGTTTCGAACTCGACCGGCTTCGGATCGAATTTCAGGGTGCTGCCTGCGCGCTGGATGTCGTACGTGGCCTCGACGTCCGGCGGGATGATCAACGGCGCCGCCGAGAGGTCGATCCGCTGGTGGATGGTCAACTTCGGCAGAAGCTCTCGGACCGACACCATTCCCAGGGCGAGGGTGACCTTGCCGTCAGCTTCGCCGACGGCCACCACTTTGCCGCCGGCCGGTTTGGACTCGGTGCTCAGCACCAGGGTGCCGACCGCGGGCGGGCTCACGCCGCTCAGCACGACTTCGTGGGTGTTGGCCAAGGCCGGCTCGGCTTCGGGCGCGACTTCACGCGGCTCACCCACGATGTCTGCGTCGGTGAGGAGCAGGGCGCCGGGAGGGGGCTCGGTGACGATGCCGAGAAGCGGCGCGGATTTGACGCCGTCGGCTTCCACGACGATTTGCGTGGAGCCATTCTGGGTGTTGGCGGTCACCTCGCCTCGGTCATCGACGGCAATCTCGGCCGGGGTCGTCGATGTCCACCCGAGCTTCCGGGGCGTCACGGGGGACCCTTCGGCGTCGTACGCCTTCGCCGAGAGCCGGCGCCGCTCGCCCGCCTGGGTCAGCAGCAGGCCGGTCTGGACGATTTCGACCCGGGCCACCTCGCCGCCCGCGGGCTTCTGTCCGCCTTCACCGTCGCCGGCACCACAGCCCGACGCGCACAAGAGCGCGCACACCACGATCACCAGCGCCCGAACCGCCATCATGCACCTCCACCGCAAGCTAGCACCCGCACCACGCTCGGAACACGGCTGATCGCGGCTGCGCCCGCGACCCGCCGCCTCAGCCCTCGGGCTTCACCGGCGGCCAGAGCGCGCCCGGCCCGTTGACGACCGAGCCCTTCGGATCCGCGGGGTCGCACGGCGGGCTGATGAAGTTGGGGATGATCGACCCCGAGAACTCGGCGTGGCGAAACGACGCGACGACGCTGACGTCGAACAGGCACCAGCCCGCTTCGTACGTTGGCGCGTAGGTGCCGTGGATGGCGTCGGGCTCGAGTGTGAGGTTCGCTTCGAGCAGGTCGGGCACCGGCGGCGTCTGGCGAGCCTTGTAGACCAGCGCCAGGCTCGGCCAGGTCTCGTCGAACTTGCCGTCGGCGGTCGAGAACTTCGCCGAGACCGCGAGCTCGAGGCTGCTCTCGCAGGTGGAGCTCGAATCGGGCCGCGCGGTGCGGGTCACGTATTCGGCGGTCGCCGCGCTCGTGTCCACCACGAAGGTGAGCGTGGTGAGTGGGCTCGCCGGCTGGGCCTTCGCGTCGAAGCCCAGTTCGGCGCTGTGAGAGCCCTTCGCCAGCGGCAGCAGGTCGGACGGGGCGATCCCGAACGGTGAGGCTTCGTCGAGCCCCAGCGCCACGCGCTGCTCGTCGCAGCCGCCGGTGGGTTTTCCGGCCGGGTCTTCCGAGCTCGAGCCGCACGCGGCAGAGCCCAGCGAAGTCAGGATAAGTAGATGTTTCCCCGTAATCATACGGAATGGTGTAGCACCCTGAGGGGGGCTCGTCACCCGGTCGCGCCGGCCGGTGCACCGGTTGTCCCCGCCAGCCCGTAGCCCTAATCACGCCAGGTGGTGGCTGGGCAGCCCTCGCCTCACTCGGCCGGCTTTGGCTCGGGGCTGGCGCTCGAGCCGATCCGGAACCACTTCCGCAGCTTGACCGAGAGATCGTCGAACAACGAGTACGCCACGGGCGTGGCGAGCAACGTGAGAAGCAGCGCCAGGGTCTGCCCGCCGATGATCACGAAGCCGGTGGCGCGGTTGGTGCCGGCACCGGCGCCGGTGGACACCACCAGCGGCAGCATGCCGGCCACGAACGCCGCAGTGGTCATCAAGATCGGGCGCAGGCGGTCGCGGTTGGCGGCCAAGATGGCCTCGAGCTTGGGCATGCCCGCCGCGCGCAGCTTGATGGTGTGATCGATCTGCAAGATCGAGTTCTTCTTCACGATGCCGAACAACACCAAGATCCCCAGCATGCTGAAGATGTTCAGCGACTGGCCGAAGATGATCACGCTGATCAGCGCGAACGGCACGGTCAGCGGCAGCGAGAGCAAGATGGTGATGGGGTGCAGCCACGACTCGAACTGCGCCGCGAGCACCAGGTACATGAAGATGAACGAGAGCACGAACGCGAGCATGAAGTTCTTGAAGGTGCGCCCCAGCTCTTTGCTGCGCCCCGAGGGGCCGCCGCTGTAGGCCGGGTCCATCTTCAGCTCGTCCACGCCCGTGGCCAGGTCCGCCAACACGGCGCCTTCGGAAAAGCCCGGGGCCAGGTTGGCCATCACCGTGACCGTCTTCCTGCGATTGAAGCGATCGATGCGGCTCGGCCCCGCGGCCTCGTCGAAGGTGACCACGTTGTCCAGGGTCACCGTCCCCAGCTTCGCGCTTGGCACGCTCAGGCGCTTGAGCCGCGAGACGTCGTTGCGCGCCTCGCCGACCGAGCGCACCTTCACGTCGTATTGCTCGCCGCGGTCGTTGAAGGTGCTCACCTCGTAGCCGCCCACCAAGAGGCGCAGGGCGCCGGCCACGTCGGCCACGTTCACGCCCAGGTCGGCCGCCTTCTTGCGGTCGATCAGCGCACGCACCTCCGGCTTGCCGGTGATCATCGAGGTGTCCGGGTCCTTCACGCCGGGCTGACGCGCCAGGCGCGCCATCAAGGCCCGCGAATAGGCCTCGAGCTTCGACAGCTCGGGCCCTTGAAGCTGGAACACCACCGGGTAGTTGGGCATGCCGCCCGAGAAGGTCGGCACCATCCCCACCGAGACGCGATACTTCTCGGCGCCCGGCTGCTTGGCGATCACGTCGCGCGCCACCGCGATCAGCTCGGATTGCGGACGCTTGCGGTCCGAGACCGGCACCAGTTTGACGTAGATGCTGGCCAGGTTCGGGGTCTTCTGCGGGTCGTCGCCGACGGTGGTGATGGCGTACTTCACACCCTCGATCTTCTCGAGGTCGCCGGCCACACGCGTGGCCACGATGCGGGTGGCGTCCAGGCTGGCGCCCTCGGGCAGGCGCAGGGTCGCCAGGAGCTGGGACTCGTCGTCTTCCGGCAAGAAGTTCTTGTTGGCCAGGCCGCCCAGCACCGGGATCGAGAGCAAGGTGGCCAGCATGACCAGCACGATCACCCAGCGCCGCCGCATCGAGAAGCCGAGCATGCGCATGTAGAGCCTCTCGATGGCCAGGTAGAACCCCGAGGCCTTCGAGCCGTGACCGTGATGGACCGCGTCGGCGTCGTTCGGCGGCGCCGCCGGTGGCCGAAGCCAGCGCGAGCACATCATGGGCGTGAGCACGAAGCTCACCAAGAGCGACACCATGATGGAGAAGGCCATGGTGAGCCCGAACGAGTTCATGAAGCGGCCCACGATGCCGCCCATGAACGCCACGGGCAGGAACACCGCCACCAGCGACAGGGTGGTGGCCAGCACGGCGAGCCCGATCTCTTTGGTGCCCTCGATGGCGGCTTGAAACGGGGTCGACCCCTTCTCCTCCATGTGGCGATAGATGTTCTCGAGCACCACGATGGCGTCGTCGATCACGATGCCCACGGCCAGGGTCAGGCCCAGCATGGTGATCACGTTCAGGTTGAAGCCCGCGTAGCGCATCAGGGCGAAGGTGCTGATGATGCTGACCGGGATGGCCACGGCAGCGATCAGCGTCGAGCGCCAGTTGCGCAGGAACAGGAACACCACCACCGCGGCCAAGAGCGCGCCGATGACCAGATGCTCTTTCACCGTGGCGATGGCGTTGCCGATGAACTCGCTCTGATCGCGCGCCACGTCGATCACCGTGCCCTTGGGCAGCCGCGGCCCGAGCTCGCTCATCCTGTCCTTCACGCGGCGCACCACCTCGACGGTGTTGGTGCCGCTCTGCTTGCGCACGTTGAGCAGCACCGTGGGGTGGGTGCCACGAAAGCCGGCGCTCACGGCCTCGGCCGTGCCGTCTTCCACCTGGGCCACGTCGCGCAGCCGAATGGGCTGGCCGCTGCGGGTGCCCACCGTCACGTCGGCGAGCTGCTCGATGCTCTGAACGCGCCCCAGGGTGCGCAGGGTGAGCTGGGTCTCACCCTTCTCGACTCGGCCGCTGGGCAGCTCGATGTTCTGGGTGCGCAGCGCGCGCTCCAGCTCGGCGCCGGACATGTCGTACTTCTCGAGCTTGGCGGGGTCGACCCAGACGTTGATCTGTCGGGCCCGCCCGCCCACCACGGTGACCTGACCCACGCCGTTCAGGGACTCGATCTCGCGCCGCACGACCTTGTCGGCCAGCTCGGTGATGTCCCGGGCGGACCCGGCGCCCGTCACCGCCAGGGTCAAGATCGGGGTCGCGTCGGGATCGAGCTTGGCCACCACTGGCGGATCGATGCCGGTGGGCAGGTCGGCCAGAACCTCGTTGATCTTCTCTCGGACCTCCTGGGCGCCGACGTTGATGTCCTTCTCGAGCACGAAGCTGACGATCACCTGACTCACGCCCTCGACCGAGACGGAGCGCAGCTCGTCGATGCCGCTGATGGTGTTGACCGCCGACTCGATCTTGTCGGTCACCTCGGTCTCGACCTGCTCGGGCGAGGCGCCAGGCACCACGGTGACGGCCATGACCACCGGGAACTCGACCTTGGGGAAGCGATCGACCCCGAGCTCGAAGTAGGCGAAGGTGCCGAGCACGGTCAGCACCAGGGCGATCACCGACGCGAACACCGGCCGGCGAACGCAAATCGCAGCAAGCCACTGCATGGGGGCCCGCGCCTCAGCGAGGCGCGACCTCCCGCGAGTCGGCGAGCTGGTCCAGGTTGTCGGTGGCGATCTCGTCGCCGGCCTTCAGCGGGCCGCGGACTTCCACCAGCTCACCCACGTGCCGGCCCACCGACACCAGCTTCTCGACAACGCGGTTGCCGTCGCGGAGGAACACCCGGGCGTTCGAGCCGGTGGAGCCGACGGCGCTCTCGGGCACCAGCAGCACGTCGCTGGGCGCGCCCTGGAGCGAGACCTGCGCGCGCACGAAGAAGCCGGGCTTGAGCCGGCCGTCGTCGTTGGGCACCTCGGCCTCGACCGGCAGGGTGCGCGAATAGGCGTTGATGGCGGCACCCATCCGCTTCACCGTGCCGCTGAAGTCGCGCCCCGGAAAGGCCGAGACCCGGAGCGCCACCAGGCTGCCCACCGCGACGCCGGCGATCTCGCTCTCGGGGACGTCGATCTTCAGGCGCAGCGGGTTGTCTTTGACCACCACGGCCACCACGCGACCCACGCCCGCGAACTCACCCGCGTTGATCCTGCGCTCTTGCACCGCGCCGTCGAAGGGCGCCACCACCTTGGTGTCTTTCAGGTTCTTGCCCGACAGCCGCGACTGCGCCTCGGCGGTCTTCAGGGCGGCGAAGCCTTGCTTCGCGCCGTTCTTCGCCGACTGGTACTGCGCTTCGGCCCGCTCGGCGGCGTTCTTCGCCTGGTCGGCGGTCGACACCGAGACCGCGCCCTGTTTGGCCAGCTTCTCGGTGCGCTGGGCCTCGATCACGGCCAGGTCGCGCGTCTCTTTCGCCGCCTTCACGTCGGGCACCGCTTCGGCGTCGAACCCGTTGCCGTTGTCCAGGCCCAGGCGCGCGCGCTGCTGATCGGCGGTCGACTTGGCCGCGGCGAGCCGCAGCGCGGCCTCGCTCGAGTCGAGCACCACCAGCACGTCGCCCTTCTTCACCCGGGTTCCGACGTCGACGGCCACCGACTTCACGGCGCCGCCAAACTGCGCGGCCACCTCGCTCTTCTCGTCGGGATCCAGCGTGCCGCTGATCTCGAGCACCGGGGCCAGCTTGCGACTCTCGACCTTGACGAAGCGCACCGACACCGCCTGCGCGCCTGCGCCGCTCACCGCGGGCTCGGGCCCGGTGGGTGTGGGTGGGCTCTTCTTGCAGGCCACTGCTCCCGCCGCGCCAACGGCGATCCACATTGCCAATGACCAACGCATGGGGACTCTCCAGCTCACTTTCGACCCCCAGGTTCCATCCCCCGCAGCAGCACATCGATCAGCCCGCGCAGAAACGTTTCTTCGGGCATGGGCATGGTGTCTTGCGCTCGGAAGAGCAAGTCGACCACCACGAAGTTGTGCACGGCGCCGATGAAGGTGCGCGCGACGATCTCTGGATCACGACGAGTAAGCCGGCCCACCCGCATCTCGGCCGCGAAGTAGCCCGCTACGATCTTGATGACCGCGAGCGGGCCCGCGTCCTCGCGCTCGTACATCTGGGGAGCGCCGTCGGGCCCGGGGTTCGACCAGGCCATCAGATGAAGCGGCACCACGCGCCGCAGGTGCTCGGCCAGACCCCCGCCCAGGGCGAACAGTCGCTGGGGCAGATCGCCCGTCCCGGCGCTCTCGATCAGGCCCTTCGCGAACGGCGGCAGCTCGTCCAGCGACCCCATGGCCGCCTGAAAGAGCTCGAACTTGCTGCGAAAGCGCTTGAAGATCGAGCCCTCGGACACCCCCGCGCGGGCCGCCACCTCGGCCGTGGTCGCTCGAAAGCCGCGGCTCAAGAACACATCCCGGGCGGCATCGAGAATTGACGAGTCCTGGATGATCGCCGGCCGAGCCATTTGTGAGTGCTCACTCATTTAGCTGAACCAGGGCGGCCGTCAACCGCGACCGTCCGTTCAGCCCCGACCCGGCGTAACCTCCGCGCCGATGGCGTCCGGCGAGAAGAAAGCCCCGGTGGCGCTCACCGTGCTGGTGGCGGCCCTGGGCTACTTCGTCGACATCTACGACCTCATCCTGTTCAGCATCGTCCGGGTCAAGAGCCTGGCCGGCATCGGGGTCGAAAAGGCGCAGATCCTGGAACAGGGAGTGCTGCTGCTCGACATGCAGATGGGCGGCATGCTGATCGGCGGCATCCTGTGGGGGATCCTCGGCGACAAGCGCGGGCGCCTCTCGGTGCTGTTCGGGTCCATTGCCTTGTATTCGACCGCGAACATCGCCAACGGCTTCGTGCAGACGGTTCCGCAGTACGCCGCGCTGCGGCTGATCGCGGGCATCGGCCTGGCGGGCGAGCTGGGTGCTGGCATCACCCTGGTCAGCGAGATCATGCACAAAGAGTCGCGGGGCTATGGCACCACCATCGTCGCCACCATCGGCATCTGCGGCGCGGTGGTCGCGGCGCTGGTCGGCGACCTGTTCCACTGGCGCACCGCCTACTTCGTCGGTGGCGGCATGGGTCTGGCGCTCTTGCTCTTGCGCGTGGGCCTCTACGAGTCCGGCATGTTCGCGGGCGTGAAGGCCGCCGGGGTGAAGCTCGGCAACTTCTCGAGCCTGTTCTCGACCAAGCTGCGCGCCAAGAAATACCTGGCGGTGATCGTGGTGGGGGTCCCCATCTGGTACGCCGTGGGCATCCTGGTCACCTTCTCGCCCGAGATCGGCAAGGCCATGGGCATGAGCGAGGTTCCGGCACCCGGCCGCGCGGTGATGATGACGTACATCGGCCTGGCCGCCGGCGACTTCGCCAGCGGCGCGCTCTCACAGCTCCTGCGCAGCCGGCGCCGCGTGCTGGCCGGCTTCCTGGCGCTCACCGGGGCCAGCATCGTGGCTTACTTCACCATCGGCCGGAGCTCGCTCACGGCGTTTTACGCCGTGTGTCTCGTGCTCGGATTCGCCACCGGCTATTGGGCGGTGTTCGTGACCATGGCCTCGGAGCTGTTCGGCACCAACATTCGCGCCACCGTCACCACCACCGCACCCAACTTCGTGCGCGGCTCGGTGGTGCTGCTCACCTTCTCGTTCAAGCACCTGAAAGACGCTCTGGGCGTGGTCGGCAGCGCCGCCGCCGTCGGCGCGATCACGATGGCGATCGCGGTGGTGGCGCTGATCGCGCTGGAAGAGACGTACGGCAAGAGCCTGGACTACGTGGAGGACTGAGCGACGCTTGACGGCACGCGACCCAGCCCCGTAGCCTACGAGTCACCAGCGGGGAGGGTGTCGATGCACGCAGCACGCAGCACGCAGCACGCAGCACGCAGCACGCAGCACGCGGGCAGCATGCGTAGCGGTTCTGGCTCTGGTCGCAATCGGGTGCAGTGACCCACCGGGCGAAGTCGAGTTGCTCGTGGGCAGCGCAGTCGTGTATTCCGGGCCGCTGGGTTCTGATCTGCTTCAGCGAGACGCCCAGCTCGGCGTCAGCAAGCACAAGAACGCGATAACGGCGCGGGTGGACTCGCAGCGTGACCGCACAGAGCTGCTGTTCTTCCCGATGGACCCGGAGCTCTCGTATTCCACGCTCGACACCAATCCGAGCCTCGTTGCCTCTCGCAACGC
>JAKLKA010000113.1 GCA_023150915.1 Polyangiaceae bacterium
AATCCTCGCGCCACCGCCTCATGAACGGCTCGAACCCGCGTACGACGAACTCGTTCGTGCACTCCAGGGGCTCATTCGATCGCTCGACGCGCGCTCTTGAGCCTGCAGCCTGGAGCCTGACCCCTGGAGCCTTCGTGTTTAGCCCGAAAGGGCGAAACACGAGTCAGAAGGCGAGCTGAAGCGCGGCCTGCACCCCGGCCTTGCGGGGCGCGATGCCGAGCCCGACGGCCGCGGGCCCGCCGCCGGGTGCAGTGAAATGGAGATACGCAGCGCCACCGAAAGAGAGCAGCGCGATCGCCAGCGACACGTCGGCGGCGACGAAGTCACTGCGCACTGCGTCCACGTCGGCCTCGGCGCACTTTCCCTTGCAGGCGGCCAGATCGCTGCGGCGGTCGAGCCCGCGCAGTCCGAAGTACGAGAAGCTCACCAGGCCCAGAGCGCCGACCCCGGCCAGCACATAGCTCGTGACCGGGGTTCGGGCGGGCTCGGGACCCGGATCGCTCTGCGGCGTGAGCTCGAGCTCGACCACCCGGTTTTTCTCTCCCTGCCGAATCGTCACCGTCAAGACCGCGGGCGCGTGTCCGGGCGATTCGACTCGGAAGACCCGCGGGCCGGGGTCGACCTCGAGCGCGGCTCCGATCAGAGTCTCGACCAGCGGCTCGTCGTCCACCGACAAGCGAGCATCGGTCAGCGCTTTGCCGCGAGCTCGCGCCACCACGATCACGGTCGGCAGGGCCCGATCGACCTCGACCAGCCAGGTCGCGCAGTCGGCGCGGAGCAGCGCCGGGCACTCGGGCTTGCCGCAGACCAGAAGCTTGCTGCGAGATGCCCGCAGCTTGCCGGCGTTCCGGTCGGTCTGCGCCGACTCGTAGGCGCCCAGGCAGGTCGCCTTGTCTGCGGCGATCGTGCGGCTCTGCCAGCTGGTCGTGACGGCGATCGCGAGCGCTCCGAGCGCGAGTCGAGCCCGTTGGTCTCCGGTCCGCATGCGACCCGCCTAGCCCCTCTCCGCGCCGACGCGCGTGCCGACGTGCGCCACGGGTCGGGCATCGATGGTGAGCGGCATGCTGCGATGCTACCACCGGACCGTGGCGGCCCGCGCCGCGGTCCGGTACCTTCGGCTTCATCGGAGCGCGCTCCGGGGGTAGAGTTCGGGCGCAATGGCCGATGTCACCGAAACCCGCCAGGGGCCCGAGCAATCGGCGGGCTCCCGGGCGGTCGTCGGCGTGGTGGTCGTGTTCTCGGAAGAGCGCGCTTCCACCGAAGCCCTGACGCTGGCCGTGACCGCGCGGCGCCGGCTCGGGCGCGACGAGCGAGCCGCGCTGAAGCTGGAAGATTCGCAGATGTCGCGCGAGCATGCCGAGCTCGCGCCGGCCGCCGGGGGCGTCGCGGTCACCGATCTCGGCAGCCGAAACGGCACGTTCGTCGACGAGCGGCGCGTCACCGAGCCGAACACCTTCGCCCCGGTGGGCGCGTGCATTCGCCTGGGCAAGACGCTGCTGGTGGTGGTGGAAGACATCGAGCTCTTTCGAAGGCACCCGCCCAATGCACACCCGCCGCTGGTGGGCGGTGCGCGCCTTTCGGGGGTGGTGCGCGCGGTGGCCACGGTCGCGCCGTTCGTCCATCCGGTGCTGGTGCTCGGCGAGACCGGAACCGGCAAAGAGCGGGTGGCAGAAGCCGTGCACTCGGCCAGCGGCCGCACCGGCCCGTTCATCCCGGTGAACTCGAGCGCGATCCCGAACGAGCTGGTCGAGTCCGAGCTGTTCGGCCATGCCCGCGGAGCATTCTCGGGTTCGCACCAGTCGCGCACCGGGTTGTTCCGATCGGCTCAGGGCGGCACGCTGTTCCTCGACGAGATCGCCGACCTCCCCCTCGCCGCCCAGGCCAAGCTGCTGCGCGTGCTGGAGAGTGGCGAGGTCCGCGGCGTGGGGGAAGATCGCGCGGGCATCGTCGACGTGCGCGTGGTGTCTGCCACCAACGCGAACCTCGACGCGCTGGTTGCCAGCGGTGCTTTTCGGGCCGATCTCTTGCACCGCATCTCGACCTGGCGCATCACGCTGCCCAGTCTGCGCGACCGCGTCGAAGACGTGCCGCTGCTCGCGGCGCACTTCCTTCCGCCGGGCAAGCTGGGGTTCTCGGTCGAGGCCATGGCGCGCCTGATCCTATGGCGCTGGCCCGGCAACGTCCGCGAGCTCCGCGCGGCCGTGATCACCGCAGCGGCCCGAGCCGCCGCCGAGGGGGCCGCCCAGATCCTGGTGGCCCACCTGCCGCCCGACCTGGCCGCGGGGGGCGCGCGCCCGCCTGCACCGAGCACGGCCCCCGGCGAAGACGGCGTGTTTCGCGCGCGGGTCGAGACGGCCCTGGCGCTTCGCCAGGGCAACGTCGCTCAGGTCGCGCGCGACCTGGGCTGCGGGCGCCCCTGGCTCTATCAAGAAATCAAACGCCTGGGCATCGACGTCAGCGCCCACCGCAAGCGATGAGTCGGCGCCTGCCTCGTGCCGTCGCGGCGCTCGGCCTTTCGGGCACGCTCGCGGCCTGCAACGTGTTCTTCGCGCTCGACGACTATGCCGGGCCGTCGGAAGCCGCCTGCTCGAGCTGCGCGGCCGAGCAATGCCAGTGCGCGCCCACAGCCCCAGCTGGGTTCGACCATGCACGGCTCTTGGTGGCGGCGAAGGTCAGCGACCTGTGCCCGAGCGGGACTCTGACCGGCGTGGCGATGGGTCAAGGCGCAAAGGACACCGGCTGCACCTGCGAGTGCGTCAGCCCCCCGAGCGGGGCGGCGTGCGCTCTGGCCGTCTTCACCGGGAAGGGCTGCCAGGGCACCCCCGCGCAGAGCATCGCGTCGAGCAGCTGCACGGCGCTCACCGCTAGCGGCGAGCTGTCGGCGGCCGTGGTCCCCGCCGCCGGTGCGGCCTGCCCTGCGCAGGCGGCGCTCCGCCCGCCGGCTTTCGGCGTGCGCGTGCTCGCTTGCTTGGATCCGGTGCCGGGCGCCGCGGGCTGCGCCGCCGGCTCCGTGTGCGCCGCAGCCGCGCCCGCGCCCTTCGACCCCTCGCCGTGCCTCGTCGCCCAGCCGGGTGCGAGCCCGGCCTGTCCCGAGGCCTATTCCCACGAGTACGTGTTCGCGACGGGCTTCGACGACCAGCGCCTCTGCGATGGGTCGGCCTGCGCATGCAGCCCGCAAACCTGCCCCGACACCCAGGTGACGCTCTGCCAAGACGCCGCCTGCCAGAGCAACTGCGGCCTGAAGTCCCAGAGCTTCACCAACTGCAAAGACTTCGCCGGGCTCACCCACGCGCGGGTCGACTTCGCGGGGAAGACCCAAGGAACGTGCCAGCCCAGTGGCGAAGCCAAGGCCAGTGGAGCGCTCGGCGCCACTGGAATGCTCACCGTGTGCTGTCGCCACGAGCTCGCCCAGGGCCCGTAGTCAGAAGCACTCGGGCTTGGGCACCTTCACCGTGCCGCGGTAGGTGAACGGCGGGTCGCACGGGTTCTTGGGCAAAGCTCCGACCGCGGGCCGGGCCGTTGGCTTCGCCGATGGGGCCGAGGGAGGCGCCGCGTCTGCAGGCACGGCGCTCGCGGTGCCTGGCACGGGCCCGGGGGCCGTGAGCTGACCGCTGGCGGCGGTGACGCCTGCCGCCGGCGCGTCCACCGGGGTGCGACCCCGCGCCGCCAGCACGACCAGCACGACCGCGCAGAACAGGACTGCGCCCAGCAGCGACCCGGCCAGCGCGAGCCACAGACGGTCGCGCGGCGACCGCGGCTCGGCGCGTGTCGGCCCGAGCGCGGTGATCTCGGCCGCGGCTGCCGTCGAGCCGGGCTGGGCGTCGCGATGCTCGGTCGCGACCTGAGTGGCGGCCGCGCTCGACGCATTCGGCGCGCGCCGCGACTCGGGAGCACTCGGCTCTCCAGCTTCGACCCGCGCTACCCGCGCAGCGCGCTCGGCGAGCGCGGGCCCGGCCACACGCTCGACCCACTCGGCCACCGCCCGCTGCGACCCCGGCGGCAGGGCGTGCTCGAGGGCCAGCGCGAAATCGCGCGCAGACTGAAAGCGCTGACCGGGATCGAGCGAGATGGCTCGCATCACCGCGCGGTCGAGCTCTGCTGGCAGCTCGGGAAGAACCTCGCGCAGCGACTGCTTTGCCCCGGCGCTGACCAGCTGGAAGATCTGGGCATCGCTTGCGGCGTGGAACAGCCGGCGCCCGGTGAACAGCTCCCAGGCCATCACCCCGCTCGAGTAAACATCCGTCCGGCGATCGACCGGCGCCCCCGAGATCTGCTCGGGCGACATGTACGCCGGCTTGCCTTTGACCTGCCCGGTGCGCGTCGTCGCGAGGCGCTCGGCGGCGTGCGCAATGCCGAAGTCGAGCACCCGGGGTAGACCGTCGGCTCCGACGATGACGTTCTGGGGCGAAACGTCGCGGTGCACGATCTCGAGCGGAGCGCCAGTCTCGCTCTTGGCTTCGTGGGCGGCGTGAAGCCCGGCGAGCGCGCCCACCAGCACGGCGCTGGCAATGGCCGGCGGGACGCGTTGCCCGGCTTGGGTTTCGCTGCGCGCCAGCGCCGCGAGCGATTCGCCGGCGACGTACTCGAGCACGATGAACAGCTCGGTGGGCAGCGACACCACGTCCAAGATGGGCACGACGTTCGGGTGCTGGATCCGTGCCGCGAGGCGCGCTTCGTCCAGGAACATGGAGACGAACTCGGGCTCGAGCGCCAGGTGGGGGTGCAGGCGCTTGATGGCAACGATGCGCGAAAAACCCACCGGGCCCACCAGCCGCGCCAGGTGGACCTGGGCCATTCCGCCCCGAGCGATCGACTCGAACAAGAGGTAGCGGCCGACGCGCTCCGGCTCGGACCGGGCAGCGGGCACCGTTGCCGGGCTACTCACGCCCACACCTCGAAAAGCACCGAGACCAGCCTAGCACCCCTGCTGGAGGGGCCGGCGCGGGCGGGGTGTCGCAGAACATGTCTGACACCGACGGAGGCGTGCACCCCATGAAAATCCCTGGATCGGGCGCCGGTGGTGTCAAGAGGGCCGCGGCCCCGCCCGGAGGAAACCGCGCGTTTCTGCAGCGTCTGGGCTGGAACGGCGGGTGCAAGGTCCGGGCTCATGTGGCGTTCTCGGCTCACTCGCGCGGTCCGCTGGCTCCTGGGCGTCCACCTGGTGGTGATGGGCACCCTCGCCGGGTGCGCGCTGCCGCTGGGTGACGACGCGCACGAGGCGTGCGAGCTCGAGCCCCAGTCCCTCTCGCCCGCGCCCCAGGCACTGGAACCCGACGAGGACGTGGGCGAGTCGCAGGAAGAGCTGTCGAGCCACTCTTGCAAGATGTCGGGCGCGAAGGGGTACCGTTCGGGGAACGCATTCGAGATCAAAGTCGTCACGGTCGACGGCCGGAAGGTCGAGTGGAAGACCGCCAACGCCTATCTACGCATGGCCGAAGGCGCGGCCAAAGACGGGGTTCAAATCCGGATCGTGAGCGGCTTCCGCAGCATGAGCGAGCAGCAGTACCTGTACGGCTGCTACAAGAACTGCAGCTGCAACAGCTGCAACCTGGCGGCCGCACCGGGCTACAGCAACCACCAGAGCGGCCACGCCCTCGATCTGAACACCAGCGCCGCGGGGGTCTACGGCTGGCTGTCGAAGCACGCGAGCAAGTACGGTTTCGAGCGCACCGTGCCCAGCGAGGCGTGGCACTGGGAATGGTGGGGGGACGACGACGGCACCGGGCCATGCAACGCGCCCACGCTGAAGGCCAAGCTCACCCGGCGCTGGAGCAATGTGAAGCGCCACCGCGGGCACAAGGCGCACTACACGGTCTGCGCGGGCGAGAAGCTGAAATACAGCTTCACGTTCAAGAACAAGGGCACGGCCACCTGGCATGACGTGGACGGCCGCGGCTCGAAGGTGGGCAGCGACGTGTTCTTGGTCACCGCCAACGGCAAGCGTGACGCGCTGACGGGCAAGAAGCGCTTCTCGGTCAGCCTGAACGAGAACCGCCACGTTCACGGCGATCGCAAGGCCAAGGACTGCAGCAGCAAGAACGGGTGCCGGCGCACCACCTTCGTCAAGGGTGCCATCCAGGGTGTTGCCCCGAAGAAACCCGGCATCTACGCGTCGCGCTGGCGGCTCCGCGACTACAGCAAGGCCTGGGGCAAGAAGTCCAAGGGCTTCGGACCCAAGGTGCAGCTGAAGTTCCAGGTCGTCAGCTGCGAGCAGCCGAAGGCCGAGTGCGGTTGCCGAGTGTGGTGCAGCGACGGCAAGAGCCACAAGCTCGCCGCCGACATCCAGAGCGCCGCGATGTGCAAGTCCGTCGCAGGCACGTACTGCAAGCCGGCCGCCACTCTGGATCACAGCTTCCAGGCCTGCGCGAGCACCCCTCCGGCTCAGGGCTCGTCGCCCGAGGGCGTGGGCGACCAGGGCCTGCCGGGCGCCGCACCCTCGGCCGAGGACGAGTCGATCGGCCTGGGGCCCGCTTCCGAGCCCACCGACGAGGGTCCGGAGCCCGAGAGCGGCGCCGGCGGCGAAGGCGAGGAAGACGACGACAACGGTATCGAGTCCACCGACGACACCGACGACGGCGTGGGCAGCGACGAAGACGACGACGCCGACTTCGAGGACGACGGCTACCCCGGTCACGACGAGACCGACGCGGCGGACGCGGAAGCAGCGGGGTGCACCGTGTCGAGCCCGCGCGGCGGCGCGCCGCTGGGACTGGCAGTCGTGGGAGCGCTGGCCCTGGCGCTCGTGATCCGGCGCCGGCGCGGCTGGGCGCTCGCGCTCGTCGCGTTCAGCGTTCTCGGCTGCGGCGCCGAGCCGCACACCAGCGACGCGCGCGCCGAGCTCTCGGGCGCGTCGCCGCTGGTGGGTGTCTTCCGAGACGCACAGGCCGAGACCGGCGTACCCGCCGAGATGCTGGCGACGATCTCCTGGCTGCAGGCGCGGCTCGGCATGAACCTGCCCGGGGCGGGCGCCGAGGTCCACGGCGCCCCGCGCGAGGTCGGCCTGATGGCCATCGGCAGCGGCGGCCTGTTGACCGTGGAGGAAGTGGCCCGGGCGGCGAGCCTCGAACCGAGCGACGTGGCCCTGGACCCCCGCCAGAACGTGCGCGCGGCCGCCCACTGGCTCGCCGCCGAGGGACGCCGACAGGGGCTGTCGCCCGACAGCGCCGCAGAGTGGGCGCCCGTGCTCACGGCCTGGGGCGGCGACGAGCTGTCGTCGGGGGTGCTGCGCCTGATGGCGAGCGGCTGGGAGGGCAGCGACGACGATGGCGGCTCGGTGACGGTCCGCGGAAGCGCAGCCGATCCCGAGTCCGGGCCCGGCTCCGAATCCGACCTGGGCAGCGTGCAGCAGGCGCTGGGCTTCCCCGGCGGGAAGTGGAGCCCCGCGGCGCCGAGCAACTACTCCGCGGCCAGCCGCGGCAAGTCGAGCATCGACTACGTCGTGATCCACACCACGCAGGGTTCGTACGCCGGTGCCATCAACTGGTTCAAGAACCCCGCCGCCCAGGTGAGCTCGCACTACGTGGTGCGCTCGCACGACGGCGCCGTGACGCAGATGGTCGACGACAGCGACATCGCGTGGCACGACGGCTGTTTCAACTCGAGCTCGATTGGCATCGAGCACGAGGGCTTCGTGAGCGCACCAAAGAAGTGGTACACGGACGAGATGTACCGGTCGAGCGCACGCCTGACGGCGTGGCTCTGCGACAAGTACGGCATCCCCAAGGACCGGAAGCACATTCTCGGTCACGCCGAGACCCCCGACTGCAGCGACCACACCGACCCCGGCTCGGGTTGGAACTGGGGTCACTACATGCAGCTCGTGAAGACCGGGGGGGACATCGAGACGCTGAAGGCCAAGTCCGTCCGGAAGTGGAGCAACGCCCGCCGCCACCGGGGCAAGGCCGCCGACTACGTGGCGTGCGCCGGGGACGACTTGAAGCTCTCGTTCACCTTCAAGAACGTGGGCAGCGCCATCTGGCACGACATCGAAGGGCGGGGGAAGAAGGTCGGCAGCGACGTCTTCTTGGTCACCGCCAGCGGCAAGCCCGACGCCCTCACGGGTCGGCGTCGCTTCTCGGTCGACTCGAACCAGAACCAGCACGTGCACGGCGATCGCAAGGCCAAGAACTGCAGCAGCGAGAACGGCTGCCGCAAGACCACCTTCGTGGCCGGCGGCATGCAGGCCAAGGCGCCGAAACAGCCCGGCGTCTACCACTCGCGCTGGCGCCTGCGCGACTACAGCCAGGCATGGGGCAAGCGGTCGAAGGGCTTCGGACCGAAGGTCGATCTCAGCCTGAGGGTCGTGAAGTGTGACCCGCCCAAGACCGAGTGCGGCTGTCGTGCGTGGTGCAGTGACGGCAAGAGCCACAAGCTCGCCGCGAGCATCACCGGCGACGCCGAGTGCAAGAGCGTGTCGAAGACGTTCTGCCTGCCCGCCCAGTACCTGTCGCACAGCTTCACCGCGTGCTCCGCGTCGGGCGGGGGCGGTGAGGCCGGCGCGGCGGACGAGCAAGGCGCGGCGGGCGCGGGCGGCGCAGCCACGCAGAGCGGGGCCGGCGGCGCGAGCCCCGGCGGCGCGGGGGGGGCCAGCGGCGCCGGCGGCGCAAGCCCAGAAACGGGGGGTGGCGGCGCGGGCGGAGGCAGCGAGCCCGAAGGCAGCGAGGGCGACGCCAATGGCTACGACCTCGAGGACGACGAGGACGATCCGGACACGCTGCCGGTGGAAGACGATCCCGAGTTCGACGACGAGGGCTTCGAGGGCGACGGGAGCATGGACCCCGACGCCGCCGAGAACGGCTGCTCGATCGGCACGCCGCGGCGGCTGCCTGCGAGCCCGCTCTTCGCGCTGCTCGGCGCTGCCGCAATGGTCGCGGTGCGACGCCGCACCCGTCGCGGAGGCGGCCGATGACGCTGCTGCGCGCGTCTGCGCTGGCCGTCACGTTGACGTCCCTCGCAGGGGTCGCCTGCAGCGCCGAGGTCGGCACGGGCGAGACGGTGGGTCAGCGTCAAGAGGCCCTCCGCGCCCCCAGCCGGGCGTTCTGCACCATCCCGGTCGCGGGGCGCGGCAAGAAGGCGATGGAGACCGACTACATCCCCCACGTGATCACCTGCGAGAACGGCGGCGCGGACTTCGAGGCGCTCGAGGCGCAAGCCATCGCCGCGCGCTCGGTGGCCTACTACGCGATGCTGACCCAGGGCAGCATCTGCGACAGCCAGGGTTGCCAGGTCTACAGCTGCGGCGCGACGCCGTCCGAACGCGCCCGGCGTGCGGCCCGCGAGACGGCGGGGATGTACCTGTCCCACGCCGGCACGCTCACCTATGCCTTCTACGTCGCTGGGGACTCGGGCGCGTCGGCGCCCGGCTGCAAGGACTACGGCGGGGAGACCAGTCACTACGTGACCTACAACTGGGGCAAGACCGGCAAGCAGGTGGAGCAGTCCGCCCTCGGATACATCGGCCCTGCAGGCTTCGGTCAGAACCGCGGCTGCATGAGCCAGTGGGGCGCCCGCTGCCTCGAGCGCGAGCGCGGGTTCGACCACCTCGGCATCTTGCGCTTCTACTATGGCCAGGACATCACCATCAGCCGAGCGTCGGGCCCGTGTGTGGACGACGACAAGACGTTGCGCGCCAAGCTGACCAAGAAATGGAGCAGCGCCCGACGCCACCGCGGCAAGCACGCGGACTACGTCGCGTGCGCCGGGCAGCCCTTCGAGATGACGTTCTCGTTCAAGAACAGCGGTAGCGCCACCTGGCGCGACGTGAAGCACCGCGGAAAGTTCGTCGGCTCGGACGTGTTCCTGGTCACGGCCGACGGCAAGGTCGACGCGCTGACCGGCCGGAAGCGCTTCAGCGTGCAGGGCAACGCCAATGCCGAGGTGCGCGGCGATCACAAGGCGCAGAACTGCATCTCGAAGGACGGTTGCCGAAAGACCCGATTCATCGCCGGGGGCATGCCGGCGGTGGCGCCGAAGAAGCCGGGCATCTATCGCTCGCGGTGGCGCTTGCGCGACTACAGCCAGCACTGGGGCAAGAAGAGCCACGGCTTCGGACCGAAGGTCGAGCTGCGGGTGAAGGTGGTCGCGTGCCAGCAGAAGCCGGCTGAATGCGGGTGCCGTGCCTGGTGCAGCGACGGCAAGAGCCACAAGCTCGCCGCCAGCATCCAGAGCGCCGACGAATGCCAGTCGGTGGCTCAGACCTTCTGCGGCGCGGGCAAGTACCTGGACCACGCGTTCAGCGCCTGCGCCGGTGGCGAAGCACCCGCCGAACCAGGCTCCGAGAGCGAGCCCGAGGCCGAGGCAAAGGGGGGCACGGGTTCCGGCGGAGCGCCGCCCTCGTCGCCGGGCGCGGGTGGCGCCGCCGGTGCGCCCGAGCCCCAAGCCAAAGCACCCAGCGCCGAGCTGGAAGACGACGAGATCGACAACGGTCTGACGCCGGAAGAAGGGCCCGACGGGGAAGAAGATCAGCTCGACGAAGAAGACGACGCCGACTTTGCCGACGACGGTTTCGACGGCAACCAGGACGGTGGCGTCATTCCCTACGACCAGGGCTGCTCTCTGGCGGCCCCGCCGGCGCGGGCGCCGGGTGCGCTGGGGCTCGCCGCGCTGGTCTTGCTCTGGGCGACGCGGGTCCGTCGTCGCATCGGCTCGAAACAAGTACACTGATCAAGGAGGCGACGATGCGTTGGTTCTTGCTGGTGCTCTCGACGTCACTCTGCATGGCGTGCGGCGGCGACGACGGCGGCGGCGGTCCGCCCGGGCCCGGAGGCGGCAGCGGCGGCAGCGGCGGAGCGCTGCCCGACGGCGGCCAGCCCGACGCGCTGGCACCCGAGCCGGGGGTCTGTCGCAAGCTGTGCTGCGCGAGCACCGACTGCTCTGCGGGCGAGTCGTGCGTCGCGTTCGATTCGGCCGCGGGCACCCTCGGGGCGTGCGCGCCCGGCGGTGACGGTGGTGCCCCCACCGACGCCGGCGCCAGCGCCGACGGTGGCGCCGCGTTTCCGCCCAGCTGTTGGACGCTGAACAAGCCCGAGTGCAATCCGCTGACCAACGAGTCGTGTGCGGCCGGCGGGGCTTGCGACATCGGCGGCCAGGGTGACCCAGAGACCAAGCCGGTGGTGGCCTGCTACTACGACGACAACACGCAGGGCCCCGGTGAGGATTGCGACAACGTGGAGGGCCCGTTCTGCGTGCCGGGCTACCACTGCATGCCGAAGTGAGCGGGGCGCCCGCTCACTCTTGCAGCCGACGCGACTTGTCGTTGAGCAGCGCTCGCCAGGCTTCGATGCGGTTCTTGGCGTGCTCGGGCCACTGCTTGCGGCTCAACCTGCCCAAGAGGTGGGGGGTGTGATCCCCCGCGCGGCTGCGCTCGCCGAACACCTCTGCGGCGGCCTCGAGGGACTCGTAGGCTTTGTCCGGGTCGCCGGTGTCGATGTAGTACCAGGCTTGGGTCAAGAGGTAGTGCTGGCGCGGCTCGGCTTCTTGCACGCTGACGCCGGCCGCCTCCATCAGTCGCTCGTGGGCCACCTGCATGTCGCGGCGGGCCAGCGCGATCTGACACGAGAGCAGCTTCGCCTCCATCAGCCCCCAGGGGTCGCGCATCTGCGAATAGACGCTCCACGAGAGGTCGGCGTGGATCTCGGCCATGTCGAGGTCGTCGGTGTCGATGCCGATCATCGCCAGCAAGCGCTCACAGGCGGCGTGCCCGCGCGGGGTGCGCAGGGCCTCGAACGACGAGAGCGCCTCCAGCGCGCCGAGCTCGGCGCTGTAGAAGTTCATCAGCCGGTGCTCCACGTGGGACAGCGAGGCGTTGGCTTGGGCGATGCCCAGCCGGTAGCCGGCCTTCTCGAACTCGGTGCGCGCCTCGAGCGTGAGCCGCCGCGCGCGCTCGGTCAGCCCCTCGGAATGGTCTATCCACGACAGCAAGAGCAGGCACTGGCCGCGGCCCAGGGGCTGCCCCAGCTCGGCGAAGTGCTGCTCGCCGGCGCGAATCACCCCGCGGGCGCTGTCGTAGTTGCCCAGCAGATAGTAGATCTCGCCGAGCACTGCCTCGCACTGCGCCATGCCCAGCACGTGCCCCAGCTCGGTGAAGATCTCGTGGGCTCGGGTGGCCAACTCCGAGCCCTCGACGCTGTCGCCCTTCTCCGACGCCAGGTGGCCGAGCAGGCGCAGGCAGTTGGCCTGGTTCTCTTTGTCGCCCAGCTCTTCGAACGCTGCGCGGGCGATCTCGGCGTGGGTCGTCGCCTCTTCGGGCTTGCCCAGGTGGCGCAGGGCTTCGGCCGACCAGCGGTGCTTGAGCGCCAGGTTTCGGCCCTGCAGGTGCCCCTTCAAGAGCTCGAGATCTCCGAGTGTCGAGAGCGGCTCGCGGGCGTTGTTCCAGGCAGTGGTCAGCCAATCGAAGATCAGCTTCGCGGCCAGCTCGGGCTCGTTCGCGTAGAGCATGTTGGCCGCGCGCTGGCGCACGATCCGGCGCTGGCCCGCCAGCGGATGCACCGCCAGCGCCTCCGAGGCGGCCACGAAGATGTCCCGAGCGTCGGGCCGCTCCATCAGCTGCGCCAGCAAGTGCTCTTGCAGCAAGGCGTGCGGCCAGTTGTAGCGGCCGGCACCGCGCGGCAAGATGATCTCGGCGTTCTGCAAGCTGACGATCGCGTCGTCGGCCGCCATCCCCAGCTTGAGCAAGAGCGAGTGCAGCACGTTGCGGCGGATGTCGCCGCCCAGCGTGGCCGCCGCATAGGCGGCAAGCCGATGTGGCTCGGGCATCACCTTGATGCGGCTGTCCCACAGTTCGGCCGTGGTCTGCGGGCGAACGCTGAGCACGTCTTCCGGCACGCGGTAGACGCCCTCTTGGATCTGCATGTTGCCGGCCAGCGCCCAGGCGTGCAGCTGCTGCAGCGCGAACAGCGGGTTGCCGCGGCTGCGGCGTGCCGCCTCTTGCACCGCCGAGTCGTCGAGCGGCAGCGAGGCGCGCAGCAGGGCGGCGGTGGTCTCGGCCTCGAGCGGCTTGACGTCGATCACGATGCCGTTCAGCGCCTCGCGCAGCTGGCGCAGTTGCTCGGCTTGCGGCGTGCCGAGTTGCACGTCTTCCGAGCGCACCGTCGCCACCATCACGATGCGCTGGTCGGGCTCTTCTTGGTGGACGCGTAGCAAGCCCTCGAAGGTGGTCTGCCCCGAGTTGTGCAGGTCATCGAGGAAGAACAGCAAGGGGCGACCGCGCGCGATGCGGCGCAGGGTGTAGCGAATGACCAGCCGGCGCGTCTCGAAGCTGTCGAGCGTGAAGCGGATGCCGCTGGGCCCCACCGGTTGTTCGGGGGAAAGTGGGCGCACCCACTCGGCTGCGCCCGCGACCCAGGCGCGCCCGTTCTTGTCTTCCGAGCTCACGCGCCAGCGCAGCAAGAGCGACTTCTCGATGGTGTTGCGATCCGAGCGCTCGAAATTGAAGTACTGAGTGACGCCGCCGAGCATGCCGTCGAGCGGGCTTCGCAGCCGGCGATAGCGCGCTCGCAGCGGGATCATCGTGCCCTCTTCGTGCACGACCTCGCACAGCCACTCGGCGATGCGGCTCTTCCCCACGCCAGCAGGCCCGACCAAGATGATCAACCGGTGGGGATCGCCGACGCCCTCGATCACCTCGTCGCACACCTCGCGCAGCACGTGGCGCACGTCGTCGCGGCCCACCAGCGGGCTGGGGCGAATGCTGAGCAGCCCCGGCGCGCGCTGGGGGGCGGCCGGGGCCAGCGCCTCCACCTTCCCACGCGGCGGACCGGTCTGACGGGTGGTGGGCGCTGGCGGGCTGGCGGTCTTGTGCGGCAGTGCGGGGAAGGTGAACACGCTACCCTCCACGTCGGGATCGGGACGCCACGCGCTCCAGGCGGCGCGGGCCTCTGACGCGAACTCCCAGCGATCCCACGGGCGCTTGGCGAGCAGGCGCTTCACGAAGGCCGTGACCTGATCGGGCGCCTGGATGGCCAGGCGCAGCTCGGGCACCTTCTCGAAGGCGTGCAGGCGCAGCAGCTCTTTCGGGTCGCCGCTGAACACGCTGCGCCCCGAGAGCAGCTTGAACAAGATGCAGCCCAGGGCATAGAGATCGGTCGCGCCGCAGACGTGGTGCATCTCGTGCTGGATCTGCTCGGGCGCCATGTACCCCGGGGTGCCCGCGCCGGCGTGGGGCGCAAATTCCATGGGCTTCGCGCCGTCCAGCCGCTCGTCGTGGGGGTCCTGCTTGAGCCAGGCCAGGCCGAAATCCAGGATGTGGATCTTCGGTGGGTGGCCGGGCACCTCTTCGACCAGCACGTTCGACGGCTTGAGATCGCCGTGGATGATCCCGCGCGCGTGGGCATGGGCGAGCGCGCCCAAGATCTGATCGAGCACGTGCCAGATCAGCTCGAAGCGGTTGGCGGTCTGGGAGAGGTCGTGGAGCGAAACGCCGCTCACCAGATCCATGGTCAAGAACGGCGTGCCGTCGCGGAGCTGGCCGAAGTCCTGCGCGCGCACGATGCAGGGGTGGTCCAAGGCGGCAAGGGCGCGCGCCTCTTTGTAGAACCACATGATGTACTCGGCCGCGAGCTTGCTCTCGGGCGGAATCACACGCTTGAGCGCGACCTCGTGTCCGGTGGCGACGTCTTTGCATCGATAGACGATGCCCATCCCGCCCTCGCCGAGCACGCTGATCACCTCGTAGCGATCGGCCAGCAGGTGCCCGGGCAACACCGGGCTCGGCGTTCCCAGCGGGGTGATCTCGTGCAGCGACACGCTCAAGATGGAACCCTCTTTGAGCGACGCCGCGCTGGGGATGCTGGGCGGGGCGCTGTCGTGGTCCGCCTCGGCCTCGGTCTCGACCGGCGGCGGATTGCCGGAGAGGTGCGACGCCGCGTGCGGCACGCCCTCGGACGACGGCAGCGAGCTATCGGGGGGCGTCGACGCGCGCGGAATGGACGTCCCCGCCGCTGACGCGGGCTTGCCCCGCGGGTCGCCGCCGTTCGACATCGCTTCGCTCGCCTCTCAGACCTGTCGCAGACCCGCGTCGTTCGCGAGCTCCCCGGGGAACCCGCGAGCGCGCGAGTGTATTCACCGAAATCCCCGCGTCGAGAGCCGGGGCCAAGAACCCAAGCCTAGAGGATTTCCTCTGTGCTTGCCATGACTTGTCGCCCTGGGCCAGCGGCGGCGCCCGCATCTTGTCGGCTTTGCGCGAGGCGCAATCGCGCTTATGCCTTGCCCACCATGACCGCGGCCCGTGCGCACCACGAACCCCCCCTGTCCCAAACCGACCCCGAGATCGCCCGGCTGATAGCCGAGGAAGAGATCCGCGAGGGTGACACGCTACGCCTGATCCCCAGCGAGAACTACGTTTCCCGCGCGGTCCTCGAGGCGTCCGGGTCGGTCCTGACCAACAAGTACTCCGAGGGCTACGCGCGCAAGCGCTACTACGAGGGCCAGCAGGTGGTCGACGCCGTCGAGGAGCTGGCCATCGCGCGGGTGAAGCAGCTGTTCGGGGTCGACCACGTGAACGTGCAGCCCTACAGCGGCAGCCCCGCGAACCTGGCGGTGTACCTGGCGTTCTGCCAACCCCACGACCCGATCATGGGGCTCGGTCTGCCCGCCGGCGGGCACTTGACCCACGGGCACGGGGTCAGCATCACCGGCAAGTACTTCAAGAGCGTGCCTTACGGCGTGCGCGAGAGCGACCATCGCATCGATCTGGATCAGGTGCGGGCCCTGGCGCGGGAGCACAAGCCCAAGATCATCTGGTGTGGCACCACGGCCTATCCGCGCACCTTGCCGTTCGCCGAGTTCCGCGAGATCGCCACCGAGGTCGGCGCCACCCTGTGTGCGGACATTGCTCACATTGCCGGGCTGGTCGCCGGCGGCGTGCACCCATCCCCCGTGGGTCTGGCGGACGTGATCACCACCACCACCCACAAGACCTTGCGCGGCCCCCGCGGCGGCATGGTGATGTGCCGGGCAGAGCTCGCCAAGGACATCGACCGCGCGGTGTTTCCCGGGCTGCAGGGTGGCCCGCACAATCACACCACGGCCGGCATCGCGGTCGCCGCGAAAGAGGCGCTCGCCCCCGAGTTCAAGGCTTATGCCCGGGCGGTGGTGGACAACGCCAAGGTGCTGGCCGAGGCCCTGGCCAGCCGAGGTTTCCGCCTGATCACCGGGGGCACCGACAACCACCTGGTGCTGCTCGACCTCACGCCCAAGAACGTCCCCGGCAAGGTCGCGGCCAAGGCCCTCGACCGCGCGGGAATCGTCGGCAACTACAACTCCATCCCGTTCGACCCTCGGAAGCCCTTCGATCCCTCGGGTCTTCGCATCGGGACCCCTGCGGTCACCTCGCGGGGCATGGGCAAAGACGAGATGCTGAAGCTGGCCGCTTGGATGGACCAGGTCGTGGCCGCGCCAGAAGACGAGGCGCTTCTCGCCCGCATCGCCGGCGAGGTCAAAGAGCTGTGCCGGTCGTTCCCCGCGCCGGGCATTCCGGTGTGATGCGCAGGGCGCGCGCCTTTGCCGCCCTCGCCGGGGCGCTTGCCCTGGCCGGTTGCGCCGCCGAAGACGAGGCGGCGCCCGAGGCCGGCTTCGTGGTGGCCACGTTCAACACCGGCACCACCGAGAACCTGGGGCAAGCCTCGCCGGGCGACGGGTACGGCCCCGAGCAGGCCAAGATCTCCGATCAGTACTATGGCGACGGCCTCGCCTGGCTCGACGTGATCGAGGACACGGCGGCCTGGTTCGACGAAAACCCGATCGACCTCGTGGGCTTCCAGGAGATCTTTCATCCGGGCGACTGCGTCGGGATGCCCGCCGAGGCCAAACCGGGGTTCGTGTGCGAGGGCTGGAAGCCCGGCGACCCCACGGTTGCCCAGACCATCGTCGGGGCGGGCTTCCAGGTGGCGTGTCACCAAGGTCACAGCGACAAATGCCTGGCCGTGAGGAAGAGCTTCGGAACCCTCCGCGGCTGCAACGGCGACCTGTGCCTCGAGGGGCTGGCGGGGGCCGAGGTGCCCGGCTGCGGGAAGGGCTCCCGCGTGGGCCGGGCGGTGATCGACCTGGCGGCCGGCGGGACCCTGACCGTGGTCAACGTGCACGGGTCTTCCGGCATCGAGCAGGGCGACCAAGACTGCAGGCTGAAGCAGTTCATGTTGGCGTTCGTCGACCTGGGCGACGGGGCTCCCGGGGCCAACGGCGAGCAGAACATCGTGCTCGGGGACTTCAACACCGACCCGCTGCGCATGGCCGACACCGACGAGAGCGCAGCGTTCCTCGCCGCCCAGGCCGGCCCGGACCGGAAGCTCCGCTTCGTGACCGCGGTGGGGGCCGACGCGCCGGGGACCTACGCCGCGCTGTTCAACATCGACCACGTCTTGAGCGACGCGTTCGTCGGGAGCTGCTGGGTGGCGGGTGTGACCGAGGGCCACTCGCTCGTGAGCCCGGTCGCGTACTTCGACCACAAGCCCCACGTGTGCCGCGTGCACGCACGCTGAAGGCGCTCGCCCCACCCTCTCGCACCTCCTCCTTCTCATTTGGGCCGAGCGCGGCAGAAGCTCGCAAGCCGGACGTATTTGCTGGGTCGAGTTGAGGTAGTCTGAAACTAGCACCCATGCGTTCGGGTCCCGCACCCACTCGTCTGCCCAAGGTAGGGGACTATCTGGTCGAGCGCCTGCTCGGCGTCGGCGGCATGGCGGAGGTCTTCGTCGCGCGGCGCGACGGGCCCCACGGCTTCTCGAAGCGCGTCGCGCTCAAGCGGATCTTGCCGCAGCTGGCTCACGACCCGCGGCTGGTCGCCATGTTCTGTGACGAGGCGCGCATTCAGGCGGTGCTCAGCCACCCGAACCTGGTCGAGGTGTTCGACTTCGGCGAGCACGACGGGCTGCCGTTCATCGCCCTCGAGTACGTCGACGGCATGTCGGGCGCCGATCTGATCGCGAGCGTCGCCGCACGCCGGCGCACCGTGGATCTGGCGGCGGCGCTGACCATCGCGCGCGAGGTGGTGCAGGCCCTGGGGTACGTGCACGCCGCCGCCGACGAAGACGGACGCGCGTTGGGGATCGTGCATCGCGACGTGGCGCCCAGCAACATCCTGATCGGCCGCATGGGCCAGGTGAAGCTCGGCGATTTCGGCATCGCGCGATCCACCTCGATCGACGCCCGCACCGTCCCGGGCGAGCTCAAGGGCAAGGTGGGCTATGTCTCGCCCGAGCAGGCGCTGGGCATGCCCCTGGACGGGCGAAGCGACCTGTTCTCGCTGTCGGTGGTGCTTGCCGAGCTCTTGCTCTGCCAGCCGCTCTTCGGCGGTGACAACGAGCTCGAGGTGTTGCAGAGCCTGCACGGCGGCAACCTGCGGCGGCTGCGCAGCGACGGGTCTCACATTCCGCCGGCGGTCCGCGACATCTTGTTCAAGGGCCTTGCGCGCTGGCCCGAACAGCGCTTCCAGACCGCGGCCGAGCTGGGAGCCGCCATCGACGCGGCCGCGGCCGAGCTGGGGGTCTCGCTCGGCGCGCACGTGCTGTGCGAGTGGATGGAGGACCTGGGCCTGATCGCGCTTTCGAGCGACGTCCAAGAGAAGCCGGTCGAGATGCCTCGCCGGCGGCGCCCGCCGAGCGAAGAGTTCCTCGAGACGGTGACGCTGACCGCGGGTGAGAGCGAGCCCCCTCCGGCGTCGATCGTGGACGCGATCCGTGGGCTGTGCCCGGACAACGACGTGCCCGATGTACTCAGCCACGCGGTCAGCGTGCCCGCTTCGGCGGACGTCACCTACCGCATCCAGCGTCCCGGCGGCGCGGTGCTCGGGCCGCTGCCGCTCGCGGGTGTGCTCGAGATGCTGGCCACGGGTCGGCTGTCGATCGACGGCGCGGTGTCGCGCAACGGCGCTGCGTTCATGCCCGTGCCCAGCATGGTGGAGCTGGGGCGCATGCTCGCCCGGCCGGCGTATCGCTTCTACGAGCCGATCGCGCTGCACACCCAAGAGCGCTGGGCCGTGCGTCTGGAGCACACCCCGGGCCTGGTATTCGACATCGCTCGGCGGCAGCGCACGGGCATGTTGTGTGCGCGTCGCGGCAGCGAGCAGGTGCGGATCTGGTTCGACGCGGGCACACCGGTGTTCTCTTCGTCCACCGACCCCCGCCAGCTCTTCGGTGCTCTGCTGGCGGAAGTCGACCGGCTGCCCCGCGCCGAGGTCGAGCGCGCCGCGGAGCGCGCCTGGCGCACCGGGCAGCCGGTGGGGCGGGTGCTGGTCGAGCTCGGCCACTGCACCCCCGAACGCGTGGCGGCGGCGCTCCGCGAGCAGGCCTGGCGCCGGCTGGTGACGCTGTTCCGCTTCCGGGTCGGCGAGCTGTCGTTCGTGGCCGGGGCCCGCCATGGCGAAGACCCGCTGGAGCTGGCTCGGCCCCAGGCGTTCATCGCCAGCGCGCTCCTCACGGCCTACGCGCCGGACGAAGTCGCCAGCGCGCTGGGCACGGTGGAGCGCGCCGGCACGCTTCACCTGGCCGCGGACCCGGCGTTGGTGCAGCGCGCGCTGGCGCTGCCCCGCGAAGAGGCCCAGGTGCTCGCCCTGGCGCGGTCGGGGTCGTCGTTGCGTGCGTTGATGCAAGAGGGCGTGCGCGCGGGGACGTTCGACGCGCGGGCCGCTCGTCGCGCTGTGCTCGTCGGGCTCGCTTCGGGCGCACTAGCCTGGCAACCCTGATTTCTGGAAGTCGTAGACCGAGCCCAGCTTCAAGAGCGCGGTCAGCTCGTCGAGCGCGACCAGCCCCTCGGCATGGAGCGCGGGGTCGGCCAGGTCGTCGAGCGACAGGTGGTCGCGATAGTGCTTCTCGACCCACGCGCCGAGCTCGCGCTCGAGGGCGTCGTCGAGGAAGACCCGGCCGCGCACGGCTGTCCGCTCGGCATCGGTGAGTGGCACCGGCAGCCGCAGGCACGCAGGCCCGCCGCCGTTCTTCATCGAGGCCTCCAGATCCACCCATTCGACGCGGTCCACGGGAGTGGGCTCGGCCACCAAGCGGTCCAGGAAGCGACGGGTGGACTCGCAGCGCTCGGCTTGTCGCGGCGCGACCAGCACCATGCGCCCCCCCGCGAGCACGCACAGCTCGCTGTTGAACAGATACGTGGCCACGGCCTCGGGCAGTGGGACCTCGGCATCGCGCGCCAGCGCCACTACCAGCTCGCCGCCGAGCCGCGCCCGAAGATCGTCGATCACCTTCTCGACCTCCACGAAGGCGCGCTCGTGCAGCATCAGAAAACGCTCGTGCCCGAACGCCAGGACGTCGGTGTGGAATGCCCCCGCATCGATGCCCAGGGGGTCTTGCTGGGGAAAGACGGCGGTGTCTTCGCCCAGCCCGTGGAGCCGTGCCAGTGCCCGACTGGCCTCGAGCGTCTGGCGAGCGGGGTGTCGTGCGGGCGACGGCGCCGCCTCGTGATGGCTCTTGCCCCAGCAGAAGAGGTGAGCGACGCCGCGCGCAGTCGAGAGGCGGATGTGATTCGCGGCGCCCTCGTCGGACCAGAGCTCGCTCGCCGGCAGCGGCGGATGGACCACGAAGTGGTCCGGATCGGCGAACAGCGCTCGCAGAACCGCAAACGTGGTGGGCACCTCGAGGCTCCGGTGGAAGTTGCTCGCGAGGTTGGCGACCGTCAGGTGCACGCGCCCGTCCGGGGTATCGCACGACGGCGCGACGGTTGCGGCGTTGGCGGTCCACATCGCCGAAGCGCTGGAAGCGAGCCGCAAGGTGCGCCCCCCCGCGGTGCGGGCGGCGCCGGCGATCACCTCCGGGTCCGAGCCCGAGAAGCCCAGCCGGCGCAGCGTGCCGACGTCGGGGCGGGGCTGCGGCGGCAACACCGCCTGGGGCACGCCCAGGCCGCGGATCACGCGCATCTTCGCCAGGCTCTCGAGGGCGGCCGCCTTGGGGTTGCCCGCCTGCCCAGCATGCGTGCTCGCCGCCACGTTGCCCGGAGAGAGCCCCGCGTGGCTGTGGGTCGGTCCCGGAAGGCCGTCGAAGCAGGCGATGCGCAGCATCGCCGCCGACGATAACCCGGCCGGCCTCACCTCAGGCGATCGAGCGCGTTTTCCAGGTCTTCCCAGCTCGATACCCGATCGAGTCGCGGGTGGATGACGGCGATGCTCTTCGCTCGCTTGCCCCCGACCCAGACCCGCATGTCGTCGTCTGCTTCGCCCAAGAGCCACTCGAGATCTTCGTTCACCAGATCGAGCTTGGCGCTGGCCGACACGCTGATGCCCACCACCTTCGCGTGGGCTCGCCGCGCCGCGGTCACGATCTGATCCGGTGGGCAGTCGGTTCCCAGCATGCGCGGGGTGGCGCCCAAGAGCGCGAGGTAGAGGCCAGCCATTTCAATCCCCAGAGCATGCTGCTCACCCGGCAGCGTGGCGAGCACGATGACCGGATCGCGCATCACGCCCTCGTAGCTGGTGGAGAGCAAGCGCAGCTGGGTAGAGAGCGCGGCGCTGAGCATGTGCTCGTGGCGGATCTCGAGCTCGCGGACCGCCCAGGCCTCGCCCACGCGTTCGACCAACGGGGCGCACACCTCGACCAAGAAGCGCTTCGGCCCGAGGGTGGCCATGCTCTGCTTGAGCTCGACGATCAACCCCGGCAGGTCGTCGCGCTCCAAGCGGTGTAGCAGCGAGTCGATCGACGACGGCGAAGCACCCGCCTTGAGACCGGTGCTGGCGGTGGACGCGAGCAGCTCGGACAGCTCGTCGCGAGAGCGCGTCACCACCTCGCCCGCGCGGTAGCCGGCTTTGAGCGTGCGCGCGACCAACATCAAACGCTCGACGTGTTCCTGCGAGTAGACGCGCACTCCGGCAGGGTTGCGCTCGGGCTTGGGGAAGCCGTAACGGCGCTCCCACATCCGGAGCGTGTCGGACGACAGCCCAGTCAGTCGCGACGCGACTCGAATCGAATAGCCCGACCGGGCCCCGTTTCCGGCGACTTGCATGGCTCAGGTTGGCTTAGGTCCGGGGACCCCACCGTCAAGCGGGTTTGACCCCGCTGGGAGCATCGAGGAAGCTTCGGGGGATGCGCTGGCAGTGGCTCGCCGCGGGGGTCGCGCTCGTCTGGACGGGCGCCTGCGGGGGAGGTGACGCGGCAGAGCAGGGTTATTCCGGCGCCGGGGGCGGTGGCGCGAGCGGCGGCGGCGGGCTGGGCGCGACCGGCGGTGCGACCGGCGGCGGTGGGTACGCCAGTGTGGGCGGAAAACCCGACGCGGGCCCCGACGCGGACGCGGGCCAGAAGCTCGGCCCGCCGTACCCGGTGGTTCTCGCCCACGGCTTCTTCGGCTTCGAGAAGTTCGCCGGGCTCGATGCCATCACCTACTTCTTCGAGGTGAAGCAGGCGCTCGCGGCCCAGGGCGAGACCCAGACCTTCACCCCGCCCGTCGATCCGTTCAACGACTCGACGTACCGCGGCGCAGAGCTGGTGGCCCAGATCGAGAAGATCTTGGCTCAGACCGGCCACGCGAAGGTGAACCTGATCGGCCACTCGCAGGGAGGGCTGGACGCGCGGGTGGTCGCGCACGATCGGCCCGACCTGGTTGCCAGCGTGGTGACGATTGCGACGCCCCACGGCGGCACCCCCATCGCGGACGTGCTCCTCGGTCTGGTCTCGGACCCGGGCGCCAAAGATCTGGTCGACTGGTTGGTGAAGCAGATTGGCTACGCGCTCTGGGACAGCGCCGGCAAGAAGACGTCGATTTGGAAGCCGCTCGAGCTGTTCTCCAAGGCCGGCATCGCCGCATTCAACCAGAAGTACACCGACCGCGCCGGCGTTCGATACTGGTCACTGACCGGCCGGAGCGACTTCAAGCTGGCCGAGTCGGAGTGCAAGCCCGACCAGGTGGTGCCCTTCATCGACCAGTGGAAGCTCGAGGCCGATCCGGTGGACGGACTGTTCATGGTGAGCGAAGCGTATCTGGACGGCGGTCTCGGGCAGCCCGATGCGAACGACGGCTTGGTGCGCGTCAAGGATGCACGCTGGGGCACCTTCCTGGGTTGCGTGCCCGCCGATCACCTGGATGAAGTGGGTCAGCTGTTCGGCGACTCGCCCGGGCTCGGGAACTCGTTCAAGCACAAGGAGCTGTACGTCGAGCTGGTGAAGTACCTCCGCGCGCAGGGCTTCTGAGTCTGATATCTTGCCGAGCATGACCTCGTTCGCCCGATCGACGCTCGTGTTCGTGGGTGCAGCGCTCGGATGCCTGTTCGCGTGTGGAAGTGACGACGGGGACGGCAGCCCTTCCACCGGCGGGGGCTCGGGGACGGGCGGCGCCAGCAACGGCGGCAGCGCCGGCAGTGGCGGCGGCGCGGGAGCCGGAGGCGCTGCCGCCAGCGGCGGCGCTGCCGGGCTCGGTG
>JAKLKA010000114.1 GCA_023150915.1 Polyangiaceae bacterium
GCTGCCGCCGGACGCGCCGCTGCCGCCACTGCCGCCAGTCGCGCCGCTGCCGCCGGTCGCGCCGCTGCCGCCGGTCGCGCCGCTGCCACCGGTGCCGGCGGTGCCGCCGGTGGTGCCGGCGCTGCCACCCGTGGCCGAGCCGCCCGAGCCACCGGAACCGCCGGAGCCGCCCGCGCTGCCGCCGGTGCCGCCGCCACCGTCGGACTCCGAATCACCGCCACATCCCCAGGCCAGAATCGCGAAAAGCACGAGAGCGCGTCGCATGGGCACCTCCGGTCAGGCATTTTTCGCTGATTTCGCTCAGCCTGCAATCGAAGAAGGGGTTGGCTGCCCTCGCGCTTCGTGCGAAAGAGCGCGCTCATGACCATCCGAACCGTACTCCCGTTCCTGTTCTCCGCTGTTTTCGTGGCCTGTGGTGGCGGTGCGCCGCCCCCCGCCGAGACCCCGCCGACCGATCCGGCGCAGGGCAAGTCCGACATGCCCACCGAGCCCGCAGCCGAGAAACCCGCCGAGGGCGGCGACAAGGGCGATCCGGCGGCGAAGCCGGAAGAGAAGAAGGCCGAGCCCGCGCCGAAGCTCGACAAGCCCAAGAGCGCGTCGACCGCCGCCGGCAAGTCGCTGAGCGAGGTCGAGGGCACCGCGGTGCTCGACGAGGCCAAGAAGCTCGGCTGGATCAAGGACGGCACGGCCGTCGGCGGTGGCACGATCGGCTCGTACGAGCAGTTCAAGTTCGACATCGAGAAGGGCAAGCTCAAGGGCTTCGTCGAGGTGGTGCGCCCCGCGGCGACTCCGACCGCGGCTGGCAGCGGCGGCCTGGTTCCGCCCGCAGAGCTCAAGGGCACGCGCGAGAAGGAAGGCGCCGCCGTTCACCACGACGAGGCGGCCGACGTGATCGTGATCGTGTCGATCGAAGGCAAGAACGCCGACGCCAAGAAGCTGCTCGGCCAGCTGGTGAAGATCGCCAAGGCCGCACCGGCCAAGGCCGAGCCCGCGAAGAAGGCCGAGCCCGCGAAGAAGGCCGAGCCCGCGAAGCCGACGGGTGACAAGGCTGCGACGCCCGCGACGCCGGCCAAGCCCGCGACGCCCGCGACGCCGGCCAAGCCCGCGACGCCCGCCAAGAAGTGATCAGAACACCCAGGTCGCGCTCGCCCCGGACGGGTGCACGCCCAGCCGCAGAGACCCTGCGTTGGCGGGCGCCTGCTTCTTCGGGGCGAGCAAGATCAAGGTGACGCCCGCGGCGGCGCCCACCCCGGCGCCGATCCAGAACGCACGCGCCACGCTGTAGCGATCGATGGCGTCTTCGCGCGCGCCGGCGTCCTTGTGATCCGAGTCGTCGAACTTCTGCTTGGCGCCCAGCGCGCTCACGTAGAAGCCCAGGCCGACCCCGGCCGCAGCCGCCGAGGCCCCGACCAACACGAAGCCGAAGGTGCGCTGCAGGTTGCCCGCCGAATCGTCGGCAGGCTCGGTGGGCGTCGGCTTCTGGGGCGCACCGGCAGGCTCGTCTTCGTCCAGCTCGAGCTTCACCACCTTGAGCTGGCCTGCGGCCACGCTCACGCCACGTTCGACGATCTCGCCCTCGGGGCCTTCGAGCTTGATCTCGTGGTCACCCGGCTCGACGAAGGTCTCGAAGGGGATGCGCGTCTGGGCGATGGGGCCCACGCTGGCGCGCGTGCCCTTGGGTTCGGTGATCTCCAGCTTGCCCAGGGCGGCTTGCAGATCGACGAGCTTCTTCTTGGCCTGCTTGCTCTGGGCCTCCGAAAGGCCCCCCAGCTTCAGCGACTCGGCGTAGCCGTTGGCGGCGCGGGCGCGGTCTTTCGCGCCCTCCCAGCACATCGCGGCGTTGTACAGGGTCGCGCCGTGGGGCGCGCGCTTGTGGGCCTCGGTGAAGGCCTCGGCGCAGACCCGGAACTCGCCCTTCTTGGCGGCAGCCGCCCCGGCCTCGAAGAACTGCGCCGCCACCTGGGTTTCCGAGCCGCTCTGGGCCCGCGCCCCGGGCGCGAGCAGAAGCCCGGTCGCCAGCCCGAAGAGCGCAGGTTTTCCGACCGGTGGCAGCACGGGACGACGATACCACGGCACCCCGCCGTTCAAACCAAACGCAGCGAACGACCTTGCAGGACCTCGTTGTGCGAGCCCTGGCGGTAGCCCGCCAGATCGACCGCCACGTAGGCGAAGCCGTGGACCTTGCCCAGGCGCACGATCTCTTCGCGGACGCCGGGGCGCAGCAGCCCCTCGAGCTCGCCCAGATCGATCTCGATCCGCGCGACGGTGTCGTGCCAGCGCACCCTGAGCTGCCGGAAGCCGAGGGCGCGCAGCGCCGCTTCGAGCCCGCCGATCTGCTTCAGGCGATCGGCCGTCACGCTGGTTCCGTACGGAATGCGGCTCGACAGGCACGCCGACGCCGGCTTGTCCCACACGTCCATGCCGATCAGGCGCGCGGCCTGCCGCACCTCGGCTTTGGTCATGCCGGCCTCGACCAGCGGGCTCTTGACCGCGGCGTTCTTGGCGGCTTCCAGCCCCGGGCGATAGTCGCCCAGGTCGTCCAGGTTGGTGCCGTTGGCCACGTGCGCCAGCCCCCACAGTGCGCGCTTCTGCTCGGCGATCTCGTACAGCTCGCTCTTGCAGTGGAAGCAACGGTCGGGCTCGTTCGCCACATAGCCCGGGCGCGCGATCTCGTTACTGTCCACGAAGCGGTGCTGCGCGCCGATCTTCCTGGCGATCCGCTCGGCGTCCTGCTTTTCGCTCTCGGGCAAGCTGGGGCTGACCGCGGTCATGCCCACGGCACGCTCGCCGAGCTCGGCGTGGGCCACCGCCAGCACGAACGCGCTGTCGAGACCGCCCGAGTAGCAGACCAGCACCGAGCCCAGCCCGCGCAGGCCTTCGCGCAGGCGCTCGAGCTTTTCTTGGGCCGCGTCGCTGCTCATCGCAACTGGGTTCTTAACACCCGGCTGACCGGGTGCCAGCTCAGGGTTTGGCGGCCTTGCCCAGCCCCGCGGTGTTGCCCCAGATCTGCAGCGCGTAGCGGCCGGCGCCGCGGAACACGCTCACCTCGAGCATGTAGAGCCCGGGCACGTCGAAGCAGATCGGTCCGGCGGGCGGCGTCACGGGGAAGGCGTCGTGGCTCACGTCGCCGGTCACGTCCTCGCCGTCGGGCCCGCGCAAGAGCACGTCCAGGTCCTGGACGTTGCGATCGCCGACGGCGTACACGCGGTAGCACGCGCCCGAGGCCGGCACGTAGAAGGTGAAGCGATCGGCCGGATCCTTCTCGGCCTGCTCGGCGGTGTGCACCGCGGTCACGGCTTGCATGCCGCCGGTCGCGCCGCACGACCGTGTCAGGCGGGCCAGATCTTCTTTCGGCGCGCCGCTGGGCGCAAAGGCCGAGTAGCACTCGGACCAGACCCCGCCCTTGGGGCCGGCTTCGTCGTCGGTCTTCGCGCTGGGCGAGCCCGAGGTCGGCGGGGGGAGCGGCTCGGGGGTCTGCCCACCACAGCCGAACGCCAAGAACGCGAGGAGCAAGATCTGCCGAGGCATCGCGGCGCGAGGATAGTCGCCTGCCGGGCCAGGTGAAGGGCGGACATTTCCTGACCAGGCTGGGTTGCACTGAGCGAAGCTGAGTGTATGTTCAGTACACCCGTCATGGCTCTGCCGCAACACGTGCTCGATCGACTCCCGGCGGCCCTCGTGCGAGGGGGCCAGCTCGCCCCGGCCGAATCGCCGGAAATCGGCCTGCCCTTGGGCCTGGCCGAGCTCGACGCGCTCTTGCCCGATGGGGGCCTTCTGCGGGGCGGGGTGGTCGAGCTGTGCGTGTCGGGGGCGGCGGCCGGGGCCACGCGCATCGCGCTCGCGGCCTGTCGCGCCGCGCAGGCCGAGGGGCGCGCGCGCGGCGGCGACACGCCCTGGTGTGCGTTCGTCGATCCTTCCGGCTCCCTCTTCGGGCCCGGCGTGGCCGAGGCGGGGGTTCAGCTCGATCGGCTGCTGGTGGTGCACCCCCCGCTCGAGGCGCTGGGGCGGGTGAGCGTGCGCGTCGTCGAGTCGCGGGCGTTCGCCGTGGTGGTCGTCGACACCCTGGGCGCGCCGGGCGCACCGGTCGACGTCGCGCTGGGCACCTGGCCGCGCATCGTGCGCCGGCTCGCGCTCGCCGTCGAGGGCAGCGCTGCCTGCGTGCTGCTCGTCACCGACAGCGCGGCTTCGCGGCCATTGCCGCTGCCGGTGGCGCAACGCATCGAGCTGTCGCGTCCCAGCGAGCACGAGCTCGCGGTGCGGGTCGCCAAGGACAAGCACGGGCGCATCGCTTCCATGCGCAAGATCCCGTGGGCGCCGTCGCCCCCACGCCCGCTGGTCAAAGCCGAGGGGCCGTCGCGCCGGCTCGCGCGAATTGCGGGGGGGTGAGCCGTGCCTCGCATCGCAGCCGTGTCCTTGCCGCACCTGATGATCGAGCTCGCGGCCGAGTCGCTGGCGGTGGCCGAGGGCGTGCGGAAGCCGGGCGCGCGGCCCGAGCTGCCACCTTTCGCGGTGGTGCTGGTCGCGCGCGCGGGCCGCGCAGAAGGCGATCGTGCGGGCGCTGGTGAGCCGGTGTCGTCGGCTTCGCTGATCGACGCGGTCAGCGCCGACGCGCGGCGCTTCGGCGTGCGCCCGGGTCAGAGCGTCGCTGAGGCCTGCGCGCTCTTGTCGCGGCTGGCGGTGGTCCCGCTGCCGCGTGAAACGCTGGCGGCTGCGCTCGGTCGCGTGGCAGAGGCCGCGCTCGCCTTCGGCGCCACGGTGTCCCTCGAGCCGCCGGACACCGTCTGGGTCGACGTGTCGGGGGCAGCCCATCTCTTCGGGGGCGAGGCCGCGCTCGGCGCCGAGCTGGCCAGCCGCGCGCGCGCGCTGGGGCACGTGGTGCGCGTCGCCATCGCCGAGGGGCCCCGCCTTGCGCAAGCGCTGGCGCGCTGGGGCAGCGCGGGCTCCACCCGGGACGAGCGCAGCGTGATCACGGTCGAGGGCCCGCGCACCCGCGCGGCCATGGCGCTCTTGCCCATCACCGCCCTGCCCATGGCTGAAGAGCACGTGGCGTGGTTCGCTCGCCTCGGCGTGCTCAGTCTGGGGCAGCTGGCCGAGCTGCCGCGGGCGGCGGCGGCGGCGCGGCTGGGCGCCGAGGCCGATCGCGCCCTCGATCTGGCGCAGGGGCGCGACGACTCTCCGCTGGTGGCGTATCGCCCCCCGAGCCTGCTGTCGGAGCACAGCGAGTGGGACGAGCCCGCCGAAGGGCTCTCGCCGCTGCTCTTCGTGCTGAGCGGGCTGGTCTCGCGGGTCTCGGCGCGGCTGGCGGGGCGAGGCGAGGCGGCGCAGAAGCTGGTGCTGGTGCTCGAGCACGATCGCACCATCGCGCGTCATCGGGGGGTGCCGCTGGAAAAGGCGTTGGTGTTCGATCTGGCGTCGCCGCTCTGGCGCGCGGAAGAGATGAAGCGCGTGATCGTCTCGCGGCTCGAGCGCACCCGGCTCGAAGCGCCCAGTATCGGCCTTCGGCTCGAGGTGCCGGCCATCATCCGCGCGCTCGGTCGCCAGCTCGATCTGTCGCGGGTCTCGGGCGGGGTCACCGGGCAAAAAGGGCTCGAGTCGCTGCCGGTGATCCTGGCCGAGCTGGTGGCCGACATCGGTCGCGAGCGGGTGGGGGTGCTCGCCCTGCTCGATGCGCATCGCCCGGAAAAGCAGCACGCGCTTCGGCCGGCGCTGCCCGAGCCCGGCTCGCTGCTCACGCCCCAGAAGCGCTCGAAGAAGAGGGCCCGCCCCGAGCCCGAGCTGGTGAGCCGCGTGCGCTCGCTCGCGGCCGCGAAGCAGGGCGTGCCTACGCGGCTCTTGCCCGCACCGGTGCCCCTCGCCGCCGCGCTCCGGGTCGGTGCCACGCTGCGCATCGATCACCGGCTATTCACCATCGATCGCATCGGCTTCGTCGAGCGGCTAGAGGCCGTCGAGTGGTGGACGGGCGCGCCCGTTGCGCGGGACTACCTGCGGCTCTGGCTCGGCAGCAGCGACGGCGGGCTCGACGCACTGGTGTACGTCGATCGGCAGAGCGGCAAGCGCTTCTTGCAAGCGGTGGGGGATTGAGGGAGGGCGCGTGCCACGATCTCGCTCCGCGCGAGTGCGCGTGCGTGCGGCACGCACCCACCTTTCTGCTCCTCGACGGACCGTAGTTGTCGCGTCGCAGGGCGAACGCTGATAGCTCTCGGAGGTGCGGACGGGAGCGCCCGCGGGGAGTGGCGATCGTGGCAGTCAAAGACGCAGCGCGAACCGGCCGAGTCGAAGCGGTCTTCCAGGGAAATTTGGGGGGGGCGAGCAGATCCTCGCGTGCGTGGGCGCGCTGCCTCGTAGCGCTCGCGCTGCTCTGCGCCACCGTGATGATCAGTCGTCACGCTGAAGCCGGCAAGACCACGGGGGGCAGCCCGACGTGGGAGCTTCCACGCTCGCCATTCGTGCCACACCGCGCGACGCCCTCGGCGCTCGAGTGCGAGATGGACGAGGACGACGACGGACTGGACGACGAGATCGAGGGGTTGCTCGCCGAGCGGTTCGTTCCCGTGATCAGATTCGCGAGCGGCGAAGCGCACGTCAAGTCAGGAGCCCAGTTTCCCGGCGGCAAAGAGCCGTTCGTTGCATTCAATGTGTGGCCGCGCAAGGTGGACGGTGATCTCCGGATCAACATCGTCTTCGCGACGTTGTACACGCGAGATGGCGGCTACTACTCGCACTTCCCAGGCGGCCAGGGAACGAACTCGCACCCTGGGGACAGCTCGAGCCTCGGGGTTGAGCTCGAGCTGACGCAGAAGCCTGATGGCCGATGGATGGCCGAGCTCGTCTACCTGAACGGCGGTCAGAAGTGGGCGCGGGACGTCGTCGGCAGTGACTAGGAGAAGGAGGACTACTTCTTGTGGAAGAAGTTCGTGTGCAACCCTCCACAACAAGTGGAAACGTTGTTTCTCGATGCCGACGGCCGACCAGAGGTGCTCGCGTCTTGGGGCAAGCACCACTACTACCTGAACGTCGAGCCGTACTTCGTCGAGCGCTACATCGAGGACTGCAGCAGCATCTTCATCGGCGGTTGCTGGGTTCCGATCAAGATGTGGGACCTGGTGGACGGCGGGGGCCCGGCGATCAAGCCGACGCTGAAGATGAACTACCCCCTGAGCACGTCCCCCTTGGTCTACAGCAACGTCGGGGATCTGCGTGGGCCGGGCACCGCGATTGAGGAGGACTGGGTCACGAAATGCGCCGGCTACAAGTTCGTGTACGAACAGGCGTGCAAGTGTGATCCCGCCGCCGGCGTGACCTGTCCGCCGCCGGCCCCTGAGGTCGACTGCTACGCCATGTCGCAGCAGGTTGCCTTCTGCAAGTACCCGCCGAGTGGCGTCGATTTGTGGCCGTTCACGCCCTCCGGGAGCTGTCGCGACCGGACGGACCCCGGCGGGAAACCCCACCCGTCGAAGTTCATCGGCAACATCAACTTCGTCTACTTCGGCGCGTCGTTTCTTTCGGGATCGCTCTTCTGCGGCGGGCTCTTCGAAGACGGGTGCGAATCCACGCCGCTTCCCGCCGTGGCCGGCAGGGGCGGGGAGAAGGACCTCGACACCGACGGCGACGAAACCCCCAATTTCAGCGACCTGTGTCCTCTGCTCCCCGCGGGCCCGTTCGACCATTCCGATCCCGACGGCGATGGGGTCGGCAAGGACTGCGATCCGAACCCCAAGTACCGCGACACTTGGATCGGTGCCGGGTTCCCCGAGTACAACTTGCGCGCTTTCAAGCCAGTCCAGGGCGCGCTCGACGACCCCAAGCGCCGCGGCTGGCTCGACACGGACCAAGACTCGATCACCAACGGCGCAGACTTCTGTCCGGCAACCGCCGGTGGCACCGCCGACCAGCTCCCGAACTGGAACGTCTGGGCGGAGCAGTCAGTGTTCGTCCAAGATCCGAGCAACAGCAGCTACGTCGCGTACCAGGACGACGGCAAGGACCTCTCGCCCTACCGCCCGAAGCCGAGCGACGCGGGGTTCGTCGAGCGCGGATCGCTCTGCGACCCGTACGAGTCCACTCGGATGTGGCAAGAGCCGGCCTGGGCCGCCCAGGTGCGAGGCGACGTGTGCATGCCGCTCACGCAGTTCGGCACGCCGACCATCCAGGTGCGCGCGACGCCGCTGCGCGGCGTGAGCTCGAACGATCTGGCCTTCAGCGGCAAGACGTACAAGGAACGGCTCGAGCTGTCGAAGTCCAAGGGCGCCGCGGTACGCGTCGATCCGCGGCGGTGCGCGTGCTCGGCGTTCGACAAGCCGGCGGCGGTGCGGGACAAGGTCTGCTTCGACCGGTTTACTGGAGAGTGCCCGCGGCGGTCGCCGTTGCCCATCGAACCGAACGATGTGACGCGGTGGTTCGCTCACGAGTTTCCGGGTTGCGCGCGCACAGCGTCGGACCTGGCCGGTGGCAGCCGCTGCCTCCCGTTCGCCACCAAGGCGCCCGTCGCCGCGTCGGCGTATTGCCCGCCATGGGAGCTGACCGGTTGCCCGAAGGCGCCGGCGGATCTCGTTCCCAAGTCGCACAACCTCGGCTGGGACTGGATGATCGAGCGCGCCAAGTACCCCGGGCACTTCCGGCCCGAGTGGTTCACGAGCGCGGCGGACGCCTTCGGGAAGGGCTACGCCGAGGCCACAGTGGGCTTCACCTTCGCGTCACGGACCTACATCGACGGCGTCGTGCCAGGCACGATCTTTCCGGTGGACAGTGACCTCTTCGCGCCGAGGGCGCAGCCGTTCGCGCGGGCCATGGGCCAGCACGCCGACGTGAACCCTTGGCTCCGCTCCGACGACCCCTCCAAGTCCGAGAGCAAGCTCTCGGCAGAAGACAAGCTTCGTCGGACCGGGAGTCTGCGCACGTACTTCTCGGGGTCCTTCGCGCAACCGGCGGAGCCGCACATCGGGCTGAACAAGTACCGCCCCATCGAGTGCGTGCGCATTTACGAAACGGCACCGGACCAGACCATCTGGTACATGCCGTACAAGCCGTGCATCCCCATCGAGACTTGCTACGGCAACTGGAACCACCCGGCCTACGCGCTGCTGTTCAGCATCGCGGATCCAGCTGCGACGAAGGTGGTCGAGGTTTCGAGCGGTGCGACCCAGGCGGTTCAGGTGGTCATGCCCCAGGGCGGGCTCGCATCGCTGGCGTGCCTGCTCGCGGATTGCGGGCCGCCCCCTGGCGGTGCGGGGTGGCACATCACGGCCGTCCCCGGCAGCACGGAGCTCGCGGGCTACCCCAAGCTGATCGCGGTGTCGACCAAGCCTCCTTCTACCCCGGGCTTCGCGGGCGACGCTCTAGGCGAGTCATATTGGGTGCTCGATCCCGTCGCGAGCCAGCAAGGGATCGTTGCGTATTCCATCACCATGCAGGGCGCCGCGCCTGCGGGTACTGCCTCGAGCACCGTCTTCCTGGGGTCGGAGGACGGAGCGCACGTCGTGGCGTTTGCGGAGCCGACCGCGGCTGCCGCTGCGCGGCTCCGTGTGCTCGACTTGAGCGACGGGCGCTGGGCCGAGACGCCGCTCGAAGGGCTGGCGGCGCGAAGCGGCGCATCCTACCTGCTGAACGAGCACGGCCTGTATCGCGCAGGCGGCGAGGCGGCAGGCTCGCTCACCGGCGAGGTCATCGCCATCGACTGGCGCAGCGGGCACTTCGAGACGCTGGTGGCTGCGGGGACGCTTCCGGCCCGCAGGCAGCCGGCGCTGGCTTGGGACGCCCAGGGCGTGGGTCTGATCTACGGTGGCGGTGCCAGCGCCGACGGTGCGTTCCACAACGACGTCTGGTCGCTGCGGTCGGGGCATGCCGCGGCCACCGTGCTCGTCGGCGACTCTGCCGCGGCGCCGGCGACGCTGAGCGCTCGCTCGCTGCTGGTCGCCACGGGCGTGACCGGCGAAGCGCTCTGGTGGGATGCACCCACGTACGTCGTCGGAGAGGGGCTCCGGCACGCGCTGCGCAAGGCCGATCTCGGAGGGTGGGTGCTGGCGGACGCGCGGAGCAAGGACGCCACGCCGCCCAGTTGTCCTGACGGAACCGCGCCTCGCCTGTGCGCCAGCGGTGCGGAGTGGTGGCGGACACCCGGAACGCGCTGTGGCAATGGGCCGTGTGCGTTGGGGCGCGCCGAGCAGGCGAGCTCGGCTCTGCTCGCTGGCGTGGGCGCGACCCACGTCGCGCTCGAGCACTCGACCCTGTGGATCGCCCGGGGGAGCAAGCTCGAGCGCTGGAGCCTGCTGGAGCCGGGCAACGCCACCCAGCAGGGCACGCTCGATCTGGGCAGCTCGATCAACGCCATAGCCGTACGCGACGGCACGGCGCTGGTGGCCACGGGAAGCGCGGTCACCCGCGTGGCCATGGTGGACGGCGCTCTCGGCGCGCTTTCCACTTCGGTTCCCGTTTGTGACACCGAAGGCATTGCCAGCCTCGGAGCCCGCGGCTGGCTGCTCGCGACTGCCGGTGGAGCCGTGCTCCTCCAGCCCGACGAGTCGGGGGTGCTGGTCGTAGCGAGCGAGGTCGAGCTCCGCGTGGTCGGCGGGAAGTGGGCGGCAACGCCGCCGAAGCAGCCCGCGAAAGCCTGCTCGAAATCGACGGGGGTGGGCGAAGGCCAACCCGCGAGCGTTGCCTTCGACGGCCGAGACGTCGAGCTGGCGCGCGGCAACGACGTGCTCCGGCTCCGCTGGGACGACGCGGGTCAGCTCGCCGTGTCGGACGCGGTCAGCGTCACGGGCAAGCTCCTCGCCGTCCGCTCCGCGAGCTCGCGCGCGTACGTGGTCGGCAAGCACCCACAGCAGAAGACGGATCTCGAAGTGCTCCTGGGCGCCTCGATGACGCTCGGACCCAAGCACGACGTGGCGAGCTGGGTGGAGTCGGAGCACAGCGGGCTGTACCGGGCACGAGTGCTCCCCGACGGGCGAGTCGAGGTCGCATGGTTGGCGCAGTAGCCGTGTCGCGAAGCCTCGCCACCGCCTTGATCGCCGTCGGGGCGCTGGTGGCGCTGCGGACCTTCGGGAGCTGCTCGTCGCCGCCCGAGGCGCCCGGCGGCGCCGCGGACGCGGCGGCGGATCAGGGGACGGACGGGGACGCTGGCGCGCCCGATTCGCCAGCGGACGCCCCCGCCGATCACGCAACGCCGCCGTGGGATCCCGTGTGGCACGAAACCAAGCCGGCGTCGTTTCAGGTCGTGCCGCCGGGTCCGCGGCGCGGGACTTCATGTGGTCCGCGCTGCAAGGTGATCGCTGAGACCGCGCCCGCTCCCGGCGCCGGGCGCCGCCCCCGGGCGAACGACGACTGGGCCGTTTTCCAGGTCGTCCCGGGCGGAAGAGTCCACGCGGTTCAGCTCGCCACGGGCACCGAGTACGTGGTCGACGACGGCAAGGGATGGCCGGAGGGCGAGGGCGCAGGCGGCGGTCCATCCGTTTCCGGCGGCCACGCGTTCTACGGAGTTACTACGTGGTGGGGCGGGCTGTTGGTGGTGCGATCACTCACGACTGGCGAGGGCAAAGTCGTCTTTTCCTGGGACGCGCCGGTCGGCCAGACCGGCGCAATCACGACGAGCTTCGCGTTTCCGTTCCTGTTCTGGGAGTTCGTCGTGCCCAACGCCATCCATCGCTTCGACCTGCGTGATGGAACCACGAAGTCCAGCGCGGGCGGCGGCTGCATCATTCTCGAAGGGGCGAGCAATGGCCTGGCGACGTGCGCGGGTGAAGGCTTCGTGGATCTCATCGACTTTGATGCCGGCACCACCAAGAAGCTCAGCAAGAGCGCGTACGCCGACATCGCGGGGAGCATCTCGCCGGACGGCAAGACGGCGGCCTGGATCGATACGCGAGATCCGGCGGCCAACGGCAAGCACAGCACGTGGCTCGATCCGTACGGCGGCGAGGTCTACACCAAGGAATTGCTGACGGGTGTGGAAACGCGGGTCACCTGGGATTCCCCGGCGACGCCGACGCTCAAGTCGTTCCCACGACTGGCCTCGGGCAGGCTCGTGTGGCGCTCGCGGAGCGGTTTGCCTGTCGAGTCCCCCAGTGATCACTTCGCCTGGCAGCTTCCAACACCGGTGTGGGCCAGTATCGGCGGGCAGAAGCCGGCGCCGCTCCGCGACCCTCCGGCCTGGATGGAATTCCCTGAGCCCCTCTCGAGCGGAGTCGTGGGGACGCTCGACCAACCTGCAGACGGCGGCGCCACCCTCGACTGGTTTCTCGTCCACATCGACTGGCCGCCCGGTGCGGACGGTGGGTGAGCTCGTGACCGGGCAAAGCGGGCTGTATCGGGCACGGGTGCTCCCCGACGGGCGAGTCGAGGTCGCATGGTTGGTGCAGTAGCCGTGTCGCGAAGCCTCGCCACCGCCTTGATCGCCGTCGGAGCGCTGGTGGCGTTGCGGACGTTCGGGAGCTGCTCGTCGCCGCCCGAGGCGCCCAGCGGCGCCGCGGACGCGGCGGCGGATCAGGGGACGGACGGGGACGCTGGCGCGCCAGATTCGCCAGCGGACGCCCCCGCCGATCACGCAACGCCGCCGTGGGATCCCGTGTGGCACGAGACCAAACCGGCGTCGTTTCAGGTCGTGCCGGCAGGTCCGCGGCGCGCCAAGGGCTGCGGACCCGCCTGCAAGGTTATCGCGGAGACCGATCCCGAGGGGACCGGCGAGCGCCGCCCACGTGCGAACGACGACTGGGCCGTCTTCCAGGTCGTTCCAGGCGGAAGAGTCCACGCGGTTCACCTCGCCACGGGCACCGAGTACGTCGTCGACGACGGCAAGGGATGGCCGGAGGGTGTCGGCGCGGGCGGGGGGCCATCCGTCTCCAAGGAGCTCATCTTCTACGGCGTCAGCACCTGGTGGGGCGGGATGATGATCCTGCGCTCACTCACCACCGGAGAGGCCAAGGTTGTGTGGTCGCGCGAAGGAAACGGAGGAACGATGACGACGTCGTTCTCCGATCCTTACCTGTATTGGGCGCACGGCCCACCTGAGTTGCTCTACCGGTTCGATTTCCGGAATGGGGCGATCAGATCGGTGCCTGACGGCGGCTGCATCATTCTCGAAGGGGCGAGCAATGGCCTGGCGACATGCGCGGGCGAGGGCTTCGTGGACCTCATCGACTTCGACGCGGGCACCGCCAAGAAGCTCAGCAAGAGCGCGTACGCCGACATCGCGGGGAGCATCTCGCCCGACGGCAAGACGGCGGCCTGGATCGACACGCGAGATCCGGCAGCCAATGGCAAGCACAGCACGTGGCTCGATCCGTACGGCGGCGAGGTCTACACCAAGGACTTGCTGACGGGTGTGGAAACGCGGGTCACCTGGGATTCGCCCCAGAAGCCGGCCGTCAAGACCTTCCCTCGCTTCGTCGCCGGCCGGCTCGTGTGGCAGTCATGGGCTGGAATGGATGGCGGGGGTCCGCAGTCCCAGGATCTTTGGCAAACCGCATCCCCCCTGTGGCACACGGTGGACGGGGGCAAGCCGGTCGCGTTGGCGGGAAGCGACCGCCGTTTCACCTTCCCCCAGCCTGCCACCATCGGAGTGGTTGCAACGCTCTACGAGCTTGCTGACGGGGCTGCCGCCCAGTCCTCGTTGGTTCTCCTCGACTGGCCGACCGGTGCGGAGGGCGGGTGAGCCGCCAACGGCCCGCAGCCCGCGTGTCGTGTCAGGACTTCCGATCAGGCGCGGGTCAGGTGCTGTCGAAAAAAGCGCACGTTCGAGCGCCGAGAGGGCGCGGAAATCGTGGCGCGACGGAACGCTTCGTGGGGCTGATCCGCGTCACCGAGCCGCTGCTTGCGCGCGGCGGGGGACTGATCACCCCTCGGTCAGCGAGACCGCGTCGATGTACCAGCCTGCGCCGTTGCCCACCGGCTTCACGCCCATGAAGTGGAAGCCCTCCTGGTCTCCCAACCGGCCCAGTCGCGCCAGCGCAGGGTGGCCTTGGTCCAGCTGGCTGGGATCACCGCGGCGAAGCTCGAGATGCTGTCGTTCTCGGGCACCGTGCTGGTGCATTTGTCCCAGCCCTCGATGTTGCCCAGGCTGTTGAAGCAGTCGTTCAAGATCGTGCCCCACATGCCGGTGTGCCCCGCCGAGGTGGTGGGCTTGTTCAGCACCACGCCCGTCAGGGCTGGCAGAGCTTGTAGGCGGGGTGCGCTGCCAGCGGCTTGCAGGTCAGCCCCCCCGCGCACGAGCCCGTGCCGCCACACACCGTCTTGTCGGTGTCGCACTGGCTCGTGTGGACACAGGTCATCGAGTCGACCTGGTTGCCGACGAAGGTGGCGCAGCAGCTCTGGTTGCCCGAGCAGTCCTCGGGGCCGTCGCACTTCACGGTGACTCCGGAGCAAGCAGCCGAGCTGGACTGACAGGCATCGATCGACGCGAGGCAGCAATACGACCCGTTCAGGGCGCAGGGCGAGCCGCCGCAGACCACGCTACCCCCGGTCGTGCCTCCGCTGCCGCCCGTCGCGCCGCTGCCTCCCGTGCCTCCGCTGCCGCCCGTAGCGCCGGTGCCACCGGTAGCGCCGGTGCCACCCGTAGCGCCGGTGCCACCCGTAGCGCCCGTGCCACCCGTAGCGCCGGTGCCACCCGTAGCGCCGGTGCCACCGGTGCCGACGGCGCACGACCCGCCGCTGCCGCCTGCGCCGCCGGCGCCGCAGGTCGCGACCACGAGCAGGTTCTTGGCGAGCCCGACACAGGGGTCGCCGAAGTTGGCGTTGGTGGCGCCCACCGTGCAGCTTGCCTTGCCCAGACAGAAGCACGCGGCCACCGTCTTCGAGCTCGCGGCGTGGCAGCTTCCGGTCTTGGGATCGGCGCAGCTGCCCGGCGTGCCGTAGCTCGCCAGGCTGACGCCGGTGATCACGGTTCCGCTCGGACAGGTGAGGGTCAGCGACGCGTATTCGGCCGCGGTCTGGCAGAGGGTCGCGTCGGTGCCGGCGCTACCCCCGCCCCCGGCACTGCCGCCGCTGCCCGCGCTGCCCCCACTGCCGGCCGCCCCGCCCGAGCCGCCGCCGCCGCTCGCGCCCGGCCGCACACAGCGCTGGGTGCTGGCGTCGCAGATCCAGCCGTCGGCGCACGGGCAACTCTTGCCGCCCAGATCCACTGCGTCCACGCTGCAGCCCACCAGCGCGGCGAAGGCGGCGAGGGCGACCGCGCGCAAGGGTGACATGGGCGCAGTCTAGCGCATCAGCGCGCTGCCAGCTCGGGGCGCAGCGGGCCGTCGGCCACGCCGCCGCCCTTCAGCTTCATCCCGCCGTGGGGCGTGACGGTCGGCAGCTTGGCGAATTGGCTGTCCAGCAGGCCCCGCATCTCGCCCAGCTTCTCGGGCTCGCTCTTGCTCAGATCCTTCTTCTCGGCCGGATCGCTCTTCAGGTTGAACAGCTTCTCGGGGCCGGCCTTGTCGCCGAAGCGGATCAGCTTCCAGTCCCCGCTCACCACCGCGCGTCGCGCCGGCTGCACGTTGTCGGCGCACAGCTCGAGCACCACCGGTTTCTCTTTGCCGGGCTTGCCGTCGATCTCGGGCACCAGGCTCTCGCCCATGACGCTTGCAGGCGTTTCATGCCCCATCAGCTCGAGAATGGTGGGGGCCAGATCGACATGCGTGTGCGGCGTCGCCACGCGACGCGGCTCGGCGCCGGGCACGCGGATCAACAGCGGAACGCGGACCAGCTCTTCGTACAGCTCGTGGGCGTGCTGCATCATGCCGTGCTCGCCGAAGGCTTCGCCGTGATCGGCGCTGATGATCACCGCGGTCTTCTCCCACCAGGGCTGCTTCTCGGCCCAGCTCAAGAGCTTGCCGACGTGCTGATCGGTATAGTGCACCTCGTTGTCGTAGAGGTCGCGCTCGCTCGAGCCGAAGTCTGGCGACTCGGCGTGCTTGATCCACTGGTGGTGTGGATCGGTGTAGTGCGTCCAGGCGAAGAACTGGCCCTTCACGTTGTCGGGGTTCGACAGGTGCTTGACCATCAGCTCGTGGGTCTTCGGGCTGGTGACGTGGTCGTCGCTGCGCTCGTTGAAGGTGATCCCGGGCACCATGTCCCAGATGTCGAAGCCCTGGTTCAGGCCCTTGCCGCGGTTGAAATACAGGTGCGACTGCACGCCGATGGTGCGTACGCCCTTGGCGGACAGCACTTCGGGGAAGAACTCGTTCGAGTCCTGGTAGCCGGCGAAGAAGTAGCCGCTGCGATACAAGGTCGAGGCGGGCCGACCAGAGAGGATGGCGGGCACGCTCTGGGCGGTGAAGCTGCTCACCGCGCGGTGGGCCTCGAACACCACGTTCTGTTTGGCGAAGCGCGTCAGGTTCGGGGCTATCTCTCGGGGGTAGCCGGCCCAGGGCATGTCGGCGCGCAGCGCGTCGATGGTCAGCAAGAGCACGTTCAGCGGCTCGCGCTTGCGCAGCGTCTTCTTGGCGACGGGCGCGGCCGCGGGCTCGCTTGCGGGCTTGGCGGCCGCCGCCTCCGTCTTGGCGGGCTCGGCGGGTTTCGCGGGCTCGGCGGTCGGCGCCGGCTTCTCGGCGCAGCCGAACATGAGCAGGGGCAGGGTCAGAAGTAGCGAGCGGTCCAGCTCCATGGCTCGGTCCTAACGACCCCGCGCAGAAGTGGGCAACTTCCCGACATGGCCGAGGCGGCGTACGCTTCGGGGATGAGGCGCGCACTCTGCCTGGCGGTGGTCGTGATCGCGACGGCCTGCGGTGAGACCGAATCGGACGGTTCGAGCGCGACCGGCGGCGCGTCGAGCGGCGGCACGTCGAGCGGCGGCACGTCCAGCGGCGGCACGTCCAGCGGCGGCGCATCCGGCTCCGGCGGCGGCGGCACCGGTGGCAACGCCGGCTCGGGCGGCAGCGCCGGCGCTGACGGCAGCGCGGGCACGGGTGGGACGGACGCCGGCAGCTGCCAAGAGGGTGGGGTGCTCGACGGCGGCGCCGAGGCGATCATCGCGGCTGCCTGCGCGGTGGCGGTGGTGAAGGTCACGCGCATCGACGAAGAGTGCTCGGGCGCCGGCGGCGCCCACGTGACCTTCGACGTGATCGCGGTGGGCAAGGGGCCGGCGCTCACTCGCGTCAGCTACGGCGGCCATGCTTACTACGCGCCGCCCGACGGCCCCGACAAGCTCGGGGAGTACTTCGTGGCCGGGATCGATCCGTTCGGCAAGCTGGTGGCGCAGCCCGATAGTCCGGGCTGGTGCATCACCGGGCTGCCCAGCGTGGATGGTCGCGTCCACGCCCTGGTCGAGGCCGCGAGCGAGGCCGCGGCGAAGACCCAGATGGCGGCCATCCTGGCGAAGTGACTCGGCTTGCCCGGACGAAAACCGAGGGTTTTCTTCGCCGAAATAGACTGCTAATCTGTTCAGTCCCATGTTCGCCGAGCTGCTCGCGCGCTCGAACTTCAGCTTCCTGACCGGCGCATCGCACCCGGCCGAGCTGGTGGTGCGCGCCAAGCAGCTGGGGCTCGCGGCCCTGGCCCTCACCGATCGCATGGGGCTCTACGGCTCGGTGCGCGCCCACGCCCAAGCCCAAGAGAGCGAGCAAGCCGTGATCGTCGGCGCCGAGCTGGTGCTCGATCCGGCGGTGCCGTCGCGCTCGCCAACCTCGCCCAGTGAGGCACGCCTGGCCGCGCTCGCCCAGGCGCCCAGCGTCGCCCTGCTCGCGCAGGACCACGCGGGCTACTCGAACCTCTGTCGCCTCATCACGCTCGCGCACGCGGGTCACCCCAAGGGTGAGGGCGCGCTTCGGCTCGAAGATCTCGCTCTCTACCACCAGGGGCTCGTGGCCGTGGTGCCGGCGCCGCGCGATCCGTCGGGCCCCGACGCGCCCCCGGACGCGCTGCTCGGTCTGCTGCGTGACGTGTTCGCCGAGCGCGCGCTGCTCGCCGCGCATCGCCACCTGGATGCGTTCGACGGGGCACGCCTCGACGCCGTCGATGCCTGGTCGTCGCGCTTCGGGCTCGCGGTGGTCGCCAGCGCGCGGCCGCTCTTCCACCAGCGTTCGCAGAAGCCCGTGGCCGACGTCATCGCCTGCATCCGCGAGGGCACCACCCTGGACAGCGCTGCCACGCTGCTCGCGGGCAATACCGAGGCATTTCTGCGCTCCGAGCTGGAGATGCAGAAGCTGTTCCGCGAGCGCCCGGCCTGGGTCGAGCGCACGGCCGAGGTGGCCAGCGAGTGTCGCTTCTCGCTCTCGGAGCTGCGTTATCAGTTCCCGTGCACGCTCGAGCCCGGCGAGAGCGCCGACGACAAGCTGCGCCGGCTCGCGCAGCAGGGCGCGGCCCGCCGCTATCCGGGCGGGGTGCCCTCGAGCGTGGCCCAGCAGATCGAGAAAGAGCTGGCGCTGATCGCTCAGCTCGCGGTCGCGCCGTACTTCCTCTCGACCTGGGAGATCGTCGAGATCGCACGCTCGCGCCGCATCTTGTGCCAGGGTCGCGGCAGCGCAGCCAACAGCGCGGTGTGCTACGTGCTGGGGATCACCGCGGTCGATCCGGCGCGCTCCAACCTGTTGTTCGAGCGCTTCATGAGCGCCGAGCGCAGCGAGCCGCCGGACATCGACATCGACTTCGAGCACGAGCGGCGCGAAGAGGTGATCCAGGAGATCTACGCGCGCCATGGCCGGGACCGCGCCGCCATGGTCAGCGAGGTGATCTGCTACCGCGGCAAGAGCGCGCTGCGCGAGGTGGGCAAGGTCTTCGGGCTGTCGCTCGAGCAGGTCGATCGCCTGTCGGGTGCCATCACCCACTGGGACTCGGCCGAGGTGAGCGACGCCCGCCTTGCCGAGCTGGGCTTCGATCCGGCCGACCCGCGGCTCTGCCAGAGCGTGACGCTGGCCCGGGCCATCGAGGGGTTTCCGCGGCATCTGTCGATCCACGTCGGCGGCTTCGTGCTCTCGGCGGCGCCGCTCTACGAGGTCGCGCCGATCGAGCCGGCGCGCATGCCCGAGCGCACGGTGATGCCCTGGGACAAGGACGACATCGAGGCCCTCGGGTTCTTCAAGATCGACGTGCTCGGGCTGGGGATGCTGACGGCGATCCGGAAGTGCCTCGAGCTGATCTGGAAGGGGGGAGGGTTGGGGAGGCTCGGAGGATCGAGTGCGAGTACGAGTCGCGCGGAGCGGGAACCCATCCCTGGCCACGACCCCATCGAGCTTCTGACCCGGATCCCCGCCGAAGATCCGAGCGTCTACGACCTCTGCTGTCGGGCCGATACGGTGGGGGTGTTCCAGATCGAGAGCCGCGCGCAGATGGCGATGCTGCCGCGGCTCAAGCCGCGACGCTTCTACGACCTGGTGGTCGAGGTCGCGCTGGTGCGGCCCGGGCCGATCCAGGGCGGCATGGTGCACCCCTATCTTCGGCGGCGAAACCGCGAAGAGCCGGTGGACTCACCCCATCCCGCGCTCTGGCCCATCCTCGAGCGCACGCTCGGGGTGCCGCTCTTTCAAGAGCAGGTGATGCAGATCGCCATCGTGGGCGCGGGCTATTCGGGCGGCGAGGCCGATCAGCTGCGGCGTGACATGGCGGCGTGGAAGAAGCACGGCAAGCTCTTGCGCCACAAGAGCCGGCTGCTCGAGGGCTTCGCCGCGCGGGGGATCAGCGCCGAGTTCGGTGCGCGCTTGTTCGAGCAGATCAAGGGCTTCGGGGAGTACGGCTTTCCCGAGAGTCATGCGGCCTCCTTCGCGCTCTTGGTCTACGCTTCGGCCTGGCAGAAGGCGCACTATCCGGCGCACTTCGCCTGCGCGCTGGTGAACTCGTTGCCCATGGGGTTCTACTCGGCCAGCACCATCTTTCAGGACGCGCAGCGCCATGGCGTCGAGCTCCGTGAGGTGAGCATCGTCGCGAGCTTCTGGGACTGCGAGCTCGAGCCCGCCGGCGAGGCGAACGGCATCCGGAGCCAAGCGCCCGACGCGGCGCGGGCGGTGCGCCTGGGCTTTCGGCTGGTGAAGGGGCTCGCAGAGGCAAGCGCGCGCCGCATCGAGGTCGTCCGGGCCAAGGCGGCGTTCTGTGGCATCGACGATCTGATCCGACGCGCGGCGCTGCGCAAAGACGAGGTCGAGCGGCTGGCAGAGGCCGGCGCGCTCGAGCCGCTGGTGCCCGGCCGGCGCAATGCGGTGTGGCAGTCGCGGGCGCCGCGGGTGGGCGGTTTGTTCGAGCGGCTCGCGCTGGGCGAGCCGCAAGTGGTGCTGCCGCCGCTCCGCGCAGCCGAACAGCTCTTGCTCGACTACGAGCGCAAGGGTCTCAGCATCACCGATCACCCGATGCGGCACCTGCGCGAGCGTTTGCGGGGCAGGGGGGTGCTGACCGCGGCCGAGCTCGCGCAGCAGCGGCAGGGGCGCGCGGTCAGCGTGGCGGGGCTGGTGGTCACGCGGCAGCAGCCGGCCACCGCCAGCGGCGTGGTGTTCGTCACGCTCGAAGACGAGACCGGGTTCGTGAACCTGATCCTCTGGCAGCGGGTCTACGAGCGCCTGCGCCTCACCGCGCGCCACTCACGACTGATGCTGGCCTCGGGCAAGGTCGAACGCGATCGCGAGTCGACCCGTTCGGAGGTGCCCATCGTGCACGTGATCGTCGAGCACCTCGAGCGGCTGGATCGGCCCGACTCGCGGCTGGGCCGGCAGTCCCGGGACTTTCACTGAGCCGCGGCAGCGCTCACGCCACGGCCACCGACTCGTCGACCTCGGCCACCGGCGGCGGGCTCGAGATCGCGCCGCGGTTCTCGCTGCGGGCCACGGCCTGCTCGTTGACCTTCACGCTCACGATGCGCGACACGCCGGGCTCGCCCATGGTCACGCCGTACAGCACGTCCACGCTCTGCATGGTCTTGCGCACGTGCGTGATCAGGATGAACTGCGAGCTCGCGGTCATCGAGCGAATGGCCTCGTTGTAACGGGCCACGTTGGCCTCGTCGAGCGGCGCGTCGACCTCGTCGAGCACGCAGAAGGGCGAGGGGCGATACTGGAAGATGCTGAAGATCAGGCTGACCGCCGTCAGCGCCTTCTCGCCGCCGCTCATCAGCTCGATGTTGCCCAGCTTCTTGCCGGGCGGCTGGGCGATGATCTCGACGCCGGTCTCGAGCATGTCGTCGGGGTTGGTCAGCCCGAGCTCGGCGCGGCCACCGCGGAACATGCGGGTGAAGGTCTTCTTGAACAGCTCGTTGACCGCGTCGAAGGTCTCGCGGAAGCGCCGCCGCGACTCTTTGTTCATGTGTCGGATGGCGCGATCGAGATCTTCCAGCGCTTTCTCGATGTCGATCTTCTGGGTCGACAGATCCGAGAAGCGCTTCTCGGCGTCTTCCCACTCGCGGCCGGCGTCCAGGTTCACCGGGCCCATGCGATCGATCAGCTGCGTCAGCTCGTCGATGCGCCGGCGCTGCTCGTCGTCGGGCATCGGGCGGGCGTGATAAGTGCCGACCACGCGCCGCAGATCCAGGCCGCGGAAGCGATCGCGCACGTTGGCCAAGAGGTGGTCACGCTCGAGCTCGATGCGCTGCAGCGCCATCTCGGCCCGGCGCACGGCGTCGTCGAGTTGCTGCACCTCGTCGCGCAGGACCTTGAGCTCGGCCTCGCGGCTGCCCAGGGCGAAGCGCACCTGCTCGAGCAATGCGCGGGCCGAGTCGAGCTCGGTGTGGGCAACGCGGGCGGTGTCCACGGCGCCGGCCCGGGCCTCGCGCGCGATCATGATCTGCGCGGCCGTCTCGCCGCTGGCGCGGGCGGTCTCGAGCAGGTCGTCGGACAGCCGCTGATCGCGGGTCTCGAAGTCGGTGATCGCAGCCAGCACGCGCTCTTGCGAGCTCTTGGCGGCCTCGACCTGCTCGCGGACCTGCGCCAGGCGGACCTTGCGCTCGGTCACCAGCGTGGCTTGAGCGTTGACCCGCTCGTTCCACGAGGTGGCCTCGGCTTCGGCCTTGGCCAGATCGTGTCGCAGGTGCTCGAGCGACACCCGAGCGGTCTCGAGCTCGGTGCGGGTCGCGGTCTGTGCAGCCACCGCGTCGGCCAGCTTGGTCTCGAGCTCGGCGGTCTCGGCCGCGATGTTGGTCTTGCGCCCGGTGGCCCGCTCGATCTCGCCGGCGGTCCGCGCCAGATCTTTCTCGGCGGTGACGTGCGCCAGCTCGCCGGCGTGGGCCTCTTGCCGCGCGCGATCCAGGCTGGTCCCCACCTCGCTCAGACGGGCGCGCAGCGCGGTGTGCTCGTCGTGGACCCGGGTGTATTGCTCGCTCAGGCGCTCGACGTCTTGAGCCAGGACGCGCAACTCGCGCTTCTGCTCGACCATGCCGGCGGCGGCCTCGTCCCCGCTGCCGCCGCTGACCACGCCATCGGGGCGCGCCACGGTGCCGTCCAGCGAAACCACGGTGGTGCCCACGTGCTGCTGGGCAATGGCCAGTGCCTGCTCCGGAGTCTCGACCAAGAGCGCGTCGCCCACCAGGGCGCGCACCAGGGCCTCGTCCGCCGGCTCGAACAGCAGGCGATCGACCAGCCGCCCGAGCACGCCGGGCTCGCCCAGCGCAGCCGCGCGCGCGGCACCGGCCACATAGGGCGGGCGCTGCGCCACGATGTTCGCCCGGCCCCGCTCGCTCTTGGCCAGCTCGGCGAGCAGGTCCAGGCCCTGGGGCAGGTCGTCGACCACCACGTACTGCAGCCGCTCGCCCAGCAGGCCGGCGAAGGCTGCCGTCAGCTCTTCCGGGGCCTCGATGCGGTCGGCAACCAGGCCCAGCACGCCGGCATGCGTGCCGCTGACCAGCGCGCGGGCGCCGGCGCCCACGCCCTCGAGCCGGCGGTGCAGCTCGTCCAGCGCCTTGAGCCGGTTCTTCTTCAGCCCCAGCTCGTTCTTGGCGGCGTCCACCCGACGCTCGCTGTCCAGCTGCTTGGCGCGCAGCTCGACGATCTCTGCCTCGAGCGCCTCGCGCTCGGCCACCGTGAGCCGCTTGCCCTCGGCCAGCTCGGCCACGCTGCGGTCCAGAGCGTGCTTCTTCGCGCTGAGCTCGGCCAGCTCGTCGGCGATGCCGTCGCGCTCGGCGCTCAGCTTGTCGCGCCGCTCTTCGAGCTCGGCAATGTGGTGCGCGTGGGCTTCGACCCGGGCCTCGGCGGCGGCGGCTTGCGCGCTGGTCTCGCCAAGCGTGGTGCGCACGCCTTGCAGCGCCTCGTTGGCGCGCGCCTCTTCGGTGCGCAGCTGGGTGAGGGCGTCGTCTTCACGCTCGGCGTCCGCCACGCGCCCAGGCGGCGCGCGATCTCTTCTTGCTCGGCCTCGGCCGACTTCTGGCGCTCGAGCAGGTGGCTCATGCGGTCCCGCGCACGCTCGATCTCGGCGCCCAGACCGGTCACCTCGTTGTCGGCCTCGAAGGCCGAAGTGCTGGCTTTTTCGGCCCGTTGCTCGATGCTCAGGGCCTCTTGCCGGGCCAGATCGAGCTCGGCCTCCGACACGCTGAGCGTTGCCCGCGCCTGCTCGACGCCGGCCGACGCCTCGGCGTGCGCGCCGCGCTCGACCTGCTCGGTGACGATGTGCTCGAGCAGCTTGTGCGACGCATCGTGCAGCACCAGATCTTCGAGCTCGGCCCGGTACTGGACGTAGCGCTCGGCCTTCGCCACCTGGCGCTTGAGCGAAGCGCGAGTGCGATCGATCTCGGTGACGATGTCGGTGATGCGCAAGAGGTTCTGACGCGTCAGCTCCATCTTGCGCTCGGCCTGCTTGCGGCGCTGCTTGTACTTGGTGATCCCGGCGGCCTCTTCGATGAACAACCGGCGGTCTTCCGGGCGCGAGCTGACGATCTGCCCGATGCGACCTTGCTCGACGATCGAGTACGCCTTGGTGCCGACGCCGGTCCCCAGGAACAGCTCGGTGATGTCACGCAGGCGCACCTGAGTCTTGTTGATCAAGTACTCGCTGGTGCCGTCGCGATACAGCCGCCGCGTGATCGCGATCTCGGGGTAGGCCTGGTACTCGGGCGGGATGGTCTCGGCGTAGGCCGGGTCCGAGTTGTCGAAGGTGATGGTGACTTCGGCCAGGCCGTGGGGGCCCCGCGACTCGGAGCCGTTGAAGATCACGTCTTCCATCGCGCGGCCGCGGAGGTGGCGCGCGCTCTGCTCGCCCATGCACCAACGAATGGCGTCCACGATGTTGGACTTGCCGCAGCCGTTGGGACCGACCACACCGATGATGTCGTGGTCGAAGTGGATCACGGTCCGGTCGACGAAGGACTTGAACCCCGCGATCTCCAGCCTCTTGATGTGCATCGGTGACGTCCTTCTCGGCCTGGCCTTCCGAGGCTAGCAGCCTTGGGAAGCCTGCGCTTCGCCCCGCCGGGTCGCCGGCGTGTGGGGCGTTTCGGAGGTGTTGCCGAGCGCCCCGAAGGGCGCCCTAAACCTAAGGTAACCGCACGTCATGTAGGGTCACGCCAGGTACTGCACATTTGATAGGCGACCTTCCGATCAGGTTCAAGGGAAAAACCGTGCGCGCCCCCATTCCTCGGGAAAGATTGACAGACCCTGCGCACAGTCGCATTTGGCCGCCATGACCTACGAGTACGTATGCACCGCTTGCGCCCACGAGTGGGAAGCGGAGCAGTCGATGAGTGAGCCTCCGCTCACCACGTGCCCGAGCTGCAAAGCAGACACCGCCAAGCGGCAGGTGTCGGGGGGCACGGGGTTCATTCTGCGCGGCGGCGGCTGGTATGCCGATGGCTACGGTTCGAAGAAGCCGAGCGCGAGCGAGAGCGCGAAGCCCACGACCACGACCTCGGCACCCGCCACGACCAAGTCCGAGCCGGCGCCGGCCAAGACCGAGACGCCCACGAAGACGAGCACCGATTCCTGAACGCCGCTAAGCTTGTCTCGTATGGCTGACCGAAAGCACGAAGTCGGCGACGTGCGCACCGAGATCGCCGAGGTCGATCGCGCACTTTTGCAGAAGCTGGAAGAGCGCGCGCGGCTCAGTCGCAAGATCCACAAGCTCAGCGAGGGCGAGGTGCCCACCGCGGACCTGAGCGAGCGCGAGTGGCTGGCGGGGCTCGAGAAGGCCGCCAGCGGGGACCTGCCGGTGGACGATCTGGCCGCGATCTTCCGCCAGATCCGGGCCTCGGCCCGCGCGCTGGAAGAGGCCGCGCGCGTCGCCTATCTGGGCCCCGAGGGCAGCTTCTGCCACGCCACCGCGAAGCGCCATTTCGGCTCGAGCGGCGTGTATGCCGAGTGCGCCACCCTGGCCGAAGCGCTGGAAGAAGTGGAGCGCGGTCGCGCGCTGTATGCCGTCTTCCCCTACGAGTCGTCCACCGACGGCCTGGTGGTCTCGAACATTGCCACGCTCGAGGCCACCGATCTGGTCTTGGTCGCCGAGCGCACCACCACGGCGGCCTACGACCTGATGAGCCGCACCGCCAACATGGCAGACATCGAGAAGATCTACGCCACGGCGGCGGCCCACGCCGCGTGCGAGCGCTTCTTGGAGCGCGAGCTGCCCAAGGCCACGGTGATCGACGTGCGTTCGCCGGTGGTCGCGGCAGAGCTGGCGGCGGGCGACCACGGCAGCGCGGCGCTGGCGCCGGCGGCCTGCGGGGTCGAGGTCGAGCTCGGGACCGTGCGGGCCAACGTCGGCGACACCGCCGACATGGCGTTTCGTTTCGGCATTGCTGGCGCCCGGCCGGCGCCGCGCACCGGCAAGGACACCACCTGCCTGCTCTTCAGTGTCGACGACTCGCCCGGGGCGCTGTTCGACGTGCTGCGCCACTTCGCCGAGCGCGGCGTGAACCTGAAGAAGCTGCAGTCGCGCCCGGTGAGCGGCCGGGGCTGGGACTACGTCTTCTACGGTGAGGTCTCGGGGCACGTGACCGACCGCCCGGTGGTGACCGCGCTCGAGGCAGTCAAGCGCGGGACCAAGTACCTCAAGGTGCTGGGTTCGTTCCCGACCGAGCGCTGACGACGGGCATCGCCGAGGGCCGCGCGCTCGTGTAGGCTCGCGCCAGCATGAAGCGCAGCGTTTGGGTGCAGGCGGCCCTGGTCGGCGGCCTCTCGCTCGGTCTGTTGGTGGGCTGCCCGAAGAAGCCGGACAAGATCGTGGCAGCGGGCGAAGACAAGGCGCTGACCGACGCCGAGATCGACCGCGAGCCCGAGGCGCTGATGCCCAGCGGCGCCATCGGGTTGTTCTCGGTCGACGCCAAGAAGCTCTTTGCCTCGCAGTTCGGGCAGAAGGTGCTGGCCATTGCGCGGGCGCGCACGCCGGTGCCGCCCAGCGCGGGTTTCGAGCCCGAGCGCGATCTGGACCACGCGCTGGTCGGGCTGTACTCGATGCAGGGCGCGGACTCGGTCTCGGTGCTGAGCGGGCGCTTCGACAAGGCCGCCATCGAGCGCGCTGCCGACGGCACGCAGAAGACGCCGCTGGGCACGCCGGTGGTCAAGTCGAGCTATGCCGGCCGCACGCTCTACACCTCGCACAACCTGGGGTTCGTGGTGCTGACCGCCAAGACCGTGCTCTTGGGCAACGAGACCGGAATCCGCCGGGCGCTCGACCGCATCAAGGAGGGGCGCGTGCGCAAGCAGCTTCCGGAGTGGTTCGCCGAGCTCTCGAAGACCCCGGGGGCGCCGGTGGTCGCCGGCTTCGACCTGCGCGCGCAACCGCTGAGCGATGCGGCGCGCCAGCAGTTCCCCTTCTTGAACGGGATGGAAACGGCGCGCATGGTCGGCAACTTCGAGTCGCCGGGCGTGAACGTGGCCGGCACCATGACCTATGGGGACGCGCAGGGTGCAGCCGCCGGGGCGCAGTCGCTCTCGGCGATCAAGGACACCGTCGCGAGCTTCGGCTGGCTGGCGCAGTTGCTGGGCATCGGGCAGCCCATTCGCCAGCTGGACGCGAAGGCCGAGGGGAAGGACACCAAGTTCGTCGCGGCGCTCGACGCGGCCGAGGTCGGCAAGATGCTCGATCAGCTCTCGGGCTTCTTGGGGGTGCAGAACCAACCCACGGTGATCCCCGCCACCCAGACCCCGGGCCTGACCGGCGGCCCCGGCGATTCGAAGAAGTGAGAGCTCGGTGGCGCGCCTGATCGTCCAGCCTCTGTCGCGGCCGCTGAGCGGCAGCGTGCCCGTGCCCGCCGACAAGAGCATCAGCCACCGGGCGGTGATCATGGCGGCCTTGACCCATGGCTGCTCGGAGCTCGCTGGCTTCTCGTACGGCGAGGACAACGTCGCCACCCAGCGGGCGTTCTCCCAGATGGGCGTGCGCATCGAAGACGACGCTCACGGCACGCTGCGGGTGCACGGCGTGGGCCTCGCGGGGCTCACGGCGCCGGCCGACGCCATCGACTGTGGCAACTCGGGGACCACCATGCGGCTCTTGGCGGGGGTGCTCGCCGGGCAGCCGTTCGCCTCGCGCCTGGTGGGGGACGCCTCGCTCACCCGCCGTCCCATGACCCGGATCGTCCAGCCGCTGGGCCAGCGTGGCGCCGTGATCTCGGGCACGCCGCGCGGGGGCGACGGGGGCGAGGTGACGGCGCCGCTCTCCGTCGGTCCGCTGCCGGCCGGGCGCCGGCTCGACCCCCTCGAGTACCAGCTGCCGGTGGCCAGCGCGCAGGTCAAGAGCGCGCTCTTGCTCTCGGGCCTGTGGGCCAGCGGCCCGACCCTGCTGCGCGAGCCGCTGGTCTCGCGCGACCACACCGAGCGCATGCTCAGCGCGCTGGGGCTGTTGATCGAGACCGCGGGTCCCATCGTGAAGCTGCACCCGCCGGCCGATCCGCTGTCGATCGACCCGTTCTCCATCGAGCTGCCGGGGGACCTGTCCGCCGCCGCATTCGTGCTGGCCGCAGGGCTCTTGTGCGAGGGCGCAGTGGTCACCACCCGTGCCACCGGTGTGAACCCCACGCGCTCGGGGTTCATCGACATCGTCCGGCGGCTGGGCGGCGAGCTGTCGATCGCGCCCCGCGGCGAATCGCTGGGCGAGCCGCGGGCCGAGATCACGGCGCGCCATTCGGGGCTGCGCGGGCAGAGCGTGGGGGGTGAGCTGGCGCTGCGCGCCATCGACGAGATCCCGATCTGCGCGGCGCTCGCGGCCCGCGCCACCGGCGTCACGCGCTTCTTCGACGTGGCCGAGCTGCGGGTGAAAGAGAGCGATCGCATCGCGGCCATCGTGGCGCTGCTCCAGGCCTTCGGGGTCGACGCGTCCGAGCACGAAGACGGTTTCTCGGTCGAGGGGCGCCCGGGCGGGCGGCTCCGGGCCGCGCAGGTCGACAGCCGCGGCGATCACCGAATCGCGATGACCGCCACGGTGCTGGGCCTGTTCGCCGACGGCCCCACGGTGGTGGACGACGCGGGCTGCATCGCCACCAGCTTCCCGCGCTTCGCCGGCACGTTGCGGGCGCTGGGCGCCGAGGTAGAGGTCGAGCCATGACCCGAACGCGCCCGGTGGTGGCCATCGACGGGCCGGCGGGGGCCGGCAAGACCACGGTGACGCGCAAGGTGGCTGCCGAGCTCGGCTACCTGCTGGTCGACACCGGCGCCATCTACCGCTCGGTGGCGCTGGCGGCCCAGCGGCAGGGGCTCGACTTTGCCGACGCCGACGCGGTGGGCCGCCTGGCGCAGGGCCTGGCCGCGCGCGAGGGCATCCGCTTTGCGTCGCAGGCGGGCGGCGGGCAGCGCGTGCTCTTGGACGACGACGACGTCTCGACCGCCATCCGCACCCAAGAGATCGCCGAGGGCGCGAGCCGCGTCTCGGCCATCCCGGCGGTGCGCGCGGCGCTGCTCGACATGCAGCGGCGGGCGGGTATGCCGGGCGGGGTGGTGTTGGAAGGGCGCGACATCGGCAGCGTGGTGTTCCCCGACGCCGAGGCCAAGTTCTTCCTCACCGCCAGCGTCGAGGTCCGCGCCGTGCGCCGCAAGGCCGAGCTCGAGGCCCGGGGTGAGCCCGCCGATCTCGAGGTGATCGCGCGCGAAGTGCGGGACCGCGACCATCGCGACAGCACGCGGCCGGTGGCGCCCCTGACTCAGGCGCCGGACGCGATCTTGGTCGACAGCTCGGCGCTCGACATCGACGCGGTGGTGGGGCGCATCGTCGCCCACGTTCGGGAGGTCGAACGACGGCTCGCTTCGCCGGCCTGACGCTGGCGCTGCTGCTGTCGGCCTGCGCCGGCCGGCCGCGCATTCCCCCGCCGGAGGCGCCCGCGCCCGCGTTCCGCGAGCCCAGCGACGCCATCCCGGCCGAGCTCGACGTCGCCCTGCGGGTCGATCTGTCGAAGATCCGCGCGGCGCTGGGCGAGAGCACCTTCGACCTGCTGCGGCAGAAGAGCGGCGATCGGGACGCGCTGGCGACCGACGCCTTGTCGCGGGCCGACACGGTGTGGATCGCGCTCCGGCCCAGCGCGCGGGGGACGCTCGACGACAGCGTGACGATCTTGAGGGGGCGCTTCCGCGAGATCGATCCGAGCCGAACCCCCGGCTGGGGGCTGGCCGCGGATCTGGGCGCCGGGTGGCGGCGCTTCGACCGGAAGGGCAAGGTCGCCCGCAGCGCGCCGGCGCGGATCTACGCCCGGGGGGACGACCTCTTGGTCTTCGTGACCACCGCCCCGCTCGACAGCGTCGAGCGCCGGCTGGAGCAGGGGATCGCGGACGATCACCTGGACCCTGCCGAGAAGGGGGTGCTCTCGGTCGACGCCCGGCCGCGCCCCCTCGGGCGCCTGGCCAGTCAGTACTCGCCCACCCTGGGGCGGCTGCTCGAGCGCTCCGAGCGCCTGCGGCTCACGGCCGACCTGGATGCGCAGGGCCTGAGCGCCGAGCTCGAGCTCCAGCTCGGGACCGCGTCCGAGGCGCGGGCTGTGGCAGAATCCCTCGCCTCGGTGGCGCGCGCGCTGGGCCAGACCCGAGGCCTCGGCGCGCAGATCGCCGAAGGTCTGGTGGTCGAGGCGGTGGGTGAGCGGGCGGTCGTCCGGCTGAAGCTGCCCCCCGAGGCCCTGGCGCGGGCCGCGCGCTGCGCCGGGGGCGGTGGATGCGAATGAGCGGCCCCGGGTTTCCCGTTTGACGGGGCCCACACCGTGCGCTACGGGAGGCGTCCCTTCGGGCGAGGCGCATGGGCGCGGTCCATCTCGGGCCTCCCCAACACGACCAAGAAGTCCGAAGGCCAAGGAGGCATCGAACCGTCCCATGACTCAAACCCAAACGACAGAGACCCTTTCCGGCGACAGCTTCGCCGCATTGTTCGAGCAGGCCGCGCAGGGAGCAGGCGCGACCGAGATGGGCGGCGAAGGCCAGATCGTCACCGGAATCGTGGTCGCGGTGAATCGCGACGCGGTCATTGTCGACATCGGGGGAAAGAGCGAAGGCGTCATCAAGGCGGACGAGTTCATCGACGCCGCGGGTCAGCTCACCATCAAGGCGGGCGATCGGGTGGACGTGTTCATCGAGAGTCGCGAGAGCGACGACGGCATGATCTCCTTGTCCAAGGAGAAGGCCGACAAGATGAAGGTGTGGGACGAGATCTCGAGCGCCTGCGAGCGTGACGAGATCATCGAGGGCACCATCAGCCAGCGCGTGAAGGGCGGCCTCAGCGTCACCATCCGCGGCGGGGTCAAGGCGTTCTTGCCCGGCAGCCAGGTGGACCTGCGCCCGATCCGCAACCTGGACAAGCTGATCGGTCAGACCTACGAGTTCAAGGTCATCAAGTTCAACAAGAAGCGCGGCAACATCGTGCTCTCGCGCCGCGTGCTTCTCGAGAAAGAGCGCGACACCCTCAAGGCCAAGACCCTGGCGCACCTGGAAGAGGGCATGGTCCTGGTGGGCACCATCAAGAACCTCACCGAGTACGGCGCCTTCGTCGATCTGGGCGGCATCGACGGCCTGCTCCACATCACGGACATGTCGTGGGGCCGGGTCAATCACCCGAGCGAGGTCTTCAAGGTCGGTGACGAGGTCACGGTCAAGGTCCTCAAGTACAACGCCGAGACCGAGCGCGTCAGCCTGGGCCTGAAGCAGACCCAGGAAGATCCGTGGAACCACGCCGAAGAGGTGTACGTCATCGGCAAGCGCGTGAAGGGCAAGGTCATGAGCCTGACCGATTACGGCGCGTTCGTGGAGCTCGAGCCGGGCGTCGAGGGCCTGATTCACGTCAGCGAGATGAGCTGGACGAAGAAGGTCAAGCACCCCAGCAAGATGATGGAGATCGGCAACGAGGTGGAGTGCCAGGTGCTCGAGGTCGACTCGCGCGCCAAGCGCATCAGCCTGGGCCTGAAGCAGCTCGAGCCCGATCCGTGGACGCTGTTCACCGACAAGTACAAGCCCGGCGACAAGATCACCGGCAAGGTCCGCAGCATCACCGACTACGGCGTCTTCATCGGCATCGAAGAGGGCGTGGACGGCATGGTGCACAAGACCGACCTGTCGTGGACCGTCAAGATCAACAACCCGGCCGACCTCTACGGCAAGGGTGACGAGGTCGAGGCGATCATCCTCAGCATCAACCACGACGAGAAGAAGGTCTCTCTCGGCGTGAAGCAGCTGTGGGACGACCCGTGGGGCAACATCCTCGACAAATACAAGCCGGGTGCGGTCGTGGCCGAAGCCACGGTGCTGTCGGTGGTCGACTACGGTGCGTTCGTGCGCATCGCCGAAGGCATCGAGGCGCTGATCCCCAGCGGCGACACCGACCCGAACCTCTCGCTCAGCCCGGGCGACAAGGTGAAGGCCGAGGTCGCGAACGTGGACTCGATGGATCGCCGCATCACGCTCACCATGCGCAACGTGGGCGCGAGCCCGGCGGCCGAGCAGTTCCAGGCGCTGGCTCGCGAGAAGGCCGGCCAGGGTGCCACCCTGGGCGACCTGCTCAAGAACAAGCTGGGCGGCAAGCTGGCCGAGCTGGCCGGCGAGAAGAAAGAGTAGCTCGCATCAATACGCCGGCCTTGGCCCCGTGCGGCGCGTCCGCGGCGGGGCCAGCCGGCGCCTCGTCCGCGCGGGGGGAGGGCGCATGAAAGACCCGCTGATCATCGACGAGCCTCGGCCGAGCCGCTTCGGGTGGACGCGGGCGCGGGTGGTGTTCTTGGCGCTCTCGGGGGCCGCGGTGGTGGCCACCCTGCTCTGGGCCAGCGAGGTGGTGCTGCCGTTCATCATGGCGCTGATCATCGCCTACGTGCTCACGCCCGCCGTCGAGCTGTGCGAGCGCGCGAAGCTGCCCCGCGCGCTGTCGATCATCTTGGTCTACGTGGTCACGCTCGGCGCGCTCTACCTGGCCGTGGCCGCCATGGCCCCGCGCCTGTATCAAGAGACGATGACGCTGGCGCGCGACACGCCGCAGCTCAGCGAAAAGCTGACCACCACCTGGGCGCCGCGGGTCGAGGACTTCGCACAGGGCATCATGGACCGGGTCTCGCCCCCGGCGCCGCCGGTGGAGCGGGCGCCGGCCCTCGAGATCCACAAGCGCCCGGACGGGTCGTTCGCGGTGGAGCTGCGGTCGGGCGTCGAGATCGTGCAAGAGGACGCGAAGCACTGGAAGATCTTGCCGGCCACCCCCGAGACCGGCGAGCGCTTCAGCGCGGCAAGGCTGGCCCGCGAGGCGGCCGCGCAAGCGGTGGAATACCTGAAGCGCAACGCGCTCGACCTGCTCAAGGTGGGCCAGGCCATCTTCGGCAAGGTGGCACGCAGCATCTTCTTGTTCTTTCTGACGCTGATGGTGGCGGCCTACTTGATGCTCACGCGCGAGTCGATCATCGCGTTCTTCCGCTCGCTGCCGCCGCAGCACTCGCGGCAGAGCTTCGACCGCCTGATGCTGCGCATCGACCGGGGGCTGGCGGGTGTGGTGCGCGGCCAGCTGTTGATTTGCTTGGTGAACGGCGTGCTCTCGGCCATCGGCTTCTGGATGTTCGGCCTGAAGTACTGGCCCATCATGGCGCTGGTGGCGGGCGTGATGAGCATCATCCCGATCTTCGGCTCGATCCTCAGCACCATCCCTGCCGTGCTCATCGGCTTGACCCAGGATTTTTTCACGGCGCTCTGGGTGCTGCTGTGGATCATCGGCATTCACCAGGTCGAGGCGAACCTGCTCAACCCGAAGATCATCGGGGTGGCGGCCAAGATCCACCCGGTGCTGGTGGTGTTCTCGCTGATCGTGGGCGAGCACTTCTTCGGCCTGTGGGGCGCCCTGCTCGCGGTGCCGGCGCTGTCGCTGGCGCAAAGCGTGTTCTTGCACTTCCGCTACGAGCTCTTGCCCGACGCGGGCCCCGACAGCCTGCTGCCGCCGCCCAAGGCGGCGGAGGGCTAGGGGCGCTTCCCCCCGGGGGGGCCGGCGGGCGACTTGCGCCCCGGGCCCATCGAGCGCTAAGAGCGGCCCGTGGCAAAAGAAGCCCGGAAGCTCAAGCGCGCCGCCGACCGGCGCGACGACGACGGCAAGAGCCGCAAGAAGCCCTCGATCAGCGAGCCGATGAAGCAGCGGCCGGTCGAGGTGCCGGACCCGCTCAAGGGCGACGCGTTCAAGACGCTGCTCAAGCGCCTCAGCTTGCCGCTGGTCGCGGTGTGGTTGATCGGGGCGTTCGCCGCCAGCTTCACCCACTCGACGACCGGCAGGTCGCTGGCCCTGGGGTTGCCGGCGCTGGCCACGCTGCTGCTCTTGGGCGTGGTCTTCTGGGCGGTGCAGCAGGCGAAGAAGGCCCGCAGCGTCGCGGGCATCTTGAACAAGGTCGAGACCGCCGAAGATCGCAAGGCGGCGCTGGCCGAGCTGGACGCTTCGTTCAAGAAGAAGGACCCGGCCGCCATCTTCGCCAGGGCGCAGCTCGAGCTGCAAGAAGATCCGAAGAAGGCCCTGATCACGCTGGAGCAGATCGAGCTGGGCAAGGTGCAGGCCACGGTGGCCGACGAGGCGCGCACGCAGCGCGCCATGATCCACCTCTTGATGGGCGACGTGGGCGATGCGCGGCCCCTGGCCGACGGCATCGACCTGAGCCGGCACCAAGATCCGCGCAGCCGCGCCATGATGACCGCGGTGATCGGCGAGGCCTGGGCGCGCAGCGGCCAAGCGAAGAAGGCGCTCGACACCCTGGGGCTGATCGACCCCGAAGATCCGGAGTACGAGCAGCTGCGCCCGCAGCTGTATCGCGCCCTGGCCTATGCCTATGCGCACACCAGCGACATGAAGGGCATGAAGCGCTGCGTCCGGCGGCTGGCGGACATCGATCTGCGCCTGCTCGGCGGGTTCTTGGCCAAGCGCGCCCACCCGCTCTTGCAGAAAGAGGCCAAGCAGACCCTCGAGAAGAGCGGTCAGCTGCCCCGCAAGATGGTGGTGCAGCGGGGGCTGTGAGTCAGAGCCCCGCCAGCGTGGCTTTGGCCAGCGGGACGATGGCGATCTCGGGCAAGAGCTCGGCGTACGACACCACCCGGAGCTCGGGCATGTCCAGCTCGAGCAGCTTGCGCGCGAAGCGGCGCACGTCGGGCTGGGTCAAGAGCACGGTCGTGGGGCCCGGCACCGATTCGCGCGCGCGGCGCACCGCCTTGACGATGTCCCGCGCGGCCGCCGGCGCCAGGGTGAGGTAGCTGCCGGCTGCGGTGCGCGAGATCGAGCCCCGGATGGTGTCTTCGATCATCGGATCGAGCAGCACCACCTCGAGGTCACCCGCACCCGAGGTCAGCTCGTGGGTCAGCGCGCGGCGCATGCTCGAGCGGACCAGCTCGGCCAGCGTGAGCGGGTCTTTCTCGGCGTGCGCCACCTGGGCCAGCGACTCGAGCACGCCCCGGAGATCGCGGACGCTGACGCCCTCTTCCACCAGCCGGCGCAAGACGTCGGCCAGCAAGATCACGCTCACCGGCTTGGGCACCACCTGGCGCACGGTGGCGGGCGCCACCAGCTCGAGCTGATCGAGCAGGGTCTGGGTCTCCGAGATGCCCAGATAGTCGGCGGCTCGGCGGTGCAGGACGGCCAGCGACTCTTCGACCAGGAACCCGGCCACGTCGCCGTCCGCCAGCCCGGGGGGCAGCGCCATCGACTTCGCGGGCACCTCGGCCAAGCTGAGCACGATGGTCCGCTCGGGCAGATCGCCGCTGACCGCCACCCGACCGGCGGGCAGTGGCACGCCCAGATCGCGGAACAGGACCTCTTGGATGGCCGAGGCCGCGGCGCGGACGCCGGCGCGGCGCAGCTCGCCGCCCCGGGTGTCGTCCTCGAGCAGGTGGGCCAGATCGGGGCTCACGTCCAGCGACCAGGGCACCACCACCGGGACGAAGCGCGGCGGCGCTTCCCCGCCGTCGCCGCGCTGCACCGGCTCGTTCGCGCTGGGCTCGCCCAGGGGCGCGCGGCGCGCGCTGCTGGCCCGCGAGGCCGCGAAGAGCAGCGCGCCGATCACCAGGAAGGGCAGGGCCGGCAGGCCCGGGATGGCGGCCAGGATCAGCACGAACACGCTGGCCACGCGCATCGCCCGGGGGGCGCCGAAGATCTGTGAGGCCAGCTCTTGCCCCAGCGGCGTGTCCGGCTCTTCGCTGGCCACGCGCGTGACCAAGATGCCGGCGGCGGTCGAGAGCACCAGGGCCGGGATCTGCGAGACCAGCCCGTCGCCGATGGTGAGCAGGCCATAGCGCTTCACCGCCCCGATGAGCTCCATGTTCTTCTGCCCCACGCCGATGGCCACGCCGCCCAGGATGTTGATGGCGGTGATCAGGAAGGTGGCGATGGTGTCGCCCTTGACGAACTTCATGGCGCCGTCCATCGCGCCGTAGAACTGGCTCTCGCGGCTGAGCGTGCGGCGCCTTCGGCGGGCTTCGTTGCCGTCGATGGCCCCCGAGCGCAGCTCGGCGTCGATGGCCATCTGCTTTCCGGGCATGGCATCGAGCGTGAAGCGAGCGCCCACCTCGGCCACGCGCTCGGACCCCTTGGCAATCACCACGAACTGGATGATCGACAAGATCAGGAAGATCACCCCGCCCACCACGTAGTTGCCACGCACCACGAAGGTGCCGAACGCGCGGATCACCTCGCCGGCGTCGGCCTGGAGCAGGATCAAGCGCGTGCTGGACACGTTGAGCGCCAGTCGCACCAGCGTGGTGAGCAAGAGCAGGGTGGGGAAGGCCGCGATGCGCAGCGCGTCGCTGACGTAGAGGGTGACCAGCAAGATGGCGACCGACAGCGCCAGGTTCGAGGCGATCAGCAGATCGAGCAGCCAGGTGGGCAGCGGCACGATCATCAGCCCGACGACCGCCATCACCAGCGCGGCCAGTGCGACCTCGGCGGTGGAGAAGCGTTTCTTCTGGGCGCCAAGGCGCAGGGCGGTGGGTGTAGCCATGGGGATCAGCTGGGTGCAGAGAACAGGGCGATGACGCCGGTGTACAGCTGGAGCGAGGCGCGACCCGCGTGGGGCGCGATCTCGAACGACGACGCCAGGCCTGCGAACGGCATGTCGCCAAAGCGGCTGCGCAGGATCTTGGTGTCGACGTCGGGGCTGCCGTAGAGCGCGGCGCCGCGGCCGGCGCAGCTCACGTAGATGCCGAAGCGGGGGGCGGCCCCGGCGGCGGTTCTGAGGGCGTCGCGCGCCGCGGCTTCGAGATCGGCGCGGGCCCGGGCCGGGTCGCGCACCGCGAAGGCCATCAGCGTGCCCTCGCGCACCTCGTCCGAGATGAGCAGCCCGCGGCGCACCGGGTCGACGCCCTGCACGGCGCGAACCAAGAGCGCCGGGCGACCCTCGCCCGGGTCGCCCTCACCGAGCACCGCAAACACCAGGGGCTGACCGGCCAGGGCCTCGCCCACCGCGCTCAGCGCGTCGAGCGCCGGCTCACCTTCGATGCGCGTCACGAGAGCGCCCCGCGTTTCGGTGATTCTACGGAGCGGTGAGAGCAGGCGGCAGGCGGGTGAGCTGCGGATCACCGGCGCCGACAGGCCGCGGATCAGCAAGGCCGCCGCTCGTCCCGAAGTGAGACGCCCTTCGGCGTCGATGCAGATCGGATCGACGCCGGTGGTGCCGGCCCCGAACAGGTGCGGGGTGACCCGCGCGCTCCACAAGGGCTCGAGGCTGGCCGGCGAGAAACCCTCGGGCCGGACGAACGAAAGCGCGGTCGGCGCGCTCGTCGCGCTGCGGTCGGTCAGGGCGCGCGCCAGGCCTTCCATTGCCTCGTCGGCGCCCGCGGCGGTGATGCTGAGCACCTCGGTGCGCCCGCCGGCCCAGATCACCCCGGCCGCCGCCGAATCGTTCTCGACCTCGCCACGCTCGGTCAGCACCCCGGCCCCCGTGGCCAAGAGCAGCGGCACGCCGGGCGCCGCGGCGGCCAGCTCACGGGCCAGCGCGTCGGCGCTCTCGGCCAGCGCACCACTGGCAAACACCAGGGCGCCCGCCGGGCGCGCCACGCGCGGCAACGCCGCCGCGAGCTCTCGGGCTGCGCGCGCGGCGCTTCGGGTCTGGACCACGAAGCTCGTCGCTCCCGCCATGGGCGGCCCACGTTATTTAACGACCGCCCCGGGTGCAAGGGCCGCCTCTCGGCTTTCGCCTGGCCGCCGGTTCCGCTAAAGGAAAGTGTCGCTCTTCGGCGGCACCGAGGCGCATGAGCCAGTCGGGCGGACTCAAGATCAAGTCGTACGGCGCGACGGACCTCGGCAAGCGCCGGCAGGTCAACGAAGACGCGTACCTGTGCGACGACGAGCTCGGCCTGTGGGTGGTGGCCGACGGCATGGGCGGGCACGCCGCGGGTGAGGTCGCCAGCCAAGAGGCCGTCGACACCGTCTACGGCATGGTCAAGCGCGGGAAGCACACGCTGGACCTCGAAGGCGAGTTCACCGAAGAGAAGGGCCGCGCCGCCGCGCGCATGCTCGAGGGCGCGGTGCAGGCGGCCACGTACATGGTGTTCGCCATGGCCGAGCTCGACGCCAACAAGGCCGGCATGGGCACCACGCTCAGCACCATGATGGGGCTCGGCGACTACGCCATCTTGGCCCAGGTCGGCGACAGTCGGATCTACCGCGTGCGCGCCGGCGAGGCCGCACAACTGACGGAAGATCACACGCTTATCGCCTGGCAGCTCAAGCAAGGCTTGATCACCGCCGAAGAGGCCAAGCACAGCCGTCACCGCAACGTGATCACCCGCGCCGTCGGAAACCGCGACTACGTCCAGGTCGACACCCACTGGGTCGAGCTGGAGCTGGGCGACCACTTCTTGCTCTGCAGCGACGGCCTGCACGGTTACCTGCGGACCGCGGAAATCCCAGAGATTACCAACCTGGGCGGCGAGGCTTGCGTGAAGAAGCTGATCGAGATCGCAAACGCCCGCGGCGGCCGCGACAACATCACCGCCGTGCTGGTGGAAGTGACCTGACCGGCTCCCGCGTTTATTTGGCCGAACGCACCAACCTCCGTTAGCGACGGGGGTGAGGAGCTCGGATGAAAGCGCGTCGAATCGGAGTCGTGATGGGTGGAACCTCGGCCGAGAGGGAGGTTTCCCTCAAGACCGGCCGTGCCGTGGCCGAGGCGCTGACCTCGGCGGGCCGCAACGTGGTCCCGATCGAGCTGGGGCCCGGGGTCGACACCATCGAGGCACTGCGCAAGGCCCGGGTCGACGTGGCCTTCTTGGCGCTGCATGGCCGGCTGGGCGAAGACGGCTGCATCCAGGGGCTGCTCGAGGTGCTGGGCACGCCGTACACCGGCTCGGGCGTGCTGGCGAGCGCGCTGGCGATGGACAAGGTGAAGAGCAAAGAGCTGTTCCGCCTGCACAACGTCCCCACGCCGCCCTACTACGTGTTCGACGGCGAGGGGGCCGACGTGGAAGAGGTCCACGGGTCGTTCGGCTTCCCGGTGGTGGTCAAGCCGCGCCGCGAAGGCTCGAGCTTCGGCATCGCCAAGGTGGACAGCCTGCCGGCCTTGGCACGCGCCATCGCCGACGCGCAGACCTACGACCGCAGCGTGCTGGTCGAGCGCTTCATCGCGGGCAAAGAGATCTCGGTCGGCATCTTGGACGGCCGTGTGCTCGGCGCCATCGAGATCGCCCCCAAGACCGGGATGTACGACTATCACGCGAAATACACCGCGGGCGTGACCGAGTACTTCATGCCCGCGCGCCTGCCGCCCACGCGCTATCGCGGGGTGCTCAACCTGGCCGAGCGCGCCGCCCAGGCGCTCGACGTGGCCGGTGCGGTGCGGGTGGATCTGCTCGTGACCGAGGGGCAAAACGAGTACGTGCTCGAGGTCAACACCCTGCCGGGCATGACGCCCACCAGCCTGCTGCCCAAGATCGCCGCCGAGGCGGGCTACTCGTTCGCCGATCTGTGCGTCGCGATCGTCGACCGGGCGACGCTGGGCATGGCGGCGGTGACGCCCGCCCCCGAGCGACTGTCGCAGCCGGTCGCGCAGCCTGAAATCGCCATCGCGGTCTGAGCAGCTCAGCGCGCCGCGGTGGCCGGCCCCTTGGCGCAGCGGTCGCGGACCCCCGAGTTGTGGCGGTCCACCATCGACTTGACCGCCTCGGGGTCGTCCTCGGGCGGGGTGAACACATAGCGGGCCTGGTCGGCCCGCGCCCGCTCACCCGAGCTGGGGCTGACCACGATGCCGGCAATGCCCAGGCCGAAGCCGGCGGCGATCAGCGCCGCGCCGCCGCCCAGGCGCCCGCCGTTGACGTCTTGGTCTTCTTCCGTGGTCCCATCCGAGTTCTTGGTGGTCTTGGTGTCGAACGAGGTGGCGAAGAAGTACGACCCGATCCCCAGGGCGATGACCCCCGCTGCGCCGAGCCCGCCGGCCAGCATCAGCTTGTTGTCGTGCCGCTCGACCCCTGCCTTGTGGCGGTCGATGATGGGCGACGACCCGAGCCGCTCGGCGAGCCCCGGGATGCTCTCGGGCTGGCTCTCGCCGACCCGGTACGCCCCGAAGCCGTCCTTGCGCGCGGCGCTCGACCGCCCGCTGTGGCTGACCTCTTGGGACTCGGTCGGCGCCAGCACCAGCCACTCGGTGGACTCGCAGGCCGAGTTGGCCTTGCCGCTCTGCGTCGGTATCTCGCCCGGCAGCCGCGCGACCGTCGAAGCGCACCCCAGCGCCGGAATCAGCAGCGCCGCCCACAGTTTCTGCATCGGGACCGGGAATTACCATGCCCGACCGCCGCCGTCACCGCCGCCTCTCTTGGGGTGACGCGGGGGACGCGCTAGCATTCAGGTCCTTGGGCAACGGGCAAGAAGCCGGGCGGGTCGTCGGCCGCTACGTGCTCTACGACGAGATCGCGTCGGGGGGCATGGCGACGATCCACCTCGGCCGCATGATCGGCCAGGTCGGCTTTGCGCGCACCGTTGCCATCAAGCGCCTGCACCCGCACTTCGCCAAGGACCCCGAGTTCGTGGCGATGTTCATCGACGAAGCCCGGCTGGCGGCGGGGATCCGCCACCCGAACGTGGTCTCGACCCTGGACGTGGTGGCGCTGGAGGGGGACCTGTTCCTGGTCATGGAATACGTCGAGGGCGACTCGCTCTCGCACCTGGTGAAGCGGGTGCACACGCGCGATCAGAGGATCCCGCCCGGGGTGGTCAGCGGCATCGTGAGCAACGTGCTCTACGGGCTCCACGCCGCGCACACCGCGATGGACGAGCGCGGCGAGGCCCTCTCGATCGTGCACCGCGACGTCTCGCCACAGAACATCTTGGTGGGGGTCGACGGCGTGGCACGGGTCGTGGACTTCGGCGTGGCCAAGGCCGCCCGCCGGATCATGGAGACCGAGGCCGGTCGCATCAAAGGCAAGTTCCGCTACATGGCACCCGAGCAGGTGCGAGCCGACAAGGTCGATCACCGGGTGGACGTGTTCGCCGCCGGCATCGTGCTGTGGGAGGCGCTGGTGGGGCGCGGCTTGTTCGTCGCCGACGAGCCGATGCGGACCATGAGCCTGGTGCTCGAGCACCCGATCCCGCCGCCCTCCAGCCTGGTGCCCGGCATCTTGCCCGACGTGGACGCGGTGGTGGCGAAGGCGCTCAGCCGCAACCTGGCCGAGCGCTATGCCAGCGCGCGAGAGATGGCGATCGACCTGGAAAATGCCCTGCCGCCGGCGGTGCCGCGGGTGATCGGCGAGTGGGTCGACGGGCTGGTGGGCGACGCGCTGAAGCAGCGCGCGGCCCGGCTGATCGAGCTGGGCAGCGAGACCAGCGCGGCCGCAGCGGCGTCGGTCGCGGCGCCTGCCGTCCCGGCGCCTGCCGTCCCGGCGCCTGCCGTCCCGGCGCCTTCCGTCACGGCGCCTTCCGTCACGCCGCCTCCGGCCGAGGCCCCCGCCGCGCCACCGCCGGAGGTGGCCGCACCGCCCCCACCGGTCGCCGCTCCGTTCGTGGCGCCTGCGCCGGCACTGGCGCCAGAGCCCGCGCGCGAAGCGGCTCCGGTCGCGGTCGAGCCGGCGCCCGCGGTGGCACCGCGCACCGAGCCGAGCTCCCAGGTGTCCGAGGTCTCGACCGCAGCCTGGGACACCGCCGCGCAGCGCTCGCTCTTCCCCCACAAGAGCAAGCAGCTGAAGATCGTGGTCGCCTCGGTGGTCGGCGCGGCGGCGCTGTTCTTCCTGGTCGGCCTGGTGGTCATGACTGCGCGCGGCAAGGCCGACAGTGAGCCCGACGTGGTGCAGGTTCTGCCCACGGGCGTCCAGCAGCCTGCCGCCGCGAAGCCGCCGCAGCCCGTCGCCGAGCCGCCGGTCGCACCGGCACCAGAGCCGGTGCTGCCCGCGCCCAAAGCGAAGGACCCGGAACCGCCGCCGCCCGTCGCGGCGGCCCCGCCTCCGAAGGCGATCGGTTCCGAGCCGGCAAAAGCCGCGGCGCCCAAACCCGCGCCTGCGGCGGCAGCCGACGTGGCGGCGCCCAAACCCCCGGCGCCGAAGCCCGCCGGGGACTGCAACCCGCCGTGGGTGATTGACGCGAGCGGCATCAAGAAGTTCAAACGGCACTGCCTGTGACGAATCGGACCCCTCTTCTCGCGTTCGTGGGCGCGCTCGCCCTTTCTCCCGTCGCTCGGGCCGAAGGCAAGGCACCGTCCAAGGCCGAGTGCTTCGACGCGCACGAGCGAGCGCAGCTGGCGAACAAAGAGGGCAAGCCCAAGGCCGCGAAGAAAGAGTTCGCGATCTGCGCCGACGCCGCGTGCCCCAAGCTGGTCAAGACCGAGTGCGAGGCCGAGCTCGCCAAGGCGCTCGCGACCGTCCCGTCGGTGGTGCTCGTCGCGCTCGATGCGGGCAAGGCGCTGGCCGGCGCGAAGTGGACAATCGACGGCGCGCCGGCCGACGCGACGCCCGGCGCGATCGAGCTCGAGCCGGGCGAGCACCTCTTCCGGATCGAGGCGAGCGACGGCCGCAGCGCAGAGAAGCGGGTGACCCTGCAGCCGGGGCAGCGCGAGCTCAGGGTCGAGGTCGCGCTCGCGGCGCCGGCACCGGTCGCGCCCCCGCCGCCCGCGCCCGCGCCCGCAGCGAAACCCAGCGTGAGCCCGGTGGTCTGGGTGCTGGGCGGCGTGGCGGTGGTGGGGCTCGGCGGCTTCGTGGGCTTCGGGCTCGCGGGCAAGAGCAAAGAGAGCGATCTGGACCAGTGCAAGCCAGAGTGCGCGCGGAGCGAGGTCGATTCGATGCGGACCCGCTATCTGCTCGCGGACGTGTCGCTCGGCGTGGCGCTGGTCGCTGGCGGCGTGGGCGGGTACCTGTACTTCTCGCAGAAGAAGCGCCCCGCCGAGAAGGGGCTCACCCTGCGCGCACTGCCCGCGCGGGGTGGCCTGGGCGCCGCGCTCGGCACGCGGTTCTGAGACTCAGCCGCCGCAGCTGGCGGTGAACGTCACCTTGCCGCCAGCGGTCAACGTCTGGCAGCTCTCGGGGCAGAGCACCGCGGCGCCTGCATATTCGAACCAGCCATCGCCGAACCCGCAGGCGATGGGCGTGTTGAGGCGGCTCAGCTTCTGCGCCCCCAAGGTGAGCGAGAGCTGCGAAGCGGTGTGCCCGCTGGGGATGGCGAAGCGGCAGGGGGTGACGGCGCGCTCCAGGGCGCTGCTGATGGAAAGTGCGCTGCTCACCGACTCGGAGACAGCCGTTCCGCCGGCGCTCGCCAGGCTGTCGAGCATGCTCTTGGTCGCGTTCGGCATCGCCAGGAAGTGCGTTGCCATGCTGGGCCACGCCGACGCGACGATCGTCGCGAACGTCGCGGTGCTACTGCTGCACCCGCCGCCATTGGTGGTCTGCGTGACGTCGGTGATGATCACCACGTCGACCTGCCGGCCCGGCTTGCTGGCAAGGTAACTGGTGCCGGCGTTCTTGCCGCCGTTCAGCACCCCCTCGAACGGGGTGGCCCCAGCCGTCGTGGTGCCGGCGAGCGAAGTCGCAATCGGCTGCGCCAGCGCCGGCAGCAGCCCGAACCCCACGGCCGGCGAGCCGTACCCTGCGCCAAGACAGCTGCCGCCGGTGTCGAGGCCGAAGTACTGCAGGCCGGCTTCGATGCCGGACGCCTTGGAGCCGGTCGCGAAGGTGTTGATGCCCGAGGTGGCGCTGCTGAACTTCGCGCCGTCGGCCATGCTCGCGGAACGGTCGAGCAAGAGATAGACCGCGCGCGGCAACGCCACCGCGTCGCCACTGGCGGGCTGGCATGTGCTGCCGCCGCTGCCCCCGCCGCCGGTGGGCGCGCCGCCACCGCCAGTGGGGGCGCCGCCGCCACCGGTGGGAGCGCCGCCGCCACCCGTTGGAGCGCCGCCACC
>JAKLKA010000274.1 GCA_023150915.1 Polyangiaceae bacterium
GTTGACGCGTTTCAGAGCGACTCGCGCGCACACTGCGTCGATCGCCGAGGAGTTGGCCTGTGCGCGCATGACGTCGAGCGCTCACTCGGTTTCGCGCGCGCGACGACTTTCGACGCGTCCGGGTGCTCGAAACGCGCTCCTTGTGTCAGCGGTGAGGGCACCTGGCCGAGCTCGACCGCCGCAAGCTCTACCTCGAAGACGCCTGCTCCTCTCTTTTCGCCTATTGCGTGGAGCGCCTCGGGTATTCCGAGGACGGTGCCAACAAGCGCGTGCGGGTCGCTCGCCTGGTCCAGCGCTTCCCGCAGGTGCTCGATGACCTCGCGAGCGGCGCCATCCACCTGACCGGCCTGTTTCTGCTCTCCGGCCACCTGACAGAGGACAACGCCGAGCAAGTTCTCGCCGAGGCGCGCGGCAAGTCCAAGCGGCAGATCGAGGAGCTGATTGCTCGGTGGTATCCGCGGCCGGACGTGGCGACGACCATCACCCCGGTGGCGCCCGTGCCGGCGCAGACTGAGTTGTCCACAATGTCCGGAGCAGGTAACCCAGCACCCCCGCCGACCCCCGCCCCTCGCGCACGCCTCGAGCCGCTGTCGCCGGCGAGCGTTCGCTTGGAGCTCACCGCGCGGGCCGCGTTCCGCGACAAGCTCGAGCAGGCCCAGGCTCTGCTCAGCCACAAGCCCACACAAAGGGGGTGGGCCGGAGTGCCGTCAGTCGCCTCGGCAGCGGCAGCGGCCCCGGCATAACTGCGATGACCGGCTCGGGCGCGTACACGCTGCTCTCGCTGTGGCGCAGCGTGACCTTGCGCAGCGACCAAGAGCGCGGGACTACGCCGACACCGGTTGCCCCCGGCTCCGGACTGACGACCGCCAGGCCTCGCGCCTCGACCCCGGTCCGGTCGCCTCGCTCCTGAGCCGGACGCTGCAGGTCGCCCTGACGAGAACCGATCGGGCCTGACGCCCAGAGCGCTTCGCACGCTCGGGCGCCGCACCCCAGGCTATACTCCTGGGCTAGAGGTCCCTGGCATGAAACGATCGCTCATCGCTCCGACGCTCGGGCTCGTGATCTCGCTCTCGGTGTCGGCCCAGGCGGCGGACTTCTACGTCGACCCGGCGGCCGGCGCCGCCGCCAACGATGGCAGCGCGGCCAAACCGTGGAAGACGCTGGAAGAGGTGATCGCTGCCGGGCACTTCGGCAAGGCGGTGAAGGCCGGCGACACCGTGCACCTCAAGACGGGTTACCACGGCGAGGCGCTGTTCAACGGCGGGAGCTACGCACCGCCCATCAGCGTGGTGGCCGACGCCGGCCAGAGCCCGAAGCTGCGACACGTTCGCTTCAGCACCACCAGCGGCTGGCTGCTGGGGGGGGTGGCCGTGAGCCCTTCGTTCGGCACCACCAGCGGCTCGATCACCATGGTCGAGATCCAGACCAGCTCGTCGAAGATCACGGTGGAGAACTGCGACATCTTCACGGTGCCCGACGCCTCGGCCTGGGGCGCGCCCGAGTGGCTGGCGGCCAGCAGCGGCATCTCGGTGCGGGGCGCGGACTCGGTGGCGCGCAACAACAAGGTCAAGAACGTGCGCTTCGGCATCACCGCCGACGCCAGCAAGGTGCTGATCGAGGGCAACAGCGTCGTGAACTTCTCGGCCGACGGCCTGCGTGGCCTGGGGAATGACGAGACGTTCCAGTACAACCTGATCAAGAACTCGTATCTGGACGACGCGCTCGACTCGAATCACGACGACGGTTTCCAGAGCTGGTCGGTGGGCGCGGGGGGCGTCGGCACCGGCGAAGTCAAGAACATGACCTTGCGCGGCAACGTGTTCATCGGCAACGAGGACCCAGCACAGAAGCTGAAGGGCACCATGCAGGGCATCGGCTGCTTCGACGGTACGTTCACCGGCTGGGTGGTCGAGAACAACGTGGTGATCACCAACCACTGGCACGGCATCTCGCTGTACGGCGCCAAGGACTCGCGCGTCGTCAACAACACGGTGATGGACACCGACGCGGTCAAGCCCGGCCCGCCCTGGATCATGGTCACCGCACACAAGAACGGCACGCCCAGCCAGAACGTGGTGGTGCGCAACAACCTGGCGACCGACTTCGACGTGAAGGGCACCAACGTGACCGAGGATCACAACGTGACGCTGAGCGGCGCGCTGACCACCTACTTCGTCAGCCCCACCGCGCCCAAGTGGGACCTGCGCCTGACCAAGACCTCGCCGGCCATCGACAAGGGCGTGAAGGAGCTGGCTCCGGCGCTGGACGCGGACAAGATCGCCCGCCCGCAAGGCGCAGGCTTCGATCTGGGCGCCTACGAGTGGCACGACCCCTCGGTGGTCCCGACCGGCGGCACGGGCGGCACCGGTGGCGGCGGCGCGGGCGGCGCGGGCGCGGGCGGAACCGCGGGCTCGGCCAGCGGCGGCGCG
>JAKLKA010000275.1 GCA_023150915.1 Polyangiaceae bacterium
CGCGCCCCCCGTCGTGCTGCCGGCGGCCCCTCCGGTGGCCCCGCCGGACCCCGCGGCCCCACCGCCACCCGCAGCGCCCCCCGCGCCGGAAGCGGCGCCGCTGCCGCCGGATCCGGCCTCGTCGCCGCTGTCGGCGCTGCACCCGGCCACCACCAGAACCGCGAGAAAACCAGCCGTCCGCAGAGCCCCGAGCATGATCGACCTCCGTTCCAGTGAGAGTGTACACGACACCGGCCCGTCGGCCGAGAGATTTCTTCGCCGCCAGGCTAGGTTTCCGGCCCATGCGCACCATCACCCTGGGCCCGCTGACCGTGCACCTGACGGGGGGAACCGACCGCGAGGGCGGCGGCGACGGGCCGCTGGTGGTGCTGCTCCACGGCTTCGGCGCGCCCGGGACGGATCTGGTTCCGCTCTGGCGTGAGCTCGGCGCCCCACCCGGGACGCGCTTCGCGTTTCCGGAGGCGCCGCTGGCGCTCGACGCTCACGGCGACGCGCGCGCCTGGTGGATGATCGATCTGGAGAAGCTGGAAGCAGCGCTGGCCGGCGGCGAGCTTCGCGATCTGACCCGCGACGTGCCCGAGGGCCTGGCCGACGCTCGCGGTCGGGTGAGCGCGATGCTCGACGAGCTCGATGCGCCTCAGATCGTGCTCGGTGGGTTTTCCCAAGGCGCGATGCTGGCGCTCGACGTCGCGCTGCACAGCGAGCGCCGGCTCGCGGGCCTGGCGCTGATGAGCGGAACGCTCTTGGCCGAGCACGCGTGGATCCCGCTGATGCCGAAGCGCGCGGGCCTGCGCGTGGTGCAGAGCCACGGCCGGCTCGATCCCCTGTTGCCCTTCTCGATCGCCGAGCGCCTGCAGCGCGAGCTGACAGCGGCCGGTCTCGAAGTGACGTTCATCCCGTTCAACGGCGGACACGAGATCCCGGGCAGCGTGATCGATGCCCTGGACGGGTTTCTGAGTGCTACCCTCGCGCCATGAAGCGGGCGGCACTGGCTTGGGCATCGGTGGCGGTGGTGGCGGTCGGCAGCGGCCTGAGCTGCGGCAGCGACGACGAAGGGGGCACCTCGTCCAACACCGGCGGCGCAGCGTCGGGTGGAAGCGGCAATGCCACCAGCGGTGGCAGCGGTGGCGACGACGCCAGTGCCGGTGGCAGCGGCGGCAGCGGCGCTGGCTCGGCGTGCCCCCAGGGCCAGAGCTGTGACGGGGGCGTGTGCGCGGGCAACGTGTGCTGCACGGTAGAGAAGGCCTGCGGCGCCAGCTGCTGCGGCAGCAGCGACGTGTGCTCGTTCGGGAAGTGCGTGACCCCGGGCGGCAGCTGCACCGAGTCGAGTGACTGTGGGCCGGGCCAGTACTGCGAATACTCGCTGGGCACCCCCGACGACGCCGGAGTGCCCGAGGCCGGCGCCGACGGCGGCAGCTGTCAGGGCGGCGTCGCGCCGCCGCAGGGCAAGTGCCTGCCGAAGCCGCCGATCTGCCCGGCGGGCACCGACGCCGGCGCGGGCGGGCAAGACTGCCTGCCGCTGTGCGAGGTCAAGCCCACGACCGCGGCGTTCGCGCCCGTCGAAAAGGTCGCCTGGGGCGGCACCATCACCGGCGCCACCGACAGCGACGTGATGATGACCCCGATCGTGATCCAGCTGGATGACGACGACTGCAACGGCAAGGTGAACGAGCGCGACATTCCCGAGATCGTGTTCACCAGCTTCGCGAACGGCGGCTACGGCACGAGCGGCACGCTGCGAGTCATCTCGCTGGTCGGCGGGCAGTTCAAGAGCAAGTGGACCGCACCCGGCATCGCCGCCTCGCGCCAGCTGGCCGGCGGGAACGTGGACGGCAACCCGGGCAACGAGATCATCGCGTGCCCCGGGGACGGCACGGCGGTGCGCGCGTTCGACGCCGCGGGCAAGGTCTTGTGGAGCACCAACGTCTCGCTCTGTTTCCAGCCGGCCATCGCCGATCTGGATCAAGACGGCGCCCCCGAGGTGATCGTGGAAGGCGGCATCTTGGACGGCAAGACGGGCGCGGTGAAGCACACCTTCACCCCGGCGATGGAGGGCACGTTCGCGGTGGCCGACGTGACCGGCGACGGCAAGCTGGACATCGTCGCCAACGCCCAGGTGTTCGACGCCACCGGCGCGCAGATCGCCAAGAACGGCGCCGTGGGCCACGCCTGGTCGGCGGGCAGCAACTTCAAGAGCGGGCCGGCGGTGGCCGACCTGGACAAAGACGGCAAGGCCGAGATCGTGAGCGTCTACTTCTTGCAGCACCAGCTGGCCATCTGGCGCTATGGGATTCCCCCGATTTCTTGGACACATTTGTTACGCAGCGGTCTCGGTGAGAAGCGCTTCCAGCTCCCTCTCGGCGGGGGTCTTGTAGCCGAGGGAGGAGTGCAGGCGCGTGCGGTTGTAGAAGCCCTCGATGTACGG
>JAKLKA010000115.1:0-17500 GCA_023150915.1 Polyangiaceae bacterium
GGGGGCGGCCGGTGCGGCCGGCGCCGCTGGTGCTGCGGCCGGCGGAGGCCTGGCTGGCGCGGCGGGCAGCAGCGCGTCCGGTGGCGCGGGCGGCGCCGCCAGCGGCGGCGGCGGCGGTCAGCAGACCAAGACCCAGGGCGACAGCGGTGACGCTGGCGGCTGCAGCACCAGCGGCCGGTCCCGCGGGGCCGCGCTACCGTGGCTGATCGTCGCGCTTGCCCTCGGCGCAACGCGTCGGCGCCGCGCTCGCTGATTTCGCGCGAGCCGGTGGCTCTCGGCCGGCGGGCCGTGCTATTGGCCACATGCCCTGGGACACCGCGGGTCCCTCGGCATCGCGAAGGAGCGTCGCATGCGTCGAGGCCTGGCTTTCGTTCTTGGTTCGATCGTCGTCACGATTGTCGCTGCGGCGTGCAGCAGCGCCTCGAGCAGTGGCGGCGGCGACGGCGGTGGCGGCGGTTCGGGGGCCGTGGGCATCGGTGGCACCGGCGGCGGTGGCGGTGTCAACCTCGACGGCGGGGGCGGCACCGGCGCGCTCACGGGCTGCGCCAAGCAGACCTTCGGCGGCGAGCTCGTGCCGGTCGACATGTTCATGATGTTCGATCGCAGCGGCTCGATGCAGAAGGACGGCAAGTGGAGCTCGGTCACCAGCGCGGTGAAGAAGTTCGTGGCGCTGCCCGGGCTCGACAAGCTGGGCATGGGGCTCGCGTTCTTCCCCATCAACGCCACCGGCCCCATCCCCACCACCTGCGCCACCAATCAAGACTGCGGCTTCTACGGCCCGTGCATGCCGCCGCCCTTTGCGGGGTGCCAGGGCTCGCTCTTGGGCATGAAGGACTCGTGCGTCTCCACCGATTACCAGACGCCGAAGGTCGAGATCGAAGCGTTCCCCGGGGTCTCGTCCAAGATCATCGCGGCGCTCGACGGCACCACCCCTGGCGGCGACTCCACGCCGGCGGCGCCCGCGCTCGAAGGCGCGATCGATCACGCCACGATCTGGCAGGCGGCGCACCTCGATCGCGTGGTGGTGGTGATCCTGGCCACCGACGGCGAGCCCAACAACTGCACGCCCAACGAGGTGAAAGACGTGGCCGGCCACGCCGCCGAAGGGCTGAAGCAGACGCCCAGCATCAAGACCTTCGTGATCGGCGTGGGGGACCTGACCGTGCTCAACCAGGTGGCCGCGGCCGGTGGTACCGACAAAGCCATCATCGTCAGCTCGACCAACGCCGAGAAAGAGTTCCTCGACGCGCTCAACAAGATCCGCGGCGCCGTGGGCTGCCAGTACGTGATCCCGACCGGGGCCAAGGCCGACCCCAAGAAGGTCAACGTGTACTTCACGCCGGAAGACGGGAGCCCGGGGACGCTGATCAAGCAATCGAAGGGCGCCGCCGACTGCGTGGGCCAGGTCGGCTGGTACTACGACAACCCGAATGCCCCGACGCAGATCCAGCTCTGCCCCGCCGCCTGTGACCTGGTGACCAACAAGAAGGGCAAGGTCGAGGTGGTGGTCGGCTGCGACACGCAGATCAACTAGCGCGCCACTCCGCCGCAAAGCCCCAGGCGACACACCCCGCGCCGGCGGCGCCGCGGAGCGACTTCCAGCTCGAGATTGCTCGGCGCACTAGGGCTTCTTCAGCGCGTCGCGGATCTCGGTCAGTAGCTCCACCTCTTTTGATGGCGGGGGCGGTGCGGGCGCTGCCGCGGGCTCGGCGCGCTTCAGCTTGTTCATCGCCTTGATGGCCATGAAGATGGCGAAGGCGACGATCAAGAAGTCGAACACGGTCTGCAAGAACACGCCGTACTTCAGGACCACGGCGGGCTTTTCCCCGACCGCCTCTTTCAGCGTGACCGCCAGCGAGCTGAAGTTGATGCCGCCGATGGCGATGCCCAGGGCCGGCATCACCAGGTCGTTGACCAGCGAGGTCACTATTTTCCCGAAGGCGCCCCCGATGATCACGCCGACCGCCATGTCGACCACGTTGCCCTTGACCGCGAACTCCTTGAACTCCTGCACCAGGCCCATGGGGCCCACACGTAGCGCTTTGTCGAACAGGGTCAATCCCGGCGCCCACGCGGTGTAGTATCTGGCCCCTCTGATGGCAGACCTCCCGCAGCGAGGGTTCGGCTCGGCACCCAACGCGCCGTTCTGGCTGGTGTCGGATCACCGGAGCGTCGGTCTGGTCCCGGGTCGCTACGTGCTCGGTCGCGGCGCCGACGCCGACATCCAGATCCTCACCGACCCCAACGTGTCGCGCCGGCACGTGCGGCTGATCGTCACGCAAGACGTGGTCGAGGTGGAAGATCTGGGCAGCAGCAACGGCACCTGGCTCGACGGCAAGCTGGTGCAGCACCCGCTTCGCATGGCGGTGGGCGGGAAGCTGCGGATCGGCGTCGAGGTGTTCGAGCTTCGCCGGCTGCGCCCGCCGCGCCGCGAGCGGAAGGCCAAGACCACGGTCCCCGAGATCCCCATCGTACGCCACGCGCCGCTCGAAGTTCCCGAGGCGGCCACCGCGCAGGACACCCCGGTCGACATGGTGTTCGATCAGGTGATCGCGCTGCTCGACAAGAAGAAGGTCGACGATGCCAAGCGCTTCGTCGATCCTCTGCTCGGCCTACTCGAGCTGGGGCATCGGCCGCTGCACCCGGCCGCCCTCGAGCGGGTGGCCGTGCTCACCCTGGGCCTGGCAGAGCTGTCTCGCGAAGGGCGTTATGTCGCGTGGATCTTGAACGAGCACCGCCGTCGCTCGCGCTTGATGAGCCCGCGCACCGTGGATCTGCTCGAGCACGCCCTGTTCGGCGGCGTCCCGGTGGACGCCGAGCCGGTCGAGGCTTACCTGGGCGCGATCGTCGAGCTGGGCCTGGCCGTCACCCCGGATGAGACCGCCCGCGTCGCACGCATCCGCGACGCGGCCGCCAGCCGCGGCTTCACGGTGCCCGCCCCGCCCCCCGAAGCTCGATAGTCGCGCAAAAGCGCCGGTGACCGGGGGCCTCCCCCGGCGCGCCCAAATCGAGTAGCGTGCGGCCGATCCACGGAAAGGACGCATCGAATGCGGAAGCGAGCTCTGTTGGTTTCGGTGGTTGCCCTGGCGACCACTTGGTCTTCGTTGGTGCTGGCCCAGGCCGAAGCGGGGGGCACTGCCTCCACGGGTGACGGCGTGAACCTCACCACCACCGAAGAGGCGGGGGACGACAACTACATCGAGCTGGGCCTGTTCGCCGGCGCGCTCTTCCCCAGCAAGGATCACAACTTCGAAGACGCCGACACCGAAGACGGCAAGAAGGCCCACAAGGAGTTCAAGGGCTTCGCCCCCGAGCTGGGTCTGCGCGCGGGTTACTACCCCGTGCGGTTCGTCGGTCTCGAGCTCGAAGGGGCGTTCGCGCCTTCCAAGGACGAAGACGACAAGAAGGCGAACCACTCCGCGTTCCGCGGGCACGTGGTCGGGCAGGCGCCGCTCGGCGGCGTGACCCCGTTCGCGCTCCTGGGCTTCGGCTACCTGGGGTCGAGCAGCGACAGCATGGGCAAGGACCACGATCCGGGGCTGCACTTCGGCGCCGGCGTGAAGGTGCCCGTGACCAAGACGCTCTCCGTTCGTTTCGACCTGCGTGACACCATGACGCAGAAAGACAACGGCTCGGACGGCGAGCAGACCCACCACCCCGAGGTGCTGCTGGGCCTGAGCATGAAGCTCGGCTTGGCGAAGAAAGAGGCGCCCCCGCCGCCGCCCAAGGACACCGACGGCGACGGATTCAACGACCCCGCCGACAAGTGCCCCACCGTTGCGGGCGTGGCGCCCGACGGCTGTCCGCCGCCCGACTCGGACAAAGACGGGTTCATCGATCCCCAGGACAAGTGCCCGACCGAGCCCGGCGTGGCGCCTGACGGCTGCCCGGACAAGGATCCGGACAAGGACGGCATCCTCGATCCCACCGACAAGTGCCCGAACGAAGCCGGCGTGGCGCCTGACGGCTGCCCGGACAAGGATCCGGACAAGGACGGCATTCTCGATCCGGGCGACAAGTGCCCGAAAGAGCCCGAGACCAAGAACGGCTTCCAGGACGACGACGGCTGCCCCGACGAGATCCCGGCCGAGGTCAAGAAGTTCACCGGCGTGATCGAGGGCATCGAGTTCGACACCGGCAAGGCGACCATCCGTCCGAAGTCCGCCGCGACGCTCGACGCCGCGGTGAAGGTGCTGACCGACTTCCCAACGATTCGGATCGAGATCAGCGGCCACACCGACAACGTCGGCAAGGAAGACAAGAACATCAAGCTGTCGCAAGACCGCGCGGACTCGGTGAAGAAGTACTTCACCGACAAGGGCATCGATGCGTCGCGGATCCAGACTCGCGGCGCCGGCCCGAACGAGCCCATCGCCGACAACAAGACGGCGGCCGGCAAGCAGAAGAACCGGCGGACCGAGTTCAAGCTCTTGCAGTGACGGCGGGTTGCGCGGGGGTGAGCGGCCAGGGCACGGGCCCGAAGCTCACCCCCGAAACCGTTCGAGCTCGAGCGGCGAGGCGCCCCCGGCCGTGAGTCGGGTGCGCACCGCCACGAACGGCACGTCGCCGAAGACCGCCTGCGCTACCTCGGACACCTTCGCGGCGCCCTGCTGCGAGAACGACATCTCGACGGCGATCGGCAGCGATTTGCCCACGATCCCCGCGCGGGCCAGGGCCTCGCCGCCTCCGGGCCTCAGCTCTTTCACGAACGCGCGCACGTCGACCTTCTTGCCGACGCCCTCGATCTTGCGCACCACCACGTGCTCGGGCTTTGCCATGAAGTCGCGGATCTTCCCCTCCACGTCGGGCAACTCTTCGCCCAGCGCGATCACGTAGCTGGCGCCGTCGAGCAGCTTGTTGATACCCGGGTCGTTGGGGCCCAGGGGCAGGGCCTCGGTGAAGTGCAGGCCCGGCGGCACCGCCCGATTCAGCCGCTCGAGCAGATCGTCGGGGGCGTCGATCAGCAACACGTCCACCCACTCGCCCAGGCTGGCCACACCCAGCGACAGCGCCGGACCGAAGCTGATCTCGGGCTTGGGGTGGAAGCCGATCGAGTATGCGGTCTTGACCCCGGCGCGCCGGATCACCCGCGGCAGCTCGCGCAACAGATCCAGGTGGCCAAGCAGCGCCGCCGCGCCCGTCTTGTGGAAGCTCAGCCGAAAGCGCGCCGGCGGGCTGCCCGGGCGCACGGGGCGAAAGGCCTCGGGCTGCCGCTTTCGGCGCTCGGCGTTGGTCACCACCGGCAGCTGCCGGCGCTCGTGCGGCTCCGCCGCGCCCAGCTCGCGCAGCGCCTCGATCCGGTGCTCGCGCATCGCGCCCAGATCGCAGGCAATGCCGCAGTCGTAGCAGACCAGGCGCCGCTGATCGCCCTCGGCATCGCGCGCGTTGTCGTGGTGCACGAACATGCCCTTGGCCTTGCCGCAGGGCGGGCTCAGGCGGCCGTGCAGGCTCTTCCGGTATTCCCTGGCCAGAAAGCCGTCTTCCAGTCCCACGTCGATGTGGTCCCAGGGCAGCCGCGCGCCCACCGGAAACGTCGCCAGGTAGCGCGTCTCGTCGATGCCGGCGGCCGTGAAGGCCGCGCGCCACAGCTCGAGCTGAACCCGCCCCTCCCAGCTGTCGAAGCGCGCGCCGGCCCGATAGGCGTGCTCGATCACCGCGCTCAGGCGGCGGTCACCGCGGGCGATCACCGCCTCGAGAAAGCTCGAGCTCGGGTCGTGCATGCGCAGCTTCAGCGCCCGCGCGTCACGCGCGGCGTCGCGCAAGAGCCGCTGTTTGTGGGCAATCTCGTCGGCGGTGTTCATGGCGCACCACTGAAAGGGCGTGTGCGGCTTCGGGACGTGCACGCTCACGCTGACCGTGACCGTGGCGCGGGCCCCCAGCCGCTTGCCGACCGACAGGGCGTTCTTCCCCACCTGAACGATCCCCAGCACGTCTTCGTCGGTCTCGGTCGGCAGCCCGCAGATGAAGTACAGCTTCATCTTGTCGAACCCGCGCGAGAACACCCGCTCGGCGGTCTCGAGCAACTGCGCCTCGGTGACGTTCTTGTTGATCACGTCGCGCATGCGCTGGGTGCCGGCCTCGGGCGCGAAGGTGAGCCCGGTGGCGCGCACCTGCCGCATGTCGTCGAGCAGATCCTCGGCCAGGCCATAGGCGCGCAGCGAGGCCACCCCCAGGCTCACCCGCTCGGGGGCGGTCTTCTGCGAAAGATCGCGGATCAGCGGCGCGATGGCGCTCAGATCTGCCGTGGAAAGCGCGGTCAGGCTGACCTCGTCTTGGCCGCTCTTCTGAAGCGCGCGCTCCACGGTCTGTACCACCTCCAGCGGGTCGCGCTCGCGAACCGGGCGGTAGATCATGCCCGCCTGGCAGAACCGGCAGCCCTCGGTGCAGCCGCGGGCCACCTCGATGCTCATCCGATCGAAGATGGCCTCGGGGCCACCCACCGGCCCGTCGTCGGGGAAGGGGAACGCGTCCAGGCTGGGCAGCACGCGCCGCCGAATGGGGAACGGCAGGCCCGGCTCCACCGGGCCCGTCACCACCTCGAGGCCGGTGTCGGGGTCGACGGCCGTGGCGTACAGCGACGGAACGTACACGCCGGCGATGGACGCCAGCCGCACCAGCCGTGCGCGTCGGCTCAGGCCTTCGCGCCGTGCCTGGGTCCACGCCAGCGCGATCTCGGCGGCGGCCTGTTCGCCGTCGCCGATCAAGAACGCGTCCACGAAGTCGGCCAGGGGCTCGGCGTGGGTCGCCACCGGCCCCCCGGCGATCACCAGCGGGTGCTGGTCGCCGCGATCCGCCGAGCGCAGCGGCACCCCGCCCAGATCCAGCATGGTGAGGATGTTGGTGTACGTCAGCTCGAACTGCAGCGAGAAGCCGACCACGTCGAAGTCCGAGAGCGGGCGCGCGCTCTCGAGCGACACCAGCGGCACGCCGCGCGCCGAAAGTTCGGCCTGAAGGTCGACCCACGGCGTGTAGCAACGCTCGGCCAGCGTGCGCGGGTGGTCGTTCAGGATCTTGTAGAGGATGCGATAGCCCAGGTGGCTCATCCCGATGTCGTAAACGTCGGGGAACGCCAGACAGATGCGCGCGTCGACGGCGTCCCAGTCCTTCCGGCGCGCGCCGTGCTCACGGCCGGTGTAACGGGTGGGTTTCTCCACGCGCTGCAAGAAAGACGCGTACGGGTGGTCGAGCAGCGCGGTCACGGTCGCGGATCCGTAGCCCAAAACCGGCGGGTGCGAAGGGGGTTACGCAACATTTCTTGGTTTTTTCGCGGGGAATTCTGCTGGGCCGTGGCGTATACCGCCGAGTGGACGTCTTCGCTTTGCAGCAAATTGGGCCCAACCCCGGCTCAGCGGAGATGATTTCGCGAAACCTAGCCGGTGCACCGATCCAACCCACGGCAAGCATTCACGCACCGGCCGTCCGAGTACCAGGAGGAAACAGAATGATCCGTCGAATTTCGTCACTCGCTTTGGGGATTGCCTTTGTGTTCACCGCAGCCAGCGCGTTCGCCGAAGAGGCCGCCGAGGGCGGTGGCGGCGAAGAGAAGCCCGCCGAGGAGGCGAAGCCCGCGGAAGGCGGCGGAGACGCCAAGGCGGGCGGCTCGGCCGCGGTTTCGACCGATAACCTGCCCAAGGGCAAAGGCGCCTTCGGCAAGTCCGGCCAGATCGCCATCTCGAGCGATTTCGCCCTCGGCTTCCAGAGCATCTCGAGCAAGCCCAAGGACGGAGACGCGGTCAAGGCGACTCGCATCGAGTTCGGCCCCGCCCTCGACTACTTCGTGATCGACGGCGTGTCGGTCGGTGGTCAGATCGAGTACAGCTCGCTGTCCGTCAAGGACGGCCCCACCACCTCCAACATCGGCATCGGGCCGCGCGTGGGCTACAACCTCGGCCTGACCGACAACATCTCGATCTGGCCGAAGCTCGGGCTCTCGTACAACATGGGCAAGACCGAGCAGGACGTCGCGGGCACGACCGTGAAGACGGACACCACGAAGATGACCGTCGGTGTCATGGTGCCGGTGCTCTTCCACCCGGCCGAGCACTTCTTCATCGGCCTTGGCCCCGTCTTCTCGATGGACATGACCAGCAAGGTCAAGCCCGACGGCGGCGACGAAGCGGACGGCAACAAGGACACCGTGATCGGTCTCGACTCGGTGGTCGGCGGCTGGTTCTGATCCCGCTCCGGCACTAAATGACAAAGCGCTGCCCCGCAGGTCGGGGCGGCGCTTTCGTCGTTCCAAGCCATGATCCAGACCCGCATCGCCCGCCGACACGACTGGGCCCCGGGTCTGGTCACGCTGACCCTCGAGCACCCGCTCGGCGAGTTCGAGCCCGGGCAGTGGACCAACGTCGCGCTCGAGGTCGGCGGCGAGCGAGTGCGCCGGGCGTACTCGCTGGCTTCGCCGCCCGGGGCGCCGGTCGAGCTGTTCGTGTCGCGCGTCGCCGGCGGTCGCCTGTCGCCAGCGCTCTTCGATCTGGGGGTCGGCGATCCCCTCGAGCTCGACGACCAACCGCAGGGCTTCTTCACGCTGAAGTGGCTACCCCCGGCCCAAGAGCTGTGGATGATGGCCACCGGCACCGGTCTCGCGCCCTACGTCTCGATGCTGCGCCAGGGCGACGTGCGGTCGCGGTTCGAGCGCATCGTGGTGGTGCACGGCGTGCGCCACGAGGCCGAGCTGGCGTACCGCGACGAGCTTCGCCAGCTCGGGGTGGAGCACGTTGCGGCCGTGAGCCGGGCAACGGGCCGGATCACGTCGCTGATCGATCGCGGTGAGCTCGACATCCAGCCCGAGCGGGCGCACGTCATGCTGTGCGGCAACCCGGCGATGATCGCCGAGGTCAGCGCCCTGCTCGAGGCGCGGGGCTTGACCAAGCACCGGCAGCGCAAGCCAGGGCACGTGACAGTCGAGAGCTATTGGGAGCTCAAGTGACCGGCCGGCGGCTGCTGGTGATGGCGCCCCAGGTGTCGTCCTTCTGGCGCTCGTCCACCCGCACCACCTGCACGTGCAAGATCACCCGCGTCACCTTCGAGGTGACCACCAGGCGCGCGCGCCGGTTCATGTCCAGGGTCTGAAACACCGCCTCGGAGCCGGGCGTGGGCAGCGGAAACGTGAGCTCGTTGTTGTCGTTCACGCGGCGCTGCCCGCCCACCAGCTGCCCGCCCAGGAAGGGGTGCTTGGCGTCGCTCTGGCCCGTGGCCAGATCGATCACGTCGGTGCACACCAAAGTGGGGTCGAGCGCATAGACCCGGTTCTTGGTCCAGATCTCGTAGGCGGGCGGCGCGCGCCGGGCAGCGTTGGGCGAGAGCTTGCGCACCTCGACCTCGACCGGCGGGCGATCGACCCGTGGCGACGCCACCGGCGACGACGGCTCGGGAGCTCCGGCGCCGCGGCCAGCGGCCAGATCGAAGTTCGGCGGCGGTCCGATGTGGGTCCGCTCCGGCGGCGGCCGCGAGGTCCGACGCTTCTTCGGGCCGGTGGGCGACAGCTCTTCCACCGTGCGCTCCACCTCCCACTCGGGCGGCACCGCCTCGTCGGGCGAGGTGTTCACTTCCCATCCCACGGGGGTACCCACGGTGGTGGTCTCTACCTCCCACCCCGGCGGCGCGGCCCCCACGTGGGTCGCTTCGACCTCGGGCATCGGCAGCGTTCTGGTCTTTCCTTTGCGCCGCTCGTTCATGCGCCCCCTCAGTCGATCACGATGCCCAGCGAGAACCGCCCCATCAAGTAAACCGGGTGCAGCCCGCCGTTCAAGTCCGCCACCGTGCTGGTGTTCCGGTCGATGGCGATGTGAAGTTGCCCGTCGCAGCCCGAGGTCTTGGCGTCGGTCTTCGGGGTTGCCGGGGGGTCGGGGTAGCAGCGCTCTTCCTTGTTCAGCTCGACGCCCAGGCCGATTCCGGCCGAGATGGTGAAGAACCCCCAGCGCGAATGGGAGCCGAAGTAGCCGTACAAGTGGCGCTCGGTGTGCTCCACCGCGTCGATGTCGCCGGCGTCGTCCGCGGTCCGGTACTCGTAGCCATAGTTGGTGAGGATCACGCGGAGCACGTGCCCTTCGAAGGGCTTGCCCTCGAGCCAGAAGCCCGCCCCGAACGAAGCGCCCGACATCGAGCCGATGCCGTTCGAGTGCTGCGTCAGCTCTTCGTCCAGACCGCGGAAGTTGATGGCCGGTGGTTGCTCGTTCACCACGAACACCGGCGTGAGCTCGAAGCTCATGAAGTCGAGCAGCCCGACCTCGAGCTCGAAGCCCAGGCGGCCCTGCAAGAGCCAGTTGAACGGATCGATCCGGAACGAGAGCGGTGGCATCTCGAAGCCGTCGTCCGGCTTGCGCGGCGGCGGGGGCGGCGGACCACCGTAGTATCCCGGCTGCTGTCCGTAGCCCGGTTGCTGCTGGTAGCCGGGAGGGGGCGGCTGGCCGTAACCCGGTTGCTGCCCGTAGCCGGGTTGCTGCCCGTAGCCGGGCGGCGGCGGCTGGCCATAGCCCGGAGGGGGCGGCTGGCCATAGCCCGGCGGCGGCGGCTGGCCGCCGTATTGCGCGCTCGCGATGCTCGAAGCCAAGACGACCGCGAGCGTCGCAGCGCTCGCCGTCACGACCGAAAGACGCATGGCACGAGTGTACCAGGCTCTCAGGAGTCGTCCTTGACGAATTGCTCGAAGGCATCGACGTCGTGCTTCGAGCCGATGATCAGCGGCACCCGCGCGTGGAGCTCGGTCGGGACGATGTCGAGCACGCGCGCTCGGCCGGTGGTGGCGCGGCCCCCGGCAGCCTCGAAAATCAGGGCCATCGGGTTGGCTTCGTACAGCAGCCGCAGCTTTCCGCCCGGGCTCTTGGTGTCCGCCGGGTAGGCGAAGATGCCACCCTTGAGCAGCGTCCGGTGGGCGTCGGCGACCAGCGACCCGACGTAGCGGTGCGTGTACGGGCGCCCCTCGGCCTTGTTCTCTTCCTTGATCCAGCTGGCCCAGCGCTTCACCCCGGGCGTCCAGCGGGCGGTGTTGCCCTCGTTCACCGAGTAGATGTTGCCGCGGGTCGGGCAGCGCACGTTCTCGTGCGACAAGAAGAACTCGCCGGCGCCGGGGTCCCAGGTGAAGCCGTGCACGCCCTTGCCGGTCGAGAGCATCAGCACGGTCGACGTTCCATAGATCACGTAGCCCGCCGCGGCGTATTCGGTGCCGGGCACCAAGAAGCTCTGGGCGGTGACTGGCTTGCCCTGGTCGCAGCGCAAGATGCCGAAGATGGTTCCGATCGAGACGTCGACGTCGATGTTGCTCGAGCCGTCGAGCGGGTCGACCACCACCAGGTACCCACCGCGTGCGTTCGGGAACAGAATGGCGTCGTCGTTCTCTTCGCTGGCGACCCCCATGCAGTGGCCGCGCCGCCGAAGCACGTTGATCATCGTCTCGTTGGCGATGATGTCGAGCTTCTGCACGCTCTCGCCCTGAACGTTGGTGTCGCCGGTCCAGCCCAGCACGTCGGCCAGGCCCGCGCGGCGCACGCGCCCGGTGATCAGCTTCGCCGCCAGGCTGATCTGGTTGAGCAGCGAGGTGAAGGTGCCGGTGGCCCCGGGGACCTTGAACATGCCTTCGAGGATGAACGTCTCGAGCGTAGCGCCCGCCTTCGACGCGTCCGGCGGGCTCCAAGAAACGTGGGTCATTGCGCTCCTCTTTCTGCTTTCACGGCCTTGGTTGAAGGGCCGGCGATAAGGATCTACTTTCCCGGCCCGCATTCAAGCCCTCGGGCGCGACAAGGGGAAAACGATCATGGCCACCGACCGCGTGAAGGAAATCCTCTCTTGGTATGGCTCGGACAACCCGGGCACCAAAACCAACCTCGCCCGCCTGCTGAACACCGGTGCCCTCGCCGGAACCGGCAAGCTGGTGATTCTGCCCGTCGATCAGGGCTTCGAGCACGGGCCGGTGCGCTCGTTCGCGATGAACCCCGACGCCCACGACCCGGAGTACCACTTCCGGCTCGGCATCGACTCGGCGTGCAACGCCTACGCCGCGCCGCTGGGCTTCCTCGAGGCCTGCGCCGACAAATATGCCGGGCAGATCCCGCTCATCCTCAAGCTGAACAACAGCGACTCGCTCTCGAAGGTCGAGCCCTGCTCGGCGCTCACCGCCACCGTCGACGACGCGCTTCGCTTGGGCTGCGTCGCCATCGGCTACACCATCTACCCCGGGTCGGGTCTCCGCAACCGGATGTACCAGGATCTGAAAGAACTGACCTACGAGGCCAAGGCCAAGGGTCTGGCCGTGGTCACCTGGGCCTACCCGCGGGGCCAGGGCCTGAGCAAAGACGGGGAGACCGGCGTGGACGTCGCGGCCTATGCCGCGCACATCGCCGCCGAGCTCGGCTCGCACATCATCAAGATCAAGCCGCCCACCGCGCACATCGAGCAGGCCGAGGCCAAGAAGGCCATCGAGCAAGCCAAGATCCCCGTGGGCACCTTGGCCGAGCGCGTGCGCTACTGCGTGCAGGCAGCCTTCGGTGGCAAGCGCATCGTGATCTTCTCGGGCGGCGCCGCCAAGGGCACGAGCGACGTCTTGGACGAGATCCGCCAGATCAACGCCGGCGGCGGTTTCGGCTCGATCGTCGGCCGAAACGCCTTCCAGCGCCCGCGCGCCGAGGGCCTCGCCCTGCTCGAGCAGATCATCGCCATCTACAAGGGCTGAAACGCGCTTGAAGGGCCGCGGGTCGGGGTGGCAGTATCGCTGCCCCGCTCCCGGCCGCCGCCGGGCGCACCAGGAGAATTCGCGCCATGGCCTTGCACATCCAAACGGCATCGGGAGAACCGACCACCGCCGCTGTCGACCTCGTCGCCGTGCTCGTCACCGAGGGGGGCCTCGACAAGCAGAAGGCGGTCGCCGACCTCGACCGAGCTCTGGGTGGCGCGTTGCTCGAGAACGCGAAGCACGCCGAGTTCTCCGGCAAGCCCGACCAGGTGCTCGACCTGCCCAGCATGGGGCGGCTCAAAGCGCGGCGCGTGCTCTTGCTCGGCATCGGTCCGAAGCGCTCGCACGAGCCGGCACGTCTGCGGGCCGCGGCGGCCACCGCCGCCCGCGCGGCGCAGGGCGCCAAGGCCAAGAGCCTGGCTCTGGCGCTGCCCGCCGAGGGCGTCGACCTGCGCGTGATCGCCGAGGGCGTGGGTCTGGGCGCCTACCGCTTCACCAAATACATGACCGGTGAGCGCGTGCCGAAAGCCGACCTGAAAGAGGTCAAGCTGTTCGTCTCGAAGCAGGCCCAGTCCGACAAGGCGGCGATCGACCTCGGGCTGAAGGTGGCCGAAGCCATCTGTCTCACGCGTGACGCGGTCAACGAGCCGCCCAACGAGCTCAACCCCGAGGCGCTGGCGCGCATCGCGCGGGGGCTGGCCAAGAAGCACGGTCTCGGCATCAAGGTGCTCGACAAGAAGGGCATCGCGGCCGCGGGCATGAAGCTTCACTATGCGGTCGCGCAGGGCAGCGCCAACGAACCGCGCTTCATCCACCTCTCGTACGTGCCGAAGAAGCCCAAGAAGAAGCTGGTGTTCGTCGGCAAGGGCCTCACCTTCGACTCGGGCGGTTTGTGCATCAAACCGGCGCCCGGCATGGGCGAGATGAAGAGCGACATGTCCGGCGCCGGCGTCGTGCTCGGCCTGATGGCGGCGGTGGCCGCCCTCAAGCCCCACGTCGAGGTCCACGGCATCGTCGGCGCGGCCGAGAACATGCCCGACGGCGAGGCCTATCGCCCCGGCGACATCTTCGGCTCACTCGACGGCAAGACGGTCGAGATCGTCAACACCGACGCCGAGGGGCGCCTGGTGCTGGCCGACGCCCTCACCTACGCTTCTCGCCTCGGCCCCGATCTGCTGGTCGACGCCGCGACCTTGACCGGCGCCTGCATGGTGGCGCTGGGCAAGACCTGCTCGGGCTTCTACGCGGTGGAAGACAAGCACGCGCGCGACCTCGAGGCGGCAGCCAAAGAGGCGGGCGAGCAGTTCTGGCGCATGCCGCTCATCGAGGACATGCGTGAGCAGCTCAAGAGCGACGTGGCAGACCTGAAGCACACCGCCGACCGCTGGGGCGGCTCGATCAGCGCGGCGCTCTTCTTGCGCGAGTTCGTGGGCAAGGTGCCGTGGATCCACTGCGACATCGCGGGCCCGGTGCTGGGCGACGCCGCCAAGGGTGCCTACCCGAAGGGCGCCACCGGTCATGCCGTGCTGACCTTCTTGAAGATGGTCGAGCACGCCGCGCGTTGACCCCGCGCGGTGCGGCCCTCGGCCTGAGCCTGGCGCTGGTGGCGCTCGCGCCGGGCGGCCGCGCACACCTCCGATTCCCCACCGTCAAGGCCGAGCGTTGGATCGAGCTGCGCCTCGGCGAGCAGCCGATGCGCCTCGGCTATCGCATCGGCCTGGGCGAAGTGCTGGCCGCCGAGGCGCGCAAGGCCGCGGACCTGGACGGCGACCACCAGATCAGCGCCGCCGAGGGCAACGCCGCCCTCGACGCGCGCTCGGCCGAGCTCGTGCGATCACTGTCGGTCTGCACCGGGCGCACGCTCGCCGACGTGCGCTGCCGCGCGCTCACCGCCCGTGACATCGAGCGGGTCGAGGCCGAGGGCTGGGTTCCCGGGCAGAACGGGCACCTGCACTTCTCGTGGACCTTTCGCCTCGCCGAGCAGGCGACCGAGGTCGGCGCCCTCCGCCTCGAGGACCGCTACGACGTGCCCGGGGTCGAGATCACCGACGTGCTGATCGACCCGCCGGCGCACTCCCCGCTGTCGCGCGCCGGCGACGGCCGTCGCTCTCATGGGGTGGCCCTGTCCTTCAACTGGATCGAGCATCTGCGCGAGCCCGGTCCGCGGGCAGTGGTCGCGGTCTGGGCACCGCCGCGCTCGCGCGCGCGGGCCAGCCTGGTGATCGGCGCGCTCATGGTGCTGGTTCCCATCGTCGCCTGGCTGGCCCACCGGCGCCGGCGCCGTTCCCCCCGAAATTGAGCTAGCCTGCCGGTCGATGTCGGTCGAAACCCCGGATCGGGCGCGCGCGCATTCGGCCCGCTCGAACATGCTGCTTCCCGGCCTCTTGGCTTGGGTGAGCACCGTGGGCGCGCCGGCGTTCGAGCGTGGCGTCGGCACCGGCGCACGGGTCTTCGCCTGCGCGGCGCTGGTCGCCATGGTCGCGGGCCCGTTCCTCACCGGGCCCCGCCCCTGGGTGGCGCGGGCCGTGGGGATCCACGCCACCGTCGTGCTGTGCCTGGCCACCTGGCTGTCCCTGGGTGCCAACATCGGCGTGCAGCATCTCGAGCCGGTCCGCGCCGCGATCGGCGCGGTGGCCTGGGTGCTCTTCGCTTTCGGGTGGGGCGCCACGCGCGCGCCGGGCACGCCCGAGGACGATCCGCGGGCCATTCCAGGCGCGCCGCTTCCCGCGCGCAGCCACCTCCCTCTGCTGGCGACACCGATCTTCGCCATCGGTCTCCTCGGGGCCGCCTTGACGTCGTTTGCTGCGTGGCGCGTGGCGCGGCCCAGCCATGCGCTCTTGTCCCACGCTGCGGCCGTGGTCTCGGCCATTGCCCTGGTGACCAGCGCGGCAAAGATCGCCGTCGATCGCCAGGACTACAAACCCCTGACCCCGGCCACTCTGCGGCTGGGTGCAGCGGTTCGCCCCCTCTCCGTCCTGGCCATCGCGCTGATCGTCCGCTTCGCCTGGATGCTCGTCGAGTAGAGTGTGCGTGGTGGCCCGGGTCGTCGATGTCATCAGTGTCGTGCTGCTGGTCGCTGCAGCGGGCGCCTTCACCATGGGGGTGAGCGCGCTGGGCGATCGCCGCGATCTCGATGCGCTCTACTGGCTGGCGGTCGGGGCCCTCACCCTGCGCTCGGCCACGGACATGCTCCGACCGAAAGGCGCGTCACGCTGAGCCATGCTGGGCCGCCCTCGCCTCGTGCTGATCGGAGCCCTCGCGCTCGCCTGCGGGACCAAGCGTGACGCCCCGGCCCCGGCCCAGACCACCCAGCTGCCCGAGGGGGTCGCGGCCCAGGTCGGCTCGGACGACATTCCGACCCAGCTGGTGCGTGACGTGGCTCGGGCGCAGGGCATCGACCTGCCGCAGGCCCGCGAGCGGCTGATCTCCGACGCGTTGTTCGCGGCCCACGCCCGGCGCACGCTTTCGGGCACCGGACTGATCGAGAGCGCCGAGCGCTCGGCGCTGGCCCGCGCCCTGCTGGAAGAGATCGCGCGCGAGGCCCGGGACCAGGGGCCCCCCACCGACGCCGAGGTCGAAGAGGTCACGGCGCTTCGCTGGCTCGACGTGGCGCGGCCCGTGCTCGTGCGAACCACCCACGCGGTGGTGATCGAGGAAGCGCCGCAGAAGTCGGCCAAGGCCCGGCGCGTGGCCGAGCGCATCCGCGCCGCGGTGGCCGACAGCACCGCGGCGGCCGACTTCGAGACGAAGGCCAAGGCGGTCGACGCCGAGGGGCTCAGCGTGAAGGTCGAGCACCTCGAGCCGGTGGCGGCCGACGGGCGGATCGGTGATCCGAAGGCTCCGCCCGGGGCGGAACCCCGGCGCCTCGAGCTTTCGTACAGCCAGGGCGCCCACGCCGTCGAAAGCGTTCCCGGGGTCAGCCCGCTGGTCGAGTCGCGTTACGGCTTCCACGTGATCCTGGCGGTCGAGCGCATCCCCGAGAAGATGGTGCCGCTCGACGATCGGCGCCTGATGATGGAGCGCGAGATCTTCGATCGCCGCGCGCGCGTGCAGCACCAGCGCCTGCTCGAGAGCGTCAACAAGGGCGCGCCGGTCCTGCTCGATCGCGGGGTGAGCGACCTCCTCGCGCGCGTTCAGGTCGACCGATGACGCGGCCAAAGCGCGCGATCGGGACCCGTGATCAAGACGCCACGCCCTTCGGCGCGGCGCTGCTGCGGCTGTGCGACAGCACCGGGGCGCTGGCAGCGGCCCTGGTCGACCAAGAGGGTGAGACCGTGGACTACGCCGGCGCGGCCGAGCCGTTCGAGATCCGCGTGGCCGCCGCCGAGTGGCGGCTGGTGCTGCGCGCTCTGGGCTCGAGCCTGGTCCCCGGCTGGGCTGAAACGAGCCAGATCATCGTCCGCGCGCGCCAGCGAAGCTTCGCGGTGGTGGCGCTCCCCGAAGGCTACGCCATCGTCCTGGAGGTGGCGCGGCGCTGCTTTGCGGTGTCACCGCGCGCCCTGTCCGAGGCCGTGCGCGAGATCGCGCACGAGGCGGGGCTCGAGCTTCCGCGCAACGCCCAGCACGACCACTGGTCGCGGGTCGAGGTTCGCTCGGCGCCCGGCGATGCACGGCGCCCGCACGCGCTCTGGTTCGGCAGCTCGTGGGTGCCGATCGAGGTGCTCGGGCGCTACCAGCTTCGTGGCGAGACGGGCTACCGCGCGCGGCTGTCGAACGGCGCCGAGATCAATCTGGTGCGCGAGAAGCTCGGCCGCTGGTACGCCGAAGATCTGCCGCAGTCGTGATCACTCGGGCAGCTTCCGCTCCCGGTACTTGACGTTGTGCTCGGGC
>JAKLKA010000276.1 GCA_023150915.1 Polyangiaceae bacterium
CTTGCAACAACCTTTACGCCCGCCAGGTCGCCATCTTCTGCCTCCACCGAAGCCGCCCGCGCGACTGGACCTCCTGAAGCCTGCAGCCTGAAGTCTGTAGCCTCGGCTTTCGCCCGAAAGGGCGAAAGCCGAGTCTGAGGTGCCCGCCGTGACTGCGGCCCCCCCCCAAGGACTTCATCCGCGAGATCATCGACGCCGATCTGGCCGCCGGCCGCAGCCGCACTCCTCGCATCCATCCGCACATCAGGATCGGCCATGAACGAGCTCGTCCTGACCCACGCCCGATCGCGGCTGGTACGCGGCAGGCTCCAGGATCGGGCGCTGTGCCGATTTTTTTGCGCCGCTGCCGCGCACGCTCATCGAGCACGAGGATCTCACCGCGACCTTGTCCTACGAAGAGAACCGCAACAGGCTGGCGCAGATCCGGCAGATGCTGGCAAAATGACCGTTCGAGGGAGAAACCACATGCACACGCTGGTAGCCTCGGTGGGACTTGTTCTGTTGATCATGGTTGGTGGCGGCTGCTGTGCGGCGCACGGTAACCTCAAACCGGCCGGCGAGCCGCCCGTGATCACCGATCCCACCCAGGTCGCGGGCGCGGTCGGCAAGCTGGTGACCCTGCGGGGGGAGGTGCTAAACTCCAAGATCGCAAGCCTCCTGGGGGTCGATGTTGAATCCGAATCGCCCGACCTGCGCGGGAAGCCTGCCCAGGCCACCGGGGTCCTCGAGAAGTCCGTGGTCACCCGGGAGGAGCTGGATCGCCAGATTCAGGAGATGGGTGGTGAGTTCCAGCACCGTGGCCCGGGCACCACCTACCGGTTGGTCGAACCCGGAACCGGCCGGCTGGTCCAGGTCCAGCCGCCAAACTGATCCGACTCTCAGAAAGTCCACTCCCGCCTCAGAAAATTGATGCTCTCGCCGGGCCTGTCCCCCTTCTGTCTATTCTGAAATGCAACGGTTCTGTCACCCCGCAGCGTGGCATGGATCCTGCGAATCTCATCCGCGGGACGCCTTTTCACAACCGACGCATGCAAGGAGGGAGCTCATGATCCGGACACGATGGACGTTGGCGCTTGCCGCAGCGGGGGTTGGCCTTTTGCTGGTTTCCTGCCTGGGTGGGGATGCGCGTAGGGCGCGTAGGAAAAACGAACTGCCAAAGCCCACCGAGCCGAAGGATACGCGGCTGGCGTGCGGGCATCGAGGTCATCCCGCGAACCCTTGCTCAGCGTGATGATCGCACTGGCCGGTGCGTTGGCGAGGTCGAATCAGAAGGCGGGGCACACCTTCGCCTTTGGCGATGTCGGTCGCGCGCTCACCTCACCTGCTGGCCTCCCCGAACCCCAACACATCTGCTCGGGCACGCGGGTCGTCCGGCTTGCGCTCGGCGGGGCCCGCGGCCCGAGGCCGTGCTCGGAGAGCAGCCGCGTGATCTGGGCGCTGGTGTTAGCGACCTCGGCCCAGTACCCCTCCGGGCATCGCGAAGCGCGTCGCATGGGCCCGAAGCAGCGCGGGCAGGTCTCGACGTTGGCGGCGAAGACGACCCTCGGAAGTCCCTGACGGGGGACGTGTGCGAGCAGCCAGGCCCAGCGTTTGCGCGGCGCCGGCGCGTGGTCGCGCTCGCCGAGCAGCTCGAGCTGGTCGCCGCGAGCGGCAGGGGCTTGTTCGCGGTCGCGTCGGGCGGCGGCTGAGGGACGACGAGACGCCGGCGCGAGGAGTGGCTCGAGAGTACGCCGAAGTAGCGCAATAAGTGCCAGCGAGGCGGGGGCACCGCGGCGACCAGACGCGGGATGATGTCGGCCGGCTCGAACACGAGCGGCGGTGCGCGCGGCGACCTCGGCGACGTCCGCGTGCGTGGGCGTGTCGAGCTCGCGAAACTCGAGCGGTGCGCGGGGGTCGCCGCTTTCGTGCACGTACACTCCGTCGAGCACCAGCGAGTGGAAGTGGACGCTTAATCGCAGGGCGCTGTCTGTCCTCTGCACCGCGGCCACGCCGCCCGTGTGCGCGTCCGCGACGCTCGCCAGCCCGAGCTCGCGCTTGGCGCGCCAGCGTAGCGAGCGGTCCACCTCCGCCATGAAAGCGCTCACGACTTCGGCACAGAGCTTCCGGTCGTAACCGAGCAGGGCGCGCAATCCCCACGGCAGCGAAAGGTGGCGAAGCGGCGAGTTCAGGTGGCGATCGCCACCCCTCGTCACCCGCCGAGCGCCGCGCGCACGCGCGCAACGGCTTCCCCGAGGTCTTCGCCACCAGCTCCGCCGGCAACCGCAACACTCGCCACCCGCGGCGCCCGAGATCGCGGTCCCTGCGCGCATCCGCCGCACGCCGGCTGGCGTGGTACGCGCCATCGACCTCAATCACGACGCGCGCGGAGGGCACGGCGAAGTCCGCGATGTACCGGCCGACGACGTACTGAC